>DATAXV010000152.1:0-4825 GCA_036272915.1 Candidatus Dormiibacterota bacterium
CAACAGCCGTCGCCATACACTCGAACTACGCACGCCGCTTCTTCCGCGAGCTGAGTCTCATCAACCCGGATCGTATTCGGGGCGGCGTGCCTCAACTCAACCGCAGATCAAACCCTACCCACGGAAACTGCAGGAGACCCCAAAAAGAGAGGAGCCTCCCACACCACATCGCGGGAGGCCCTCAAGTCATCTGTTCAGGTCAGCTCGACGTAGCCGGCCTTCACCTGCGACTTGTACTCCGGAAGCGGCCTCGGAGCCGGCCCTGCCTTCACCGCGCCGTTGATGATGCTGTACTTGCTGCCGTGGCACGGACAGTCGATGGTGCCGCCTTGAACCTGGCTCACGGTGCACCCCTGGTGCGTGCAGGTGGAGCTGAAGACGTGGAAGGTCCCCTTCGTCGGCTGGGTGACGACGACATGGTCGTTGGCGAGGATGTGGCCGCCGCCAACCGGGATCTCGTCGACCGCA
Source organism: Candidatus Dormiibacterota bacterium (assembly GCA_036272915.1). Taxonomy (GTDB): domain Bacteria; phylum Chloroflexota; class Dormibacteria; order Dormibacterales; family Dormibacteraceae; genus DATAXV01. The sequence goes on from DATAXV010000152.1 coordinate 469, forward strand.
AGGAGCGGCTTGCCGATGAGGTTCTTGGACGGGCCGGACGCGGTCGGCGATCCACAGCTCGCCAGAAGCGGAACCGCGGCAAGGCCGGCGGCTGCGGTCGCGCTGGACCTGAGCAGCTGCCTTCGGGTGATCTCGGGCATGTTCGGGCTGTTCCTCCTGACATTGAACGGACGCATCCTCACCGTTGTAGGCGACAGGAGCCTCTCACCGCGTCCGTCAGGTGGAGAGTTCTCGCTACGCGCCTCGACGTATTCGGTGCCTCCGTCAAGGCTGCGCGAACCCGAGTCAGGCGTTGGCCGACGAGGTGCTCCGCGGAATCCCGACCCGGCTGCTCTCGTTGGAAGGGTGGTCGTACGTCCAGCAGCAAGCGGTGAGGAGGTGTCATGCATGACCTCGGCCCCATAGGCCTCTTTCGACGCTCAACCCCGTGGGAGAACGACAGGGAATCGGCCCAGGAACTGGAGAAGCTCGGCTTCTCCGCCCTCTGGCTTGGCGGCTCCCCTCCCGGTGACCTTCACCACTCCGAATCCCTGATCGCTGCCACCGACCGGCTGATCGTGGGGACCAGCATCGTCAACATCTGGAAGGACCCGGCCGGCGTCGTCGCCGAGAGCGCGGGCAGGATCAACGCGCGGTATCCCCGCCGGTTCGTCCTCGGCCTCGGCATCGGGCACGCGCCAAGCGTCGGGCCCGCCTATCGCAGGCCGCTCCGAAAGCTGGGCGAGTACCTCGACGAGCTGGATGCGGCGTCGCCGCCGGTTCCCGTCGAAGGGCGCGCCATCGCGGCCCTCGGTCCTCGCGCCCTCGAGCTCGCCCGCGACCGCTCGCTGGGCACGCTGCCCTACTGGACGACGCCCGCCCACACCAGGACGGCGCGAGAGATCCTGGGGCCGGACAGGCTCGTCGCCCCCGAGCAGAAGGTGGTGCTCGAGGAGGATCCGTCGAAGGCGCGGGCGGCGGGCAGGGAGGCCTTGGGTCACTACCTTGGCCTGCCCAACTACGTGAACAACTGGCGGCGGCTCGGCTTCGATGACGCCGACTTTGAGAATGGCGGCAGCGACCGCATCATCGACGGGCTGGTCGCGTGGGGCTCACCGGAGCAGATCCGCGGCCGGGTGCAGGAGCACCTTGACGCGGGCGCCGATCACGTCGCTCTCCAGCTCCTGACCTCGGAGCCGGACCGGCTGCCCCTCGACCAGCTCCGGACGCTGGCCGGCATCGTGCGGGGCATCGCCGCTCGCTGAGCACCGGTCGGCCCTGCCATGGCCGGAGGCGGCATTCGCCCGACCGTCCGCGACACCCGATCCCCGCCGGCCCCGGCCGGTGGGGATCCACATCAGCGCCTTTGACATCCACTACGTTTGCCCCATGGCCGAAAGACCCTTTCGCTTCGGTGTCGTTGGCAACGCCCAGCAGGGCCCTGCGGCGTGGCGCGCTCTGGCCCTTCGGGCCGAGGAGCTCGGCTACAGCACCCTGCTGATGCCGGATGGATTGCAGCTCCTCTCGCCGTGGTCGACGCTTGCGGTCGCGGCGTCGCTGACGACCAGGCTTCGCGTCGGGACGTTCGTCGTCGCGAGCCCCCTGCGGCCGCCGAGGCTCGCCGCCTGGGATGCTCACACGCTCTCCGTGATCACGGAGGGTCGCTTCGACCTCGGCATCGGCACCGGTCGACCCGAGGTGCAGAAGCAGGCGGTCGAGCTTCTCGGCTATTCACCGACGACCGGACGCCAGAGGCTCGCCCAGGTCGAGCAGACGATCGACATCCTGCGTGAGCTGGATGGGGACGGCCACCGGACCCCGATCCTGATGGCCGCGTCGGGGCCCAGGGCCCGGGCACTGGCGGCGGTCAGGGCGGACATCGTGGCAGTCGCCGCGCCTCCGCTGGCCAGTCGCGAGGAGGTGGCGCGGGTGACCGCCGAGATCCGCGAGGCGGCCGGAGAACGAGCCGATCAGATCGAGCTGCAGATGAACCTCTTCGTGGTCGGGGACGAGGTCCCCGAGTGGACGCAGCGGTTCCTCGGTGCGGACGCGGCTGCCCTCATCGAGCACGATTCGCTGGTGATGCTGCGGGGCGGCACCGACCAGATGGTCGAGGAGCTGTGCCGGCGACGGAAGGCCCTCGGGGTCTCCTACATCTCGGTCAACGCGGCCTTCTTCGAGGAGATGGCACCGGTGGTCCAGGCTCTGAACGGCCGCTGAGAGCCGGCTGATCGCACGGGCCGGCGGGTGCAAAGCCGGCCCGTGGCCCGGCAGCCGCCATCGCCGGCGGGATCTCGCCGATCATGTGACCGTCGCAACCATGCGGCAACATGGGACGCATGAGCCTCACCGTTCCGGGAGCCCCTCTCGCCAGCCACCTGCCACGCGAGGTCAACTACACCGTCGACGGCCCAGGGCATCGTCTCTTCCTCTATCCGTTCCCCCGCCGCGTCCGCGCCACCTTCGGTGGTGAGACCCTGCTCGACACGGACCGCGGTCAGCTGCTGTACGAATCCAACCTCCAGCCGCAGCTCTACGTGCCCTGGAGCGACGTCCGCCGTGACCTGCTGACGCCGACCGACCATCACACGACCTGCCCGTTCAAGGGCGTTGCCAGCTACTGGTCCGCCACCGTCGGCGATCGCACCCTGGAGAACGTCGTCTGGAGCTATCCGGAGCCGAACCCCGAGTCGGCCTGGCTGGAGCCCCTTGCGGCGTTCTACTGGGCTCCGCTGGACGCCTGGTACGACGAGGAGGAGCGCGTCTACGGCCACCTCCGCGATCCGTTCCACCGCGTCGACGTCAGGCAGAGCGCCCGGCCGGTTCGGGTGCTGGCCGGCGACCGGCTTCTGGCCGAGTCCCGCCGGCCCCAGCTCGTCTCCGAGACCGGATTGCCGAATCGCTGGTATGTCCCCGCGGACGACTGTGCCCTCGACCTGCTGCTCCCCACCGAGACCCGCACCCACTGCCCGTACAAGGGGTGGGCCGACTACTTCACCCTCGCCGGCCAGACCTCCGTGGGCGACGTCGCCTGGACCTACGACGACCCGTTCGACGGCGTCGCCGCCATCGGGGGCCACCTGAGCTTCTACGGGGACGCGGTCAGGGTCCTCGTCGACGGCGCCGAGGTCGAGACCGCCTGGCCGCCGAAGCGATAGACGAGGCCGGCATCACCGGGCCAGGCGCCCGATCCGTCCCACCTCGAGCGCGAACCACACGGCGCCGTCGGGACCGGCGGCGATTCCGTGCGGCTCGGCGGACGGAGTGGGGATTACCCACTCGTCGATGGTGCCGGAGGAGGAGGTCACCCGGCCGATGCGGTTGCCGGCCCATTCGGTGAACCACACGCATCCGTCCTCGCCGGCGGCCACCGCGTGCGGCCGCGCGGCGTCGGTCGGGATCGGGTATTCGGTGATGTCCCCGTCGACGGTGATCCGGCCGATGGCGCCGGCCTGGATCTCGGCGAACCAGATCGCACCGTCCGGTCCCGCGGCCAGGCCGACCGGGCCGGCTCCCGGAGCCGGCAGCTCGAAGATGGTGACGGCGCCGTCCACGGTCATCCGCGCGACGCCGTCGCCCTGGTTCAGGCTGAGCCAGAGGGCTTCATCCGCGCCGGCGGCGATGAACGACGGGAAGAGGCCCGCCCCCGGGAGCGGGTGCTCGGTGATCGACCCGTCCTCGTCGATCCGCCCGACGCGGTCGCCGGAGATCTCGGTGAACCAGACCGCTCCGTCGGGGCCGGCGGTGATGCCGTAGGGGCCTGATCCCGCCCACGGAAGCTCGAACTCCGCGATCTCGCCGTCCACGGTGATGCGACCGATCCGGTCGCCGCGGTTCTCCGAGAACCAGAGCGCTCCATCCCGGCCGGCCGCGATCACACAGGGCTGCGAGGCGGGTGTCGGGATCGGGTACTCGCGCACCTCGCCGGTGGTCGAGATCCGGCCGATGCGGTTGCCCCGGAGCTCGGTGAACCAGAGCGCGCCGTCCGGCCCGGCCGCGATCCCGTACGGACCGCAGTCGGGATCGGGCAGCTCGAACTCCTCGATCGATGACATGGCTCTCCCCTCGGTCATGGCGGCGGCGCGGCGACCGAGCCTACAGCAGACGCTTCGCTCGCCGCGCCAGATCCGACCTACTCGATGAGGACGGGCGTGAGCCCGAGCCAGAGATGCACCTCGCCGTGCCGAACGGTGACCGGCACCTGGTGTCCGAGCGCGTTCAGCGCGGTCGCCCCGGCCGGGGTCCAAGGGTGGCTCCAGGGCCGCGCCGGCTGCTTCTCCCCGTCCCATCGTCGTGCCGTCGCCAGGCGGCGAGCAGGGGACCCCGTCCGTAGCGATCGATCTCGACGCGGACGAACGGTTCTGCAGGGGAATGGGGA
>DATAXV010000153.1:0-41018 GCA_036272915.1 Candidatus Dormiibacterota bacterium
CGACGAGTTCTCGGCCCTCGCCGGCTTCGAGCAGGTGCACCGGGGCATGACCAGTCGCGATCTGACCGAGAACGTCGAGCAGCTCCAGGTGCGCGAGTCCCTGGCGCTGATCCGCGATCGGGCGGTGGCGGCGCTGGCGGCGCTGGCCCGGCTGGCCGCCGAGCACGCCGGCCTGGTCATCGTCGGCCGCACTCACAACGTCCCCGCCCAGGCGACGACGCTGGGCAAGCGCCTGGCCTCGACCGCCGAGGAGCTGCTGCTCGCCTACCGCCGGCTGGAGGAGCTCCTCGGGCGCTACCCGCTGCGCGGGATCAAGGGCCCGGTGGGGACGGCCGCCGACCAGCTCGACGTGCTCGGCGGCGACGCCGGGCGGCTGGGCGAGCTGGAGCGGCGCGTGGCCGAGCACCTGGGCTTCGCCCGGATCCTCACCAGCGTCGGCCAGGTCTACCCCCGATCCCTCGACTTCGAGGTCGTCTCGGCGCTGGTCCAGGTCGCCGCCGGGCCCTCCTCGCTGGCCCATACGATCCGGCTGATGGCCGGCCAGGAGCTGGTCAGCGAGGGCTTCCAGGAGGGACAGGTCGGCTCCTCGGCGATGCCCCACAAGATGAACTCGCGCTCCTGCGAGCGGATCAACGGCTTCGCCGTCATCCTTCGCGGCTACGCCTCGATGACGGGCGAGCTGGCCGGCTCGCAGTGGAACGAGGGGGACGTCTCCTGCTCGGTGGTGCGCAGGGTCGCCCTGCCCGATGCCTTCTTCGCCGCCGACGGGCTCTTCGAGACCCTCCTGACCGTGCTCTCCGAGCTCGCCGTCTACCCGGCGGTGGTCGACCGGGAGCTCGACCGCTACCTGCCCTTCCTGGCCACCACCCGGGTCCTGATGCGGGCGGTCGCGGCGGGCGTGGGCCGGGAGCAGGCGCACGAGGCGATCAAGGAGCACGCGGTGGCGGTCGCGCTCGCCCAGCGGGGCCCGGGCGAGACCCGGAACGACCTCGTCGACCGCCTCGCCGGGGACGCGAGGCTTCGGCTCTCCAGGGCGGCGATCGAGTCGGTGACGGCGGATCCGATGACCTTCGTCGGGGCCGCCGAGGACCAGGTCTCGGAGGTCGTCCGGCAGATCGGGGAGGTGGTCGCGCGCCACCCTGAGGCGGCCGGTTACGCGCCCTCGCCGATCCTCTGAGGCCCGAGGTCTCGCGGTCGCGACACCTGTTACAGTGCTGTCGAAGAGGGATGCCTTCGGACCCAGGATCGGATGATGATGGAGGCCTCGAGGAGGCCAGAGGGGATGCCTCGCTGCCTCCTGACGAGGTGGCGAGGGTGCTGGTCGCGGTCTACCAGGAGCTGCTCAAGGCCCAGGCCTTCGCGATCGCCCTGATACGGGAGACGGGGGAGCGCAGCGCGCCCCCCACATCCGATCCCCTGGGCGATGCTGACCTGCCCATGCTGCTCGACAGCGAGCGCCGCTACAACGAACGCCTGGCGTACTGGCAGAGCGTGGCCGACCTCACCGGGATGGCCTGACCCCGCCTCCTCAGGGCAGCGTCGGGTGCGGCAGCGGGAGGTGCACGGGAGCGCCGCTCCGTGCCGAGCGCAGGCCCGCGTCGAGCAGCTCGGCCACGTTGCGATGGTGCTCGATCCCGGTCCAGGCGGCGGCCGGCACTCCCTCCTCCAGACTGCGGAGAAGGTTGGCGGGAACGCTGGCGTCGCCGGTCCCCGCCGGCAGGTCGGCCTCGTCCAGCTCGCGCCCCTCGGGATGGGCGGAGTCGTAGAGCACGACCGCTCCCGCCCTCACCACCAGCGTGCCGCCCTCGGCGACGAGGAGGGTGCGCGCCGGATGGGCGTCGTGCGCGGTCCAGGTGCCCTCGATCTGGGCCGTGCCTCGCGGGTAGGTGCAGAGGATCCGGGCGTTGTCGTCGGAGACCAGGTCGTCGCGGACCCAGCGCCCGGCGATGGCGTAGACGGTGGCCGGCGTGCCCAGCACCTCGCAGGCCAGGTCGGCCCCGTAGCAGCAGTAGTCGACGAAGGCGCCGGCGCCGTTCCGCGTCGGGTCGTAGAGCCAGCGGAAGAAGGTGTCGGCGTCGATCGCCCGTGGCTTCGGTCCGCCGGCGCGGTGGTCGACCTCGTAGACGCGACCGAGCGCGCCGCTCCTGGCCAGGGTGACGGCGCGCTGGAACGGCCCCTGCGGCCAGCGGGTCGGGTAGGTGGTCAGCACCTGCACGCCGTGCTTGCCGGCGGCGGCGTACATGCGGTCGGCGTCGCCAAGGGAGACGGCCAGCGGCTTCTCGACGATGGCGTGGACGCCGCGGGCCGCCGCCGCCTCGACCACGTCGGCGTGGCCGACGGTGTCGGTGCAGACGCTGACCACGTCCAGCTCCTCGGTCTCGAGCATGGCCTCGATCGAGTCGTACTGAGCGGCGCCGCCCAGCTCGAAGCCCTCCACGATCCGGCGTCGCTCGGCCGCGTCGGAGTCGCCCACGGCGACGACCTGCGCCGCCTCCAGCTCGGCCCACTGGCGCAGGTGGGCGGTCACGTGGCCGTGGACGACTCCGGCGATCCCGATTCGATAGCTGGCCATGTCTCTCCCTCCTGACGCCGACGGCGACGCCGACCACGATACGGGAGGGTGGCGGCCGCCGGGCGCGTCAGATGGGGAGGTTGACGCGGAAGGTCTGGATCAGGAGGTGGACGTTCAGGGCCACGATCACCGCCAGCACCAGCGCGGTCTCGTCGGCGGTCACCCCACGGCACATGACGACTCCGGCGGCGACCAGTGGCCGTCTCGGCCCTCGAGGCCTGGCGAGCAGGCGGCGCTGGCGCCCGCCCGGGGGCGACGGTGAAGGAGGAGGACCGAACCGGCGGCGATGGCGGCGATGGCGACCAGCGCGCCGCCGATCCAGACCGCCCGAGGCGCGCCGCCGCTCAGAGACTCCGGCGCAGCAGCTTGCCGCCGGCGCTGCGGGGCAGCTCCTCGACCCGCGTCCAGCGGCGGGGGATCTTGGGCCCCGTGAGGTGCTCGCGGCAGAAGGAGTCGAGCTCCGACTCGGCCAGCGGCGACCCGGTCACCACCCAGGCGCACACGACCTCGCCCCACTCCGGGTCGGGACGACCGGCGACGGCGACGTCGACGACCGCCGGGTGCCGGCGCAGCACCGCCTCCACCTCCTCCGGCTGCACGCTCTCGCCGCCGGTGACGATGCCGTCGTCGCGCCTGCCGATCACGGTCAGGACGCCGTCGTCGAGGCGTCCCAGGTCCCCGGTGTGGAAGCCCTCCGGGCCTGGCGCGGGCCGGATCTCGGGGTTGAGGTAGCCGGGCGAGACCGCGGGACCGCTGACGACGATCTCGCCGACACCGGCCCCGAACTCGGGGGCGGGGTCCAGCTCGACCCGGGCGTGGGGGCCGACCAAGCCGGCGGTTCCGGCCAGCTCGCCGGCGCGTCCCGGGGGAATGGTCGCCACCTGCGAGCAGGTCTCGGTCAGGCCGTAGGTGGGGCAGACGGGGAGGCCCATCCGGTCCCACTCCCGGACGTGCTCGGCCGAGGCCGGTGCCCCTCCGACGAGGATCGCGCGCAGGCCGCTCAGCGCCTCGGCGCCCCCCGCCCGGAGCAGGCGGCTGAGCATGGTCGGGACCACTGAGAGGAGCGTCACGTGCTCGTCGGCGACGGCCCTCAGCACCTCCTCCTCGCGGAAGCTGTCGAGGGTGATCATCGGCTGGTTGGCGTCGGCCGCCCGCAGGAAGATGGCCAGCCCGCCGACGTGGTGTGGCGAGAGGCAGAGGAGCCAGCGGTCGTCGGAGCCGGAGCCCAGCTGCTCCCGGCAGCCGCGAGCCGAGGCGAGGAGGTTGTCGAGGGTCAGGCGGACGCCCTTGGGGATGCCCGTGGTGCCCGAGGTGTAGAGGACGCAGGCATCGCCCTCCGAGCCGGACGCGGGATCGGAGAGATCCTCGATCTCACCGTCGCGGATGATCAGGCGGGGCCGGGAGTCGGCCAGCACGCGCTCGATGACGGTGGCCGGGGCGCGGGGGTCGAGCGGGACCAGCGCCGCTCCGGTGCGGATGCAGGCGAAGAGGAGGGCGGCGAAGCGCACCCCGGCAGGCTCGGCCACGGCCACTCGCTCGCCGGGCTGAAGCCCCCTGCGGCGAAAGGTGGCGGTCCAGGTCTGGGCCAGGTCGTCCAGGCTGAACCAGCTCACCCAGAAGCCCTCGCCGCGGTCGATCAGCGCCCGCCGGGGGCCGAAGCGGACCGCGACCTGCCGCAGCGGATCGTCGCTCACGCCACCAGCCTACAGGGGCGCGGGTAGGATGATGTGAGTATGGACTCAAGGAGTGTCGACTCGACGAGTTGGGTGGCTGCGGGCTCGTACGAGGACATCCTTTACGAGACGCTCGAGGTCAGGGCCGAGGGTGGCCCAGGCTCGGGCCTGGTCGCCAAGATCACGATCAACCGGCCGGAGGTGCGCAACGCCTTCCGCCCGACCACGGTGTTCGAGCTGGGCCGCGCCTTCGAGGCGGCCAGGGACGACCCGCGGGTGGGGGTGGTGATCCTGACCGGCGCGGGCACCCAGGCCTTCTGCTCGGGCGGGGATCAGAAGATCCGCGGCGACGACGGCTACCGCGACGTCCACGGCGTCGGCCGGCTCAACGTCCTCGACCTGCAGATCCAGATTCGGCGCCTGCCCAAGCCGGTGATCGCGATGGTCGCCGGCTACGCCATCGGCGGCGGCCACGTTCTCCATGTCGTCTGCGACATGACCATCGCCGCCGACAACGCCCGCTTCGGCCAGACCGGGCCCAAGGTCGGGAGCTTCGACGGCGGCTACGGGTCGGGGCTGCTGGCCCGCAGCGTCGGGCAGAAGAAGGCGCGCGAGATCTGGTTCCTGTGCGAGCAGTACGACGCCCAGCAGGCGCTGGACATGGGCCTGGTCAACCGGGTCGTCCCCCTCGACCGGCTGGAGGAGGAGACGGTGGCGGTGGCGGCGAGGATGCTCGAGCACAGCCCGCTCGCCCTGCGCATGATCAAGGCCAGCATGAATGCCGCCGACGACGGCCTCGCCGGGATCCAGCAGCTGGCCGGCGACGCCACGCTGCTCTTCTATCTCAGCGAGGAGGCCCAGGAGGGACGCGACGCCTACGTGGGACGCCGCCAGCCCGACTTCTCCCGCTTCCCGAAGCGGCCCTGAGAGCGATGCCGCACCGCGCCGCCGGGCCTCCGACCCGCCTTCGAGTCTGGATCTCGGCGTCGCGCCCGCCGACCCTGGCCGCCTCGGTCTCGCCGGTGCTGGCGGCGGTCGCGCTGACCGTCCACGATGGCGCCTACCGGCCGCTGGCCGCGATCGGGGCGCTGGCGGTGGCGATCGCGATGCAGTTCGGCGTCAACTTCGCCAACGACTACTCCGACTTCAAGCGGGGGGCCGACACCCCGTCCCGGGTCGGCCCGCTGCGGGCGGCGGCGTCGGGCGTGGTCCCGCCCGGTCAGGTCCGGCTGGCGGCGATCGCCTGCTTCGGCCTCGCCGGGCTGATCGGCCTCGCCCTGGCCCTCACCACCGACTGGTGGCTGGTCCCGATCGGGATCCTGGCCGTCCTCGCCGGGTGGCTCTACACCGGCGGCCCCCGGCCCTACGGCTACATCGGGCTCGGCGAGGTCTTTGTCTTCCTCTTCTTCGGGCTCTTCGCCACGGTGGGCACGGTCTGGGTGATCGAGCGTACGGCCTCGCCCGCGGCCTGGCTGCTGGGGGCGACGATGGGCCTTCTCGCCTGCGCCGTCCTGACCATCAACAACCTCCGCGACATCAGGACCGACCGCCAGGCCCGGAAGATGACCCTGGCCGTCCGCCTGGGCGCGCCGGTGACCCGGATGCTGATCCTGGCCGAGTTCTCCCTCGCCCTGCTCCTGCCCGTGCTCGCCATCGCCTATGCGGGCATGCCCGCGTTCGCCATCCTGCCCCTGGTCACGGCGCCGATGATGGTCCAGGTCTGGCGGATCTGCCGCAGCTCGGAGCCCCGGCCCCTGATCGCCGCCCTGCGCCGAGCGGCCGCGATCGAGGTCTGGTTCGCCCTGCTCTGGGCGCTAGGCATGGTCCTGTAGGTGGCGGGCCAGGAGCTGGGCGAAGGCGCCGGGCTGCTCCATGTGGACGACGTGCGAGGAGTCGGGCACGATCGCGGTTCCGGCGCCGGGAATGTGCTCGGCGAGCCGTCCGGCCATGGCCACGTAGCGCTCGTCCTCGGCCCCGGCGACGAGCAGCGTGGGGGCGGAGATGCGGTCCAGCCGGTTCCAGAAGGGCTCGGTGGCGCCGCCGCCCATGCCCCGCAGCGAGGCCGCCAGGCCGCTGGCCCGGTTGGCGCCGCGCCGGGCCCGGACGTCCTCCAGGTAGGCTGGACCGCGGCGCGCGAGGCCGGCGAACAGCGGGCGCCGGCCCCAGTCCTCGGCGAACCACTCGACGCCCCTCCGCTCGATCTCCTCGGCCAGCCGCCGGTCCTCCTCGGCACGGCGCGTCCTGACCTCGCCGGTGAAGCCGGCGTGGGCGCCGATCGTGACCAGGGATCTGATCCGGTCGGGATGGAGCGCGGCGGTGTAGAGGGCGAGGCGGCCGCCGAGCGAATAGCCGGCCAGATGGGTGCGGGCGACGCCGAGCCGGTCCCAGAGGTCGACCAGAGCGGCGGCGGTCTCCTCCATGGTCGCACCCTCGTCGCCGCTCTGGCCATGGCCGGGGAGGTCGGGGGTGAGGAAGGACCAGCGGGACGGGAGCAGCGACACCACCTCGTCCCAGCTGGCTCCGCGCTGGGTGAAGCCGTGGAGGAGCGTGACCATGTCGCCCCGCCCGCGCAGGAGGTGATGCAGCATGGCTGACCAGCCTACCCAGGCCTTCGCCGCCACCTTCGCCGACGAGCTCTCCCGCTGCGGGGTGACGGCGATCTGCGTCGCCCCCGGCTCGCGGTCGGCGCCGCTGGCGATGGCCTTCGCCCGCCATCCCCGGCTCCGCGTCCTCGTCCACCTGGACGAGCGCTGCGCGAGCTTCTTCGCGCTCGGGCTGGCCAGGACCGAGGGGCGGCCGGTGGCGCTGCTCTGCACCTCCGGCACCGCCTCCGCCGAGTTCCACGCGGCGGTCATCGAGGCCCACCACTCCCGGGTGCCGCTGATCGTCCTCACCGCCGACCGGCCGCCCGAGCTGCGCGAGGTCGGGGCCAACCAGGTCATCGATCAGGCGCGGCTCTACGGGAGCGCGGTGCGCTGGTACTTCGATCCCGGCCCGCCCGAGGAGCCGCGTGACGGCGGCCGCTTCTGGCGCCGTCTGGCGGCGCGCGCGGTGGCCGAGGCGACGGGTCCCGCGCCGGGCCCGGTGCACCTCAACCTCCCCTTCCGCGAGCCGTTGACGCCACCGCCCGGCACCGTTCCCGAGCCGCTGCCCGCGCTCGGCCCTCCCCTTCGCGTCGTCGCCTCCCGGCCGCTCCCGGACGAGGCGGATGTCGACCGGCTGGCCCTCGAGCTGGCGGCCGCCCGGCGGCCGCTGGTCGTGGCCGGCGGGCTGGAGGACGGGGAGCGGTGCCTGTCCGCGCTGGAGCGGCTGCAGCGGGTGCTCGGGGCGCCGTTGCTGGCGGAGCCGACGTCGCAGCTGCGGCGCCGGGGCCTTCCCGGGCTGATCGCCGCCTACGACGCCATGCTGCGGGTCGCGCCCTGGGCCCAGGGGCACCGGCCGGACCTGGTCCTGCGACTTGGCGGGGTGCCGACCTCGAAGGCGGTCGGCGAGTTCCTGGGGAGCGCCGGGACGCCCATGATCGAGGTCGATCCGGGTGGCGGCTGGCGCGACCCCGAGCTGCTCGCCGAGCAGATCCTCCGCTGCGATCCAGCGCTCCTGCTCGATGCCCTCGCCTCCCGCCTCGAGGGTCCGGGGGCCGGGTCCTGGCTGGCGGACTGGGAGCTGGCCGACCGTGCCGCCCAGGCGGCCCTGGCCGCGGCCCTCGAGTCGGCGTCCCTCCACGAGGGGCACGTCGTCCGGGCGCTGGCCGACGCCCTTCCTCGCGATGCGCGGCTGCTGGTCGGCTCGAGCATGCCCATCCGCGACGTCGATGCCTTCTGGCCGGCGACCTCGGGTGACGTCCACCTCTCCGGCAACCGCGGGGCGAGCGGCATCGACGGCGTCGTCTCCACCGCCATGGGCGCCGCCGCCGGCGGATCCCGGCTCGGGGCGGTGCTGCTCGGCGACCTCAGCCTGTATCACGACATGAACGGCCTCTGGGCGATCGGACGCCACCGCCTCGCCCCCCTGATCGTGGTCCTCGACAACAACGGCGGCGGGATCTTCCACGGCCTCCCCCAGGCCCGGCACGGCGACGTTTTCGAGGAGCTCTTCGGGACGCCGTTGGGACTGCGCCTGGAGGACGTGGCGCGGCTCTACGACCTGCCCTTCCACCTGGTCGAGTCGCCGGCCGACCTGGCCGGGACGCTCGCCCGGGCCCTGGCCGGGACGCCGGCGATGGTCTGCGCGCGCTTCACCCGGCAGGACAGCGCCGAGGCCCACCGGGCGGCGTGGGCGGCGGTGGCGGCAGCGCTCGCCTGAGCGGCCGCCGTCCGGAGGGCGCCTCCTCCCGGTCTATCAGTCGGCCGTTCCGGTGGAGCGAGCGCAGCCGGGCGACGAGACGGTCAGCAACAGCGGCAGGCCCGTGAGCTCGATGCCGAGGGGAGGCCTGTCCTCGCTGCTCGAGGCGGCCATGCCCGCCGGTCGGCGACCGGGATCCAGCCCCATCGGCCATCATCTCGACCTCGCGCTTCGCCCGCCGATCCGCGCCGGGCCGCCCCGGTGCCCGGACTGCACGCGGGCCTTTGCGTTGGCTATGGTGGGCGGACCATGCGCCGTCCACCGGTCCCCGTCCTGCTTGCCGCCGCGGTCTCACTGCTGGTGGCGGGCTGCTCGGTACCGTTCGCCGCGCCGTCCTCCTCGCCGGCGGCGAGGGCCAGCTGCTCGGCGCCGTGGCGTCCCTCCTCGGCGCCCTCCGCTCAGCTGACCAGCGCCGAGGCGGAGGCGGTCGTCCATCAGTGGTGGGATGCCACCGACGCCGCCGGCCAGAAGCTCCAGACCCTCAGCTGTGGGGTCTACGAGAGCCTGGACGACGGGCCCGAGCTGGCCATCAGCAGCACCGCCGACGCTATCCAGCGGCAGATCCACCGACCCTTCCAGAAGGCGTCCAACCCGATCGAGCAGCTGGAGGTGGTGGTGCCCAGTCAGGCCCGGTACCCGCAGTGGTTCCTGGCCGGCGTCGAGGACCACGTCATCGATCAGAGCACCGGTGCGGTCACCCAGCAGCAGGAGCTGGACTTCCTGGTCTTTGTGCGCCAGAGCGCAACTGCTCGGTGGCGCGACTTCTCGGAGACGACCATCAACGACGCCTCGCTGGGACCCTTCGCCGAGGATCAGCAGGGCTACGTGACGGGGTCCCCAGGGCCCCTTGCCCAGTCGCCCTCGGCGCTGCCCGGCGAGTACATGACGTTCCTGCGAAGCGCCGGCCGCCAGAACCAGCAGCTCTTCGCCCCGGGTGACCAGACCACCGGCCTGACCCCGGACCTGAGCCCCCAGAAGCACGTCTACTACACCTACTCGAAGGCGTCCTACCCGGAGTTTGTACTGCCCCGCGCCGGCGGCGGCGCCCTGGTCATCTTCGAGGTCCTCTGGCACTCGCACCTGCACGCGGGCCAGGGCAACTGCTACAACGACGACGATGGCAAGATGCCCGTCTACTTTCCTCCCGGCCGCTGGAACAAGATCGAGGTCGACTCGGTGATGCTCCGCTACGCGGTGGTGCCGAAGGGACACGGGCCGGTCTCGCTCTACGGTGACAACAGCCTGGTCCTGAGCCAGGGCTTCGACGCCTGCTGAGGCGCCAGAGGAGGAGAAGCGTGGACGAGATCGCGGGCTACACGGTGGAACGGGTGCGGGACGTGCCCGGCGGCGGTCGCCTCTGGGAGCTCACCCACGAGCGCACCGGCGCCGCTCACGTCCACTTCGAGTGGGACGACGACAACGACACCTTCGCCGTGCTCTTCCCGACCGTGCCCCGGGACTCGACCGGCGTCGCCCACATCCTCGAGCACATGATCTTCGCCGGGTCACGGCGATACCCAACGCGCCTCCTCCCGGCCCTCGCCTCGCGCTCGCTCTCGACCTTCCTGAACGCGATGACGGCTCCGGCCTGGACCGTCTACCCGGTCGCCTCGCGCAACCGCGAGGACTTCTGGAACTTGACCTCGGTCTATCTCGACGCGGTCTTCTTCCCGCTCCTGACCGAGGACGCCTTCGACCAGGAGGGCTGGCGTCTGGAGTTCGCCGAGGCCTCCGACCCCAGGTCCGGCCTCCGCTGGAAGGGCGTCGTCTACAACGAGATGAAGGGGGCGATGGCCGCGCCGGGCGCGCTCATGGGCAGGGCCACCGGTCGGGCGCTCTTCCCCGGCACCACCTTCGCCGAGAACTCGGGCGGCAGCCCCGAGCACATCCCCGACCTCACCCTGGAGCAGCTGAGGGCCTTCCACGAGGAGCACTACCACCCCTCCAACGCGCGCTTCTTCTCCGCCGGGCGCGTCCCGCTGGCGGAGCTGGCGGCGCGGGTCGAGGAGCTCGCCCTGCGCCACTTCGACCGTCTCGAGGTGGACACGTCGGTGCCCGACGTCGACCGCTTCCAGAGCCCGCGGCGGCTCAGCGTGCCCCTGGCCGTCCCCGACGGCGACGCCAAGGGTCAGGCGCTGGTCGGCTGGGTCACCAGGGCGCGCATCGACGAGTCCGCCCGGATGCTCGCCCTGCAGGTGCTCACCGAGGCGCTGCTGGTGGGTCAGGCGGCGCCGCTGCGCCGCGCGCTCATCGACTCCGGCCTGGGCTCGGCGCTGGCCGACGGGACCGGCTTCCAGAGCTGGTACCCGGAGCCGGTGTTCGGCGCCGGCCTCAAGGACGTGCCCCGGGGTCGGGAGGGGGAGGTCGACGAGCTGGTCCGGGCCTCGCTGAAGCGGATCGCCGAGGAGGGCCTCGACCCGGAGCTGGTGGACGGAGCCGTCGACCGGCTCGAGTTCCAGGTCAGGGAGCGGTCCAACGTCGGCGTGCCCTACGGGATTCGGCTGGTGAGCATGTTCTCGGCGGTGATGGCCTATGGCGGCGACCCCTTCAGCGAGCTCGACCCGGGGCCCGACCTGGCCGCCATGGCCGAGGCCCGCCGCCAGGACGGGTACCTGGAGTCGCTGATCTCGACCGAGCTGCTGGACAACCCGCACCGGGCGCTGATCGTGCTCGATCCCGATCCCGACCTCGAGCGTCGGCAGGACGATGACGAGCGCGAGCGCCTCAAGGCGATCGAGGTCTCCCTGGACGAGACCGCGACCCGCGCCATCGTCGCCCGCGGCGTCGAGTTCGCCGCGCTCCAGGGCGAGGCGCCGGATCCCTCCTGCCTCCCCATCCTCGACCTCCGCGCGGTGCGGCCCGAGGTGAGGGAGCCGGCCTGGGTGCAGCGGGTCGTGGCCGGGGTGCCGGTCTCGTTCTATCCCCAGCCGACGGCGGGCGTCACCTACTTCGACGTCCACTGCGACTTCGCCGCCCTGCCCGAGGCGCTGATCGACGACCTACGCCTCTTCTCCGCGATCCTGACCCAGACCGGGGTCGCCGGCCAGGACCACATCGCCCTCGCCCGCCGTATCGCCCGCGACACCGGAGGCGTCGGGGCCGGGGCCGACGTGCAGCCCATCCTCGACCCCATGGGCAGCCTCCGCTGGCTCACGATCGGCGGCAAGGCGCTGGCCCGCAAGCAGGGTCAGCTCCTCGGGATCATCGGCGACATCATGGCCAGCGCCGTGTTCGAGCCGGCCCGGGTCGCCCAGGTGCTGGCCGAGCAGCGGACACGTATGGAGGCGAGGATCGCTCCTGCCGGCTCGGCCCTGGCCATGGGCCAGGCCCGCGCCCGCCAGGACGGCGGCCAGGCGCTCCGCGACCGGCTGTCCGGGCTGGGTGCGCTGGCCCGGCTGCGCGCCGCCGCCGAGACGGGCGGAGCGGAGGGAGCCTCGGTCCGGCTCGGGGAGCTCCACCGAGCCCTCTTCTCCCGCGACCACCTCTGCGTCTGCGTGACCTGCGAGGAGGGCGCGATCGAGGAGATCGCCAGGCGGCTGGAGGAGGTTCTGGGCGCTCTTCCCGCCGGCGTCGGCGCCGCCGACCTGCCGCTGCCCGAGCCGCTTCCGGGCCGGGCCGTGGCGCGCACCGCGACCGTCCCCGTCGCCTACAACGCACGGGCCTTCGTCGGGCCTGGGTACGAGGACCCGGACGCGGCGCCGCTGCAGGTCGCCGCGCACCTCTCCCGGTCGACCTTCCTCTGGCGCGAGCTGCGGGAGCGCGGGGGAGCCTACGGCGCCCACGCCGACGCCAGCGGCCTCGGCTCCAGCTTCTGGTTCAACAGCTACCGCGACCCCCACATCGTCCGCACCTTCCGGATCTTCGACGAGGCCATCATCCGGCTCTGCGAGGGGCCGGTCGAGGACGAGGACCTGCAGGGCGCCATCCGCTCGGTGTGGCGGCAGCTCGACCCCACCGACTCGCCCGACTCGCGTGGCAGGAGCGCGTTCGTCCGCCGCATCGCCGGGCTCGATCCCGAGCTCCGGCTCGCGCACCGCGAGCGTGTCCTCGGCGTCACCGTCGAACAGATCCGCGAGGTCAGCGCGAAGTACCTCCGGAACCAGCCCGGCGTCATCGCCACCGTGGCCGGCAACGCCAAGGTCGAGGAGGCGCTGGCCGAGGACCCCGAGCTCTTCGACGTCGTCGAGCCCGTCTGACCGGCGCCCCAGGCGTGTCGCGACGGCTGGTCGGCCAGTCGTTGATGGCGGATCTCGCAAGCGCCGTCAACGTCCCGATGCGGTCGAAAGGGCCGACCTGGAGTCGCTGCGGTTCCCCCGGGCGCGAGGATAGAGACCCACGGCCTGGGCGAACCGAGGCCGGATCGCCGTGGCGGCGGTCTACATCGAATCCCGAACCTCCGCCAGCTCTCGGGCTGGGGGCCGGTGGTTCGGGCAGGTCACGATGTCCTCGTGCGGGCAGTTCAACCCCGGCCTCGATGAGATCGAGCGCCGACGGTAGGCGGCAAGGAACGCGCGGATGTCCGGCGCCGGCCGCCTTCCGGTGCCGCAGCACCGTGGAAGTCGCCCTATTTTGAGACACGGTCTGGGGGGGAGAAAGCTACTCGCGAGCAAGTCTTCTCGCATGCTGGGCGTCGGTGACGGCGGAGAGTGGATCGGTCAGGAGGCGGCGGCCTGCCTTGCCCTCTCCTCGCGTCGGGCGACCTCGGCGAGGGCGCGGATGAAGGTGGGGGAGGTGTTGGGCAGCTCGATCCGGTGGAAGCGCAGCCCCGCCTCCTCGGCCTCCTCCCGAGCGGCGATGTCGATGTCGTAGAGGATCTCGAGGTGGTCGGCGAGGAACTGGACAGGGACGACGAGCACCTCCTCGTGGCCCTCGGCCCGGATACCGGGGAGGAGGTCCTTGAGGTCGGGCTTGAGCCACTCCTCCGGGGTGTGACCCGCGCTCTGATACGCGAATTGCCAGCGGTCCCGCGGCAGTCCGGCGCGGTCGGCGATGAGGCCGACCGTCTCCATGATCTGGTCGATGTAGCCGGGGTCACGCTTCACCACCGCCTCGGGCAGGCTGTGGGCGGTGAGGATGACGGGGACCAGGTCCGGCCGGGAGGTCCGGGCCAGCGCCGCGTGTACGTTGTCGGCGACGACCTGGATGAACTCGGTGGTCCGATGCCAGGGACCGGCGATCCGGATCTCGGTTTCCGGCATGATGCGTTGCGCTGCGGCGCTCAGCGCCCGGCCGTAGCGGCCCATGATGATCGGTGAGTACTGCGGGGAGAGGATGATCCCCACGACCACCTCGACACCTTTGCCGTGGAGACGGCTGAGCGCCTCATCGATCGTCGGGTGCGAGTGGAGCATGCCCACCTCAACGGCATGACCGGGGCCGTCCTCGGCGTACAGCAGGTTCTGCAGGGCGACGCTCTGGGCCCTGGTGATCTCGACGAGGGGCGACCAGCCGACCAATTCGTAGCGGCGCCGGAACTCCTCGACCAGCTGCGGATCGGGGTCGCCTCCCCCGCGCACGCTGCGAAGGTAGGGCTCGACCTCGTCGGCGCTCTGCGCCGACCCGAACGTCATCAGGATGATTCCGACCGCGGTGCTCACCTGCAAGATCTTGCCATCCCGGCGAGGCCGAGTCCGGAAGCGACCGAAGCGGGTAAGGCACTCAGGCCGGTCTCGGCTACAACAACTGGATGCAGAAGAGCGTCGGGCTTCTGCTCTCGCCGCTGCTAGGGCCGCTCCTCTTCGCCCTGGTGGCCCTGCCCATGCGCACACAGTTGGCCGGTGCCGGCACGGAGCGATTGACCGTGGTCCAATGGGGGCTGTTGAAATGAGTCGCCCGCTGCTTCTGCTCGGGTTTATTGCCCTCGTTATTGCCGGGTGCGGCCCGGTCGCGACCCAGGCGGCAGCGGCCGTCCCGATGCCGAGCCCCAGTCCGGCGGTCGTGGCCTGCGCAGCACAAACCGGCGGTCTCCTCACCGCGAGCGAGATGGCTTCCACTCTTACCCAGGCTCCCGATCTCACCCAATGGAATGAGGGCGCCAGCCCAACGCTCGGGTTGTTGGGGAACGGTGACGCGAATTACCAGTCATTTGTGGGGCTATCGCAGAGGACCTTCTTGTGGACTGGACTTTACAGCGGTGAACCTCAGGAACTCGTTAGTGAGGCTTGGTCCGATCTGCACTATTCCGGAACTGTCCCAGTGGGGTTCATTCCGAGCAGCGGAGCATTGTTTGCCAGCTATCCGAGCAGTGTTTTCAGAATTGCCGAGGAGACAGAGGACTTCGGAACGATCGCGGAAGCGGAGAAGTGGATGGACGTTCAGCGAGCAAACAATCCTTCTAACACCGACCCTACTTCTCGGAATGGCGTGGAAAGCGACCTCACAGTTCCAATTGTCGGTGACGACACCTTCGCATATCAGATTTCGAATGGACCTTCGGGGGACGTTTTGACGGACATCCAGGCGCGTGTAGGTACAGTCGTGGTGTCGGTTGGTATAGACAGCGGTCCCCAGGTCAACGCGACCGCATCGGCGTCCGCGCTTCTACTGAGCTTGATGAGTAAAGAGCGATCTACGTGTCCTGGCATCTGACCATGCCGTCGAAGTCGCCGAAAGTCGAGCACAAGTGCTGCCTGATCACAGTCAGCCCTGCAGTGGATCAGCGATCCCCAGCGAGAAGGGTGAGCAGAGAGACCTGATCGGCTCGCCGCTCGATGTAGGCGCGCTGCTGGTGCGCGTGGTCCACGTAGCGGCGCCGACGATCGGAAGAGAGCACCGGCTGTCCACAGCCGCAGGCGCGGAGGCTGGCGGAACGTTCGCGGCGCGGACACGGAGCTGTCCGGAGGCGTTTGCGGGCCTCTCCGTGGCTCTCAGCGCGTCGCCATCCAGGCGGAGGAATCGCCGGCGGTCCTGGCGTCGCTCGAGGAGCCAGCCGGGCAGGGGATCGGAGTCGTCGACGAGGGAGAGCTGCTAGGCCTGGTCGACGTCGTCAACGGACGGCTGCTGGCGTTCGGCCCAGCCGTGGCACCGGATGCAGAGGGCAACCAGGTTCCAGGATGTGAGGTTGTGGACATCGCCGTCGAGGTGATGGACGCCGAGAACGCGGCCGCGGCGGCCGCCGCCAGGGGGAAGAGCTCGGCCGCAGTGCTCGCAGGCCCAGCCGGCCTGAGCCTTGACGATCCAGGCGACGAGGGGCCACTCGGCGGGATAGCCGGGTTCGTTACGAGCGAGCCCGGCCATGTTCTGGGGGTCCATCCAGAGCAACCCCGGAGGGCACGCAGAGGCCACCTCCGGAAGGGATCCGTCATTTCCCTAGCCCGCCCACGGAGGCGGAGGGTAAGCGATCGGAGGAAGGAGGAGTAATGACGGCCAACGACTGACAGCCAGACTGTTACGCACCGGCTACTTACCGGTTCGGACTCAGTCCGGCTCGCCCCCAGTGATGTCCTCCTGTTCCAGCAGCGCATCGACGTCCTGCGTCTCCTCCTCGTCATCGAGGTCGTCGGTGTCGGCATGGAGTTCCTCGGCGTTGAGCCCGTCCGTCTCGACGTCGCCCAACTCCTCGGCCTCGGACTCCGGGTCCACCAGCTCGCCGGCGGCGGCGGCTTCCCCGAGCAAGGCCGCGTAGGCTCGCTCGGCCCGCTCGAAGGAGTCGAACTCCCAGATCTCGGCGTCCGCCGGTACTGCAGCGCCCTCGGTTTCGTCCATCCCATGCCTGAAGATGTAGACGGAAGACGCCCGCGGATCGTGGATCAGGGAGAGCCACCGGTCGCCGCTCAGCTCCGCGCGGCGGTCGGCGAGATCCTGGTTCTCCAACTCCAGCAGCCAGGCCTCCAAACGCTCGTCGCTGTCGTCCTTGGACACGATGTCGATCGTATCTCCGGCCGCCCCGCCCGTGCACACCGTGCGCGGGCTCATCCGTGACCGCCACCCCCGCCATCGGCTCGGCGGTGATGCAGGGCGAGTCCATCCAAGACACACTCCAGACCCGACTCGAACATCGCCCCTGGATCGACCGACGGGTCGGCCTCGACCGCGGCGGCCAGCGCCGGATAGCGGCCCGTGGCCAGTACCCGAGTCAGGTAGGGCCCGGACGCCGGCTGCCAGGCCTCATTGTCCATGCCGGTGGCGACCCGCGCACGGAGCTCGGCCGTCTCCCGTCTGATCGCGCCGATCACGTAGGCGTCGACGGTGGCCAGTGCCTGGCCGGCGGCCCCGGGCCGGGCGAACCCGTCACTCCGACCGAGCACGGCCAGACACGCCTCGACACGGGCGAGGGCGTTCGGGCCGAGGTGCGGGCGGCGGCCGAGCAGATCGGCAAGCCACGGGTGCCGCAGCGCGGCACGGCGGGTGCGCAGGGCCAGGTCCCGAAGCGTCTCTCTCCAGCCGTCGCCGGCCGCCTCGGGCACGATCTCGGCGTGGACGGAGTCGACCATCAGGTCGAGCAGTTCCTCCTTGGTGGAGAGGTAGCCGTAGAGTCGCATCGGGCCGGCCTCGAGCGCCGCCGCCACACGGCGGAGCGAGACCGATTCCAGCCCCTCCCGATCGGCCAGCCCGACCGCCGCCGCGACGATCCGCTCGCGGCTGAGCGGGCTCGCCGCCGGTTTGCGGAGTGGCTCCGGACGCTCCCACACCAGCATCTCCTCATCCCCTCCGCCTGCCGTCGTCATGTGTACATGCTCCACCTCAACGACATACGTCGCATCTTTCGATACGGTGTATTGACACGATACGTCGTATCGATGCCCCATCACCCTCAAGGAGGAACGGATTCGACGAGCGGTTCACGCATCGCTGTCGTCGGCGCCGGAGTCGGTGGACTGTCGCTGGCCGGCGTGCTTCAGGCACGGGGATGTCCGGCCGTCGTGTTCGAGCGCGAGGCGGGACCCGGCGCGCGCGCCCAGGGCGGAACCCTGGACATGCACGCCGGCCTGGGCCAGCTCGCCCTCGAGCGGGCCGGTCTTCTCGAGCGCTTCCGAGCCGTGGCCCGTCCCGAGGGCCAGGAGTCGCGGATCCTCGATCCGGCGGCCAGGGTGGTCCGGCACAGGCTTCCGGCCCCCGAGGAAGAGGCCAATCCCGAGATCGACCGAGGCGAGCTGCGCCGGCTGATGCTGGAGCCGCTGGCGCCGGGGACGGTCCGCTGGGGGAGCGGGGTGGACCGGGTCGAGGCCGTCTCCGGTGGTGGCGCAGGCTCGTCCTGAGCGACGGCTCCGCTCAAGCCTTCGATCTCGTCGTCGGCGCCGACGGCGCCTGGTCGAGGGTCCGCCGTGCTCTGTCGCCGGTCGTGCCCGCCTACGCCGGATGCAGCTTCGTCGAGTTCGAGTTCGATGACGTCGACTCCCGTCATCCGGATGTCGGCCGCCTGGTCGGCCAGGGGACCATGTCCGCCTATGGCGAGAACCGAGCGCTCATCGCCCAGCGATGCGGCGGGGGGCGCGTGCGCGTCAGCGCTGGCTTTCGCGTGCCTCGGGACTGGTTGGTCGCCGCCGGTGTGGATCTCGACGACCGCGCCGCCGTGCGGGCCCATCTCCTCGCCGCGTTCGAGGGCTGGGACGACCGTCTGCTCGACCTCGTCCGCAGCGCCGACTCGGGCTTCGTCAACCGCCCGATCATGACCCTGCCCGTCGGGCACTCCTGGGAACATGTGGCGGGCATCACCCTCCTCGGCGACGCCGCCCATCTGATGCCGCCGCTCGGAGTCGGAGCCAACCTGGCCATGCTCGATGGCGCCGATCTGGCCGACGCGGTGGCGGCTGCGGCCAACCTCGACCAGGTGGTCCGCCGCTGGGAATCGGCGATACTAGGCGGCGCCGCTGGCCCCGCCCGGTTCTCCGTCGATGGGCTCCTCTCTCTGATCTCGCCCAACGGTGTCGAGGGCGCGCTTCGCCTCTATGAGCGGATCAGGGCGGCACACTGAAAGCGTCCGGCTGGCGCATACCCATACCCCCTATGGGTATCATGGGGGCCATGACGCCCGGATACGAGAAGGACAAGGAGGCGCTCCTGGCGCGCCTGCGTCGAATCGAGGGGCAGGTCCGCGGGGTTGCCCGAATGGTCGACGAGGACAAGTACTGCATCGACGTCCTCACCCAGATCAACGCGATCAAGGTCGCGATCGACCGGGTCGGGCTGCTCCTCCTCGAGGATCACATCAAGAACTGCGTGACCGATGCCAGCCGGCACGACCACGGCGACCGGGTCGACGAGCTGGTCAAGGCCGTCGGGCGCTTCGCACGGGCCTGAGGCTCGAGGACGGATGTCGATGGCGATCGAACTGCTGCGCGACGCGGCCGACGGGCTGCGCATGGCCTTCTTCATGTTCTGGGACACGCTCTGGCCGCTGATCCTCGGCTTCGGCCTCTCCGGCGCGGTTCAGGCGTTCGTGTCCCGCTCCGAGCTGCAGAGGGCGCTCGGCGGCCACCGGCTGCGCCACCTGAGCCTGGCCGCGGCGTTCGGTGCCGCCTCCAGCTCCTGTTCCTACGCGGCCAGCGCGCTCGCCAAGTCCCTCTTCCAGCGGGGGGCCGACTTCACCGCCGCGATCGTCTTCATGCTCGCCTCGACCAACCTGGTCATCGAGCTCGGCCTCGTGCTCTGGATCCTGATCGGCTGGCAGTTCGCGGTCGCCGAGTACGTGGGCGGGATCATCATGATCGCCCTGTTCGCGATCCTCGCCCGCTTCGTCTTCCGGCCCCGGCTCGTCGAGGCCGCCCGCCGGCGCCTGGCGTCGGCCGGTGACGACGACCACCACCACCATCACGGACCCGAGGGGGAGGGGGACAGCCGCCCGCTGCTCCGGCGCATCCGCTCGGCGGCCGGCTGGTCCGACGCAGCCGCCTACACGATGGCGGACCTGAACATGATCCGGCGCGAGCTGGTGATCGGCTACGTCGTCGCCGGCTTCATCGCCGTGCTGGTCCCGGTCGAGGTCTGGAACCTGGTCTTCCTTCACGGCCATGGCCTCGCGACCGCGGTCGAGAACGCCCTCGTCGGCCCGCTGATCGCGATCCTGAGCTTCGTCTGCTCGGTCGGCAACGTGCCCCTGGCGGCCGCCCTCTGGCAGGGCGGGATCAGCTTTGGAGGCGTGGTCAGCTTCATCTTCGCCGACCTCATCACCCTGCCCCTGCTGCTCATCTACCGCCGCTTCTACGGGTGGGCGCTGACGCTGCGGCTGCTCGGCGTCTTCTGGCTGGTGATGGCGGTCGCCGGGCTCGCCACCGAGGGGCTGTTCTCCCTGGCCGGCCTGGTGCCGGCGGGTCGCTCCGCCCTGGTCGTGCAGCCGCAGATCTCATGGAACGCGACCACCATCCTCAACGTCGTCTTCCTCGGCGTCTTCGCCGTCCAGATCTGGCTGTATCGCAACCGGGGTCGGCTGGGAGGCGGCGCCGGCTACGCCACCGATCCCGTCTGCGGTATGCAGGTCCGCGTCTCCGAGGCGCCGGCCACGGCCGAGCACGACGGCCACCGGTACCACTTCTGTTCGGACCGCTGCCGCGATCGCTTCCTGTCCGAGCCCGGCCGCCACGCCTCGCGTGGCGGCGGCACCGAGTCGGTGGAGACCGTCACCGACCCGGTGTGCGGCATGCAGGTCGACCCCGGAACGGCGCTCAGGGCCGAGGTCGGCGGCCGGACCGAGCACTTCTGCTCCGACCACTGCCGCGAGCAGTTCCTGCGGGCGGGGGTCGGCGCCCGGCGGGGCTGAGCCTCCGTCCGCTTGGATTCCGCTCCCAGGCGCCGCTGTCGCCGTGCCCAGTACCTGAACGTCACCTCCGGTTTTTCGTACAGGCCTGATGGTTGACCATCTACCTGCACAGGGATAGCATCGTGCCCAGGATCCAGCCAGACGGGTGGCGTAGGCGGAGCGTCGGGCTCCGCCAGGAGGGCGGACATGAGAAGACTTCGGCGCCGCGATTTCCTCCGTGGTTCATTGCTTGCCGCCGCGGGGGGTGTGGTTGCCGCGTGCAGCCCCGGGGCGCCGGTGACGGACTCGGTGGAGGCGGCGGACCTCGCCAACGATGCGACCGTGTTCCTGGAATTCTGGAACCCCGCATCGGACCCGACGGGTAGCAAGACGATCGGGGGGCTGGTCGACGATTTCAACCGGACGCTCGGGCGCCAGCACCGCATCTACGTGAACAACCGGATCAAGGCCATCCCCGACACCGGCGGGTACGTGCAGTACACGACCGCCATGACCTCCGATGGTTCTCCCGACGTGGTCATGACCTATGACTACTCGCCGATCACGAACTGGGCCGCGTATGGCTTCCTCCGCCAGCTCGACCAGTACATGACGCAGGGGATGGCCAACGAGTTCTTCCCCATCGCCTGGTCGATGATCCACTTCAACGGGCATCTCTGGGGGCTGCTCCAGGAGTTCGACTTCAACCAGCTCTGGTGGAACAAGGCGATCCACTCCGGCCCGCCGCCCAAGACCATCGACGAGCTGGACAGCTTCGCGAAGGAGTACACGAAGGTCTCCTCCGGCGGCGTGATGAGCCAGGCTCCCGTCATCCCCTGGGACGCGGGGGCGGACTGGAACCCGCTCTTCGGCGGCAGCTACTACGATCTCGAGAGCTCGGTCTGGACGATCACCAAGCCCGAGAACGAGCTGATGCTGGAGTGGTTCGCCAAGTACGCCAACATCTTCGGAGGTCGCAACCGGTCCGACGCGCTGGAATCCTCGATCCCCAAGCAGTACGGCGACATCTTCCAGTACGGCAAGGTCGCCTTCGCGATGGAGGGTGAGTACACGGGCCCCGAGCTCAAGCTGGAGGGGATCAAGCTCAACTACGGGGTCACCCACCTGCCCACCGTGCCCGGTGTCCCCCTTGGGACCGCCCAGACCGACGGCGGCAACGTCTTCGTCCTGCCGACCCGGGCTCCGCACCCGGAGGAGGCATTCATCTTCCTCAGCTACATGGGCGGCAAGGCCGGGGTGCGCCAGTGGTGCGTGGGGGCCTCCAACAACCCGCCGGTCAAGGCGACGGCGTTCGCCCCATCGTTCCTCAAGGAACTGCCCTGGATGACGCCGTGGATCGACAACCTCAACCTCGATCACATGGTCCCGCCGATCCCGTCGCCGCAAGAGGCGCTTTTCAACCAGCTGATGGCCAACGCCATCGACGAGGTGACCTACGGCAAGAACACGCCGAAGGAGGCGCTGGCGCAGGTCGAATCGCAGATCGCCACCTCGGTGAAGCAGTTCCGGGTGTTCAATCCCGGCTGGCCTGGTGAGTGAGGAGGATCGAGATGGACACGACCGAGACCGCGCCCCTGCGGTCGGCGCCGGTGTCGGAGGCGCGGGGCCGCAGATGGCGGCGCTTCCGCAACAGTGATCTAGCACCGGCTCTGGTCTTCCTGTCGCCCTGGATCATCGGCTTCATCTGGTTTCAGGTCTATCCGATCTGCGCCGCCATCTACTACAGCCTCACCGCCTACAACCTGATGCGGCCCCCCAAGTTCATCGGGCTGGCCAACTACCAGCAGCTCTTCGGCAATGACCCGCTGTTCCGTCAGGCCCTGGTGCACAGCGCCATATACGCACTGGTCAGCGTCCCCCTGGATCTCTGCGTCGCCTTCGTCTTCGCCTGCCTGCTCAATCTCAAGATCCCGGGCCGGGCCATCTTCCGGGCTGCCTTCTACTTCCCGGTCGTGGTCCCCACCGTGGCGACGTCGATCCTCTGGGTCATGCTGCTGAACACCCAGGGCGGCCTCGTCAACGTCGCCCTGTCCGTTCTGCACATCCCGGCGATCCCCTGGCTGACCAGCCCCAACTGGACCATGCCGGCCCTGATCCTCCTCAGCGTCTGGACCATCGGACCGCCCATCATCATCTTCCTAGCCGGTCTCCAGGACGTGCCCAAGGAGCTGTACGAGGTTGCGACGATCGATGGCGCCGGACCTCTCGGTCTGGTCCGCCACGTGACCATACCTCTGATCTCGCCGGTGATCCTCTTCAACCTCGTCATCGGCGTCATCGCGGCGGGCCAGATCTTCGCCCAGCCGCTGGTCATCTTCAGCACCACCGTCAGCAACACCGGCTCAGCCGACATCGGCGGCCCGCTGAACTCGGTTCTGATGTACTCGGTCCAGCTCTACTACGAGGCCTTCCAGCAGTTCAACATGGGCTACGCCGCGGCAATGGCCTGGATCCTCTTCGCGATCCTCGCCATCTTCTCGGTGGTGGCCATGCGTCTCTCCAACCGCATCGTTCACTACGAGTGAGGGGGTCGGTCTAGATGGCAATCTCACAGGACCTGGGCCGCATCGAAGGCGGCGGGGGCATCGCCGAGCCCGCTCCTCGCCGGACCCGCATCGCCCGGAACGCCGGGCGCATCGTGGCCTTCATCGTCGTCCTCTTCTTCGGGTCGCTCTACGCCTTCCCCGTCTACTGGATGGTCGCCACCTCACTGAAGGGGCCGGGCGAGATCTTCCACCTCCCCCTGGTCTGGTGGCCGGCGATCCTCCAGTGGTCGAACTACTCGGCGGTCTTCTCGACCTTCCCCTTCGTCCGCTACTTCCTCAACTCGCTGACGATCGCCGTGCCGGTCACGATCGGAACCACGATCAGCTCGTCGCTCTGCGCCTACTCGCTCGCCCGCCTACGCTGGCGGGGCAGGACCGCCTGCTTCTATCTGGTGCTGGCGACGCTCCTGATCCCCAACTGGGTCACGCTGGTGCCGCTCTACAGCCTCTACAACCAGCTGGGGTGGGTCAACACCTACGCGCCGCTGATCGTGCCCGCCTTCTTCGGTGACGCCTTCTCGATCTTCCTACTCCGGCAGTTCTTCCTCCGCCAGCCGCAGGAGCTGATCGATGCCGCCCGCGTCGACGGCGCCTCGCACGCGCGGATCTTCATCCAGGTGATCATCCCGCTGTCCAAACCGGTCCTCGTCGTGGTCGCCCTCTTCTCCTTCGTCGCCGCCTGGACCGACTTCTTCAACCCGCTGGTCTACCTCTCCAACCCGAACCTGTACACGCTCCAGGTCGGGCTCTTCAACTTCTTCTCCCAGCACTTCGTCAACTGGGGCGGCTTCATGGGCGCCTCGCTGATGGTGATGCTGCCGATGGTCATCCTCTTCCTGGTCGCGCAGCGAGCGTTCATCCAGGGGATCACCTTCACCGGGATCCGAGGCTGACCCGGCGGGCCGGGCGGGTGCCGCCCGGCCCCCCGCGATCACCGGACCGGGTCGGCCGGATCCGGATCGGGGCCGGGAGCCTACGGACCCGGTGTACGCGGGCTGCCACAGCATCCGGCCCGGACCTCCCTCCGACCTCGACACGGCCGGACTCCATGTGCTCTTAGGCCCTCCCCGTCCCCGCCGAACTGGGGGCGCCGCTTCCGCCCGACCGCTCACCCGACGAGGCGCATGTCGGCGATGATCCGGCGGGCGGCGTTGTGGCCGGCGGCGCCGATCACCGAACCGGCCGGATGGCACCCGGCGCCCCCGGCGTAGAGCCCGGGCAGCCCGATCCTGTAGGGCACGCGGTCGGTGAACGAGAAGCTGTTGTCGACGTGGAAGATGTGGCCGCCGGTGATGCCGAAGTGGGCCTCGATCGCGGGCGGGGGGAGGGCGAAGGTGTCCTCGACCAGGTCCGAGGTCCCTGGCGCGAACTCGTCGCAGATCCCGATCAGGCGGTCGACGTACCCGGGCAGCTCGCAATCCCAGCTGGAGCCGGCCGGCTGATAGGGGACCGACTGGACGAAGAGGGCGGAGGAGTGGCGGCCGCGGCCGTCGCGCAGCGTGGGATCGAGGGTGGTGTGCACATACCACTCCAGCGCCGGACGATCGGGCAGCCGGCCCTCCCGCACCGTCCGCCACATCTCCCGCAGGGCCGCCAGCGGCCGCTCCTGGGGCAGCAGATGCATGGTGGCTCCGAAGGGCCCCGGGAGGCCCTCGGGCAGGCAGGTGAAGCGGGGGAGGCCTCGCAGCGCCAGGTTGACCTTGAGGCTGGACCCGTCCCGGCGCAGGAGCTCCAGGCGCGAGCGCAGCTCCCGAGGCAGCGCCTCGCCGGCCAGCGCGGCCAGCCGGAAGGGGTCGCAGGCACCGAGCACGATCCGGGAGCGGAGCTCCCGGCCGTCGGCGAGAGCCACCCCGGTCACCGCTCCCCGGGCGAGGAGGAGATGCTCGACGCGAGCCTCGGTTAGGATCGCCGCGCCCGCCGAGCGGGCCAGGTCGGCGAGCCGGGAGGTGACGGTGCCCATGCCTCCTCGGACCAGCATCCAGGTGCCGTCGGAGCCGGGCAGCCGGCAGAGGTTGTGAACCAGGAAGTTGTGGCCGGAGCCGGGGGCGTCGGGGCCTCCCGACAGCCCGGTCAACCCGTCGGTGACCAGGTACATCGCGGTGAGCAGCTCGCTGTGGAAGCCGAATCGCTCGAGATAGGCGGCGACCGAGCCCTGGCAGAGGTCGACGAACGCACCGCGAAGGGCGGGGCGGATGTAGCGCTCGGCGGTCTCCTCGAGCGGAGCCGGCTCCATGAGCAGGGCCGGGGCGAGGTCCTCGCGAAGGGCGGCGAGCTCCTCCTCCAGGGCCCGGACGGCGAGTGCGTCCCGATCCGAGAAGAAGGTGCGCAGCGCGCGTTCGGCGGCCTCGCCGTCCGAGCCGAGCAGCAGGTGGCGCCCGTCGGCCGTGGGCAGGAAGTAGTGCGGATCCCGCCGGATCAGCGGGAGCTCGAGGCGGAGGGTGCGCATGAGCTCGGGCGGCATCGGTCCCAGCAGGTAGGCACCGGTGGACTGGCCCAGATCGGGCGCCAGCCGGAAGGGCCTCTCGGTCCGGCAGGCGCCGCCGACGGCGTCGGACGCCTCGAGCACGGTCACCCGGAGGCCGGCGCGGGCCAGCATCGTGGCGGCGACCAGCCCGTTGTGGCCGGCCCCGACGACGACGACGTCGGCGGCTCTGGGCTCCACCGCCCCCAGCCTACCCGGCGCCGGTCAGCGCCGCAGCGCGCCCAGAAGCACCGGGAACTTGAGCTCGGTCTCGGCCAGCTCGGTGGCCGGGTCGGAGTCCGGCATCACCCCGTTGCCGGCGTAGAGGCGGGCGCCCTCGGGGCAGAGCAGCCCGCAGCGGATGGCGACCACCAGCTCGCCGTCGCATCGCGAATCCATCCAGCCGACCGCGCCCGTGTACCAGCCCCGCTCCATGCCTTCCAGGTCGGCGATCAACCTCCGCGCCGCCTGCCGGGGCATGCCGTTGATGGCCGGGGTGGGGTGGAGGGCGGCGGCGATCTGGAGCAGCCCCGGCGGATCGTCGCCGAGATCGGCGTCGATGGTGGTGGCCAGGTGCTGGATGTTGGTGAAGCGGACGATCTGAGGGTCGCCGGCGCTGACCGAGAGCGCGACCCGCTCCAGCGAGGCGGCGACCTCGCGAGCCGTGATCCGGTGCTCCGCCGCGTCCTTGGCGCTCCGGCGCAGCCTCTCGGCGAGGGCGTCGTCCTCGGCCTCGTCGCCGCCCCTGGCGATGCTGCCCGCCATGGGCTGACTGACCGCCCGGTTGCCCGACCGGCGCAGGAGCAGCTCGGGCGAGGCGCCGACGAAGGCGCTGCCGTCGCCTCCGCTGACCAGGTACGTGTAGCAGGCGGGGTAGGAGGCGCGGAGGGCGCCCGCCACGTCGGCGGCGGGGAGGGGGCCGTCGGCCCTGACCAGGACCTCCCGAGCCAGGACCACCTTCTCCGCGGCGCCGGCGCGGAGGCGCCCGATCGCCGACGCCACCATCTCCTGCCAGGCCGACGGCGTGCGCACCGGTTCCACCTCGAGGCCCCGGCCCGGCGGGGCGGACTCGCCCGCCTCCAGGTCGAGCAGCGAGGCGTCGCCCCAGGTGAAGGTCCGCCCCCGTACCCGGGCCACGGCGAGCCGGGGGACGCGGAAGAGCACGCCCGGGAATCCGCACCAGGGCGGACCGGGCTCCCGGCTGGGGTCGTAGGCGAAGCCGCCCAGCGCCACCGGACCGGTGCCGGGCGGCCCCGACCCGTCGCCGAGCGCCGGCGCCAGCCGGGCCCAGAGCCGGTGGACGGCGAGCAACGGGTGGTCGTCGCGCTCCTCGTCGATGCGCACGCCGCTCGCATTCTCGACGGCGGCGCCGCCGGGGATGGAGATGACGTCATGGCTGCGGCCGATGGCGAGGATGGAGACGGCGTCGGGGACGGAGCGCTCGAACAGGTTGACCTCGAGCCCCGCGTCGCGGGCCCCGCCCGCCAGCTGGGTCAGATCGGGCGTGCCGCCGAGCTCCTGGACCGGCATCGCACTCAGCCCCGGCTGCGCTCGATGCGGGCTCGGGCGTGGCGCAGGAGCGTGCGCTGGAAGTGGTGCCGGACCAGCGTCGCGCTCTCGTCGAGGAGGTCGTTGAAGACCTCGAGCAGCCGCCGCTCCGCCTCGGCCGGGTCCGGCTCCTCGCTCTGGATCCGGCGCCGCACGTGCTCGTCGAAGAGCTCCACCGCACCTTCCGCGGTGTGCTCGATGGCGGCCGCGTGCTCGGAGCCGAGCTGGACCAGCGCGGTCAGCGGGATGCCCGCCTCGACCAGGGCCAGCCCGGCCTTGAGCGCCTGCAGGTCCTCGGCCGGGTAGACCGGCTCGGGACCGTCCTGGACGGGGACCAGCAGCCCGGCCTGGACCAGGTTCTGAAGGAGGGGCACCGCGATGCGGCTGCGGGCGGCCAGCTCCTCCAGCGTCAGCAGCTCCGGCTCCTGCGGGGAGGTCACGGCCTCGACCAGAGCCTCGTCGGCGGCGGTCAGCTCGCCCTCCAGGAAGCGCCGGATGACGGTCAGGCTGAAGCCACGCTGCTGCAGCGAGCGGATGCGCTGGAGGCGATCCAGATGGTCCGGTCCGTACCAGGTGATGCGCCCGTCGCGGCGCGGGGCGTCGAGCAGGCCCTTGCCCTGATAGAAGCGGATCGTGTCAACGGCAACGCCGGCGGCCCGCGCCAACTCTTCGATCCGATACTCCACGAGTGAATACTCGCACAAATTGCCGGGTGACTCGACTCCTCCGAAAACGTGACCGGGGACGGGTCAGGCGCGCTTCGCCTTCGGCGTCTTGGCGGGCAGACCTCTGGTCCAGGCCAGTGACCGCTCGACCCAGGCGCCGGCCTCGTCCCGGTTCGCCAGCCAGGGGCCGCGGACGACCACGTAGCCGGCCATCGCCCGGCCCGGCATCGGCGCGAAGGGGGCGCCGCCCTCGGCGACCACCCGCTCGGCGTCCCCGGCCGGCAGCCGGACGAAGAGATCGTCGCCGAACAGGCCGGTGCACATGTTGCCGTTGACGAAGGCGGCCAGGTTGCCGAACATCGGCCGCACCTTGACCGTCTCGTCGGCGGGGAGGAGCTCGCGGAAGGCGACGTTCGCCTCCTCGCTGGACCGGGGCATGGATCCGGCGGGATTTGGGCTCATCGACTGGCCTCCTCAGGCACGCGGTCGGAACGGGATGAGCCTGTGACCGCCGGAGCCGGCTGTCAAGTGGGCGAGTGAGGCGGCGATCAGCCGTAGGTGTTCCAGTAGTAGAGGCGATCGAGCCAGAGCGGGTCGGCGTCCATGGCCTGGGCCAGGCCCAGCACCGCCCGGACGTAGTCCTGGTCGTTGTCGTAGTCGAAGACGGCTGAGGCGTAGTCGTCCGGGGCGCCGTCGGCGGTGAGCAGCCGCGCCGCGGCCCAGATCGAGTCGTGCTCGCTCATGATGCTTCCGCTGCCGTACTCGGCCCAGGTCGAGGGAAGGAACTGCATCGGACCCTGGGCTCCGGCCGAGGAGGGGCCGTCGTTGCGGCCGAAGTCGGTCTCGATGAAGTTGATCGCGGCCAGATAGCCCCACCCGATGCCGTAGGCGGAGGCAGCCGAGCGGTAGTAGCCGAGGAGATTGGCGACCGGCTCGGAGTCAGTGTAGGCGCGGTCCTGGACCGGCTGGACGGTGGCGGGCAGGGTGATACCGGACAGCTGCCAGGCGTCGCCCAAGCCGGGGACGGCGGTGGCCAGCCCGGGGTCGGCCCCGGCCCCGACGGCGGGGAGCACCTGGGCGGCGAGGGTGGGATCGCCGGCCAGCTGGTAGATGAGCGCCTGCTCGTTCCAGATCGCCTGCCGGAAGGCGAACCCCCTCGCCTGCTGCTGGGTGGTGAGGACGGCCGCGTCCATGGCCTGGGCGGGCGGGGGACGGGCCGCAACCGCCGCCCACGTCGCCTCGGCCCGCACCACGAGCTGGCGATCACGGGCCAGTTCGGCGGCGAGCCTCGAGGGGCTCGGGGCGTCGGAGGCCATGGCCCGAAGCGGCGCCAGCGCGCAGATCAGGACGAGCACGGCCGCGGCCAGCCGGGCGCGGCCGGCGGCGGTCAGACCGAGGCCTCGCGCAGCCGTGGCATGTCCTCGGCGGCCAGGTCGGGCAGCGGAGGCTGGGGGGCGGGCTCGGGGTCGGCGGGGGTGGGCATGCGCAGGCCGATCGAGGCGAGCAGACGGGAGATCTCGTCGCCGACCAGCTCGCCGGCGCCGATCAGCTCGTCCACGGCGCGATCGATCGCCGCCTGGTTGACGTACATCAGGCGCCAGTCGTCGATGTACGCGGAGCCCAGCAGCTGGGCGACGACGCGGCGCGAGCGGGGGTCGTCGAGCACGGCGCTCACCACCGAGTTGCCCTCGCCCAGCCCCTGCGTAACCTCGACCCGGGAGATGAGGTGCTCGCCCAGGTTGACGGCCAGCTTGGCCCGCTTGGTGTCCATGGCGTCCGGCCCCATCGCCCAGGCGCCGGTCATCAGGGAGGCGAGGCGGGTGGCGTCGACCAGGTCCTGGGTGACGCCGTTGCCGTTCTCGCCGTAGAAGACCCGCTCGGAGGCGATCGCGCCGAGCAGGTGGCGGAGCTCGCCGGCGCACTGCGAGCGCATCTTCGAGAACTGCTCGGTGGTGGCGGTGCTCCGGTGATGGCCGAGGGCGTTGCCCCGCATCATCACTGAGAGGCGGGTGGAGACCTGGTCGGGGAGGTAGTA
Organism: Candidatus Dormiibacterota bacterium; assembly: GCA_036272915.1. Lineage (GTDB taxonomy): Bacteria > Chloroflexota > Dormibacteria > Dormibacterales > Dormibacteraceae > DATAXV01. Next base: position 29,537 of record DATAXV010000153.1, read on the forward strand.
GAGGGAGGCGATGACGTGGCCCAGCTCGTGCCGGGCGGTCGCCACCAGCTCCGGTTGGGAGGGGGTGACCATCTCGGTCAGCCCAGCCTCGATGTTGCCCATCGAACGGCGCAGGTCGCGCCACTCGAAGCGGGAGCGGCCCTCCTCGAAGGCGTACATCAGGGCCAGGGAGAGCGCCTGCTCGATCATCGCCCCCGAATAGCCCTCGGTGATCCGGGCGAACTCCTCGCGCCGCTCGGGCCGGTCCAGGTCGGGGTCGTGGGCCTTCTGCCCGAAGTAGAGGTCGGCGATGTCCATGCGGTCGGCCCGGGAGGGCATGTGGAAGACGATGGTGCGTCCGAACCGGCCCGGCCGGGTCACCGCCTCGTCGAGCACCTTGGGCCGGTTGGTGGCGCCGAGGAAGAGGATGTTGTGCTGAGTCGGGCGCACCGTCGGCAGCCGCATGGGGATGAAGCCGAGGAACTTGCGGGGCAGGAAGAGCCCGTCGAGGGTCATGTTGAAGAAGCGGCGGATCGAGCGGCGCGTGCTGCCGGCGTTGTCGACGCCGTCCATCTGGACGAGGAGCATGTTCAGGCCGAGCTGGGCGCCGCCGCCCAGGTTGCTGAGCATTCCGCCACCGCCCGGCCGGCGCTGCCCAAGCGCGTCGAACTCGTCGATGAAGAGGATGCAGCCGCCCCAGCGGCGGGCGAGCTGCTTCGCCCGCCTCACCGCCAGCCACACGGCGAGCATGTCCATGCCCACGAACATGCCCTGGTAGGCGGCCCCCGAGGAGACGATCAGGGGGCTGCGCATCTGGGTGGCGATGGCCTTCGCCAGCAGCGTCTTGCCGGTTCCCGGGGGGCCGACCATGAGGACGCCGCGCTCGCGCTTGCCGCCGGCGCGGACGTAGTGGCGGCCCTGCTCGATCAGGGCCAGGATGCGGCGCATCTCGTCGACGGCGGCTGACTGCCCGCGCACATCGTCCATGCGGACGCCGTAGTTGGCGTCGCCGGGGAGCAGAGTCTCCCTGCCCATCCGGGAGAAGAGGACGAAGGGCCCGAAGAGGGTGAGGAAATTGGTCAGGAAATAGACCGGCATGATCAGCAGCGCGACCAGGACCGGCCCCAGCGCCTTGAGGGCGAAGAGGACGCCGGCCAGCACGGCCAGCACGGCCAGCACGGCCGCGACCAGGATGAAGCGGCGCCAGAAGAGGTAGCGGTTGATCTCGCTCGACCGCCTGCTCGGGTCCTGGGTCTCGTTGATCCGGTTGGTCATGACCAGCCAGCGCCTGATCCAGGTGACGACGCCGGCCAGGAGGATCCCCCAGAAGACGACGCCGATGACGGCCGCGATCAGGGAGACGGCCAGTGACCAGTGGGCGACGTAGGTTCCGAAGAGGAGGAAGGCGGCGCCCATGAGCAGGCCGAAGAACCAGAAGACAGCCATCTTGGAACGTACTCTACCCTGGCTCCCTCGGCCCGACCGCCTCCCCGGGGCCCGGGTTCACGCGCCTCCGGCGACGGGCTCAGTCCGGCCTGCTTCCCGATGGCGCGGAGTGCCGGGCGGCGCGGAAGCGATCTCCTCGGCGCGTCGCGCACCAGTGACGTCGGAGATCCGAGCGTGCCGCCGAGGACGAGGCCGCGCACCTCGCCCTCACGCTGGCCAGCGTCATCCCTCCAGGGGCGCGCAATGCCAGCGCCAGCGGGTCTGCCGGGGATGACCGGGCAGGGCGACGCGGCCGTTGGCCCAGAGCAGCGTCTCCCAGCCCCCGAACCCCTCCGGCGCGTCGGGGAAGAGCCGGGCGACGACGGCCTGGCAGAGTCCGTGGTCGGGCTCGAAGCCGGCGTCCAGGCCGCGCAAGGCGTCCGAGGTGTGGATCAGGACCTCGTCACAGGCCATGGCGGCGAAGCCGGTTCGATCCGGGCGGCCAGCGGGGTGCCAGCCAAGCCGGTCGGGCCCGGCGGCCTCGACGGCCGCCGCCATGACGGCGCCGAACGACTCGACGGTCCGGATGAGGTCGGCGGGGTCGGCGTCCTCGCGCACCGACAGGCTCATGGTGGTGAGCTCCTCGGGTCCGGACCAGAGGTCGGTGGCGTACCAGAGCAGACCGCCGGCGACGTGGGCCACGGTGTGTGCGACGGTCCAGTCCATCTCCGGCACCAGGCGGCCCCAGGGGCCGTCGAGCTGGACCCGGAGAGCCGCGGCGCCGGCGGCCACCGCCTGCCTGACCTGCGCGCTTCCAATCGATGACATGGCCAGCAGTGTGGGCTGGATAGTGGTCATTCGCCGTCCGCTATGACCGGATGGGCCGATCGCTCAGGGCGCCGCCGAGACCAGGCCCGACTCGAAGGCGGCGATGACGAGCTGGACCCGGTCTCTCGAGTCGAGCTTGGTCAGGAGGTGGGCGACATGGGCCTTCGCCGTTGCCGCGCTGATGTGCAGCCGGTCCGCGATCTCCCCGTTGGAGAGGCCCCTGCCGACCAGGGTGAGCACCTCGCGCTCGGTGACGCCGTCGAGCGCCCGTCGCGGAGGTGCAGCCGGTCGTGTCACGAAGTCGTGGATGAGGCGCCGGGTCACGCTCGGGGCGATCAGCGCCTCGCCGCCTGCGACGATGCGGATTCCGGCCAGGATCTCCTCCAGCGACATGTCCTTGACCAGGAAGCCGCTGGCCCCGGCCCGGAGCGAGCCGTAGACCGAATCGTCATCGTCGAAGGTGGTCAGGACCAGCATCCGAGCCGCCGACCGGGCGGTGATGCGCCGCGTCGCCTCGATCCCGTCCATGTTCGGCATCCGGATGTCCATAACGACGACGTCGGCGGCGGCCGCCAGCTCGACCGCCCGTTCGCCACTCTCCGCCTCGCCGACCACGTCGAGGTCCTCGGTCTCGGCGATCATGACCCGCAGACCGGCTCGCACTAGCGGCTGATCGTCGGCGAGGACGACCCGGAGCGTCATGCCGGCAGGCGCGCCGCCACCCGGAACCCTCCCCCTGGCCGGGGCCCGGCGCTGAACTCGCCCCGCAGCAGGCTGACCCGCTCGCGCATCCCGGCGATGCCGTAGCCCTGGCTGCCGGTCTCGCCACCCGTCCCGTCGTCGACGATCTCGATGGCGAGATCCCGCTCTCGGAAGTCGAGCGCCACCCGGCAGCGGCCGGCCAGGGCGTGGCGGACGACGTTGGTGACCGCCTCCTGGACGATGCGGAAGGCGGCCAGCTCCACGTCTGCGGGAAGGGGCCGTCGCCGCCCTCGCCACTCGACCTCGACGTGGACCCCCGCACGGGCGGTGCTGGCGACCAGCCAGCTGATGTCGTCGAGCACGTGAGGGGCCACCCCCGCCTCCGAGGGGTCGGCCCGTCGTAGACCGCCCATCATCCGCCGCAGACCGGCCAGGGTCTCGCGGCTGGTGGTCTCGATGGCGTCGAGGGCGCTTCGCGCCTCGTCCGGCCGGGCTTCGATGACCCTGGCCCCCATGCCCGCCTGGATGGCAATGATGCCGACGCTGTGCGCGACCATGTCGTGCAGCTCGCGGGCGATACGGAGGCGCTCGGTCACCACCGCCCGGGCGGCGGCCTCCAGGCGCAGTGCCTCCGAGTGGTCGCGCTGCTGGCGGATGGAGTTGCCCACGGTCCAGGCGACGAGGGCGCCGAGGGTCAGGATCCCCACCTCCCAGGGGAGGAGTGGCCATGGGGTCCGGATCAGGGCCGACTCCACCGCCCAGACCAGGACAGCCCCCCCGAGGGCGCCCAGTGCGGCCCGCGCGGGACGCATCGCCCCGACCAGGAGGATCACGGTGTCGGAGGCCAGGAACAGCGGCCAGGGCCGCTCGCGGAGGACGGTCGAGACGACCGACCCGGCCACCAGCAGGCCGAGGACGGTGACCGGCCAGCGCCGGGCGAGGACGACCGGCGCGGCCATGAGCACGGCCGCGACGGCAAGCAGGGAGGGAGGTAGCACCAGGTACTGATGCGGTCGCAGGTCGTGGGGCACGCTCTGGACCGGCATGGAGGCGCGGAGCAGGAGGGCCAGCGCCGCGGCGCCCCCGCAGGAGAGCGCGTCCAGGGCCCACGGGGGGATGCGCTCCCAGACCGGGGGAGGGGCTTCGGCGTGCTCCACGCAGCCGATCCTACCGGCCTGCCGGTGGGCTGTCATCGGCCCCGAGGCGTACGCCCCGAGGCTCACCCAGCGGCGTGGATTGCCGCCGCCGGGCCGATGACGGCGAGCCCGGGCCCCGCTGAGCATAGGATCCGTGATAGCAGTCGACCAGCTGACCAAGCGCTACGGCAGGATCGTCGCCGTCAACCTCCTGAGCTTCTCCGTACCGCCGGGGAAGGTCACCGGCTTCCTCGGGCCGAACGGCGCCGGGAAGACGACGACCCTGCGCATGATCCTGGGGCTGAGCCACCCAACGTCCGGCTCGGCCACCATCAACGGGCGGCCGTTCGGCGCCGGGGGAGCGGGCCTCCGGCGGGTGGGGGCACTCCTCGACGCAGCCGACGTGCAAGGCGGCCGGACAGCGGCGGCGCACCTCCACGGCCTGGCTCGCAGCAACGGCCTTCCCCGGCGCCGGGTGGATGACGTCCTCGAGGAGGTGGGGCTGGCCAGCGCCGCCCGTCGCCGCATCGGCGGCTTCTCCCTGGGCATGAAGCAGCGGCTGGGCATCGCCGCCGCCCTGCTCGGGGATCCGCCGGTGCTGCTTTTCGATGAGCCGATAAACGGCCTCGATCCGGAGGGCGTCCGCTGGGCTCGCAGGCTCTTCCGGCGCCTCGCCGCGGAGGGGAGGACCGTGTTCGTCTCCAGCCACCTGATGAGCGAGATGGAGAGCACCGCCGACCGGTTGGTGGTGATCGGTCGGGGTGAATTGATCGCGGAGGACAGCCTGGCCGCGTTCGCGGCCAGAGGCGGCGGGACCGGCGTCAGGGTGCGGACCCCCGATCCCGCCGCGCTGGAATCGGCGCTGGCCGCCGAGGTGGGGGTGACGATCCGCGCCGATGGCGACCAGACCCTTCTCGTCACCGGGATCGGCGCCGCCCGCGTCGGCGAGGTAGCGGCGGCCCGAAGCATCGTCCTGCACGAGCTCTCGTCACGCACCGGCTCCCTGGAGGCCGCGTTCATGGAGCTGACGGCGAACGGTGTCGAGTACGTCGCCGGCGAGGCCAGGTGAGCGAGATGACGGCGACTCCCACCTCCGCCCCCTCTCGCGTCCACTTTGGCGATCTCGTCGCCGCCGAGTGGATCAAGCTCCTCTCGCTGCGCTCGACGGTCCCGGTGCTGCTGGTCGGCGTGCTCCTGTGCGTCGCCGACGCGGTGCAGCAGAGCCTCAACACCTACAACGCCTGGCCGACGCTGGACGCCTCCTTCCGTGCCGGCTTCGACCCGCTGCACGACGCCCTCAACGGGATCTGCGTCGCCCTGGTCATGATCGGTGCCGGCACCCTCGGCGCGCTGTCCATCGTCGGCGAGCACTCCAGCGGCATGATCAGGACCACCTTCGTCGTGGTCCCCGCCCGGCGGATGGTGATCGCCGCCAAGGTCGCGGTCATGACCACGGTCACGCTGGCCGCCGGCGTGGTCATCACCGCCGCCGCCTTCCTCATCAGCCAGGCCATCCTCGACGGTCGCGGCATCGGTGTCGGGCTCGGCGATCAGGACGTTCTCCGAGCCCTCGCCTTCGACGCGCTACTGCCGCCGCTCTGCGCCGTGGTCGGCATGGGGCTGGGCTCGGTGATCCGGAGCACGGCGCTCTCGATCGTCGCCGTCTGCGTCGTCCTTGTTGTGCTCCCCGCCTCTCTTCACCAGAGCGTGCACGTCTGGGCGGACGACGCCATGAACACGATTCCCTACACCGTGTGGCAGCGGATGATCCTGCTCGGTCCGGTGCCGAGCGCGGCGCACCTACCTACCGTCGCCGGGTCCTGGATCGTCTTTGCCGCCTGGCCGCTGGTGGCGGCGCTGATCGCCCTGGTCGCGGTCGGGATCCGCGACGTGTAAGCGCGGGCCGAGGTGGCCCATCGACCCGCCCCGGACGCGATCCGGGGCGGTCGTCGCCGCGGCGATGCGCAGCCTGCCCTCCTGACCCTCCCTGAGGTACGGCTCGCCGCGTCCGAGCAGCCAGAGCCGCCAGGCAGGGTCGGGTGGTTGTCGTACCTCGGCTCCTCGCCGTCGAGCAGGCGGGCGGCGGCCTCCGCGATCAGACGATCGCTGACCACCAGGTGGGCGAGGACCAGGTGTGGCGGCCACTCCCCTTCTGGAGCGACGGCCCCGCCTCGATCCCTGGCCGCCACGTTGAACTGCTCGTATGCCGCCCTCAGGGTGCTCGTGTCCATTCCTCCTCGCGATCCGGTCTCGAGCTCCCCGCGCTTCGATCTGATCGAGCCGCCCATGTCAAGGGACGTGGTCGGTGGGCCTTGAAGAGATGAGCGGCGGCCGCCGCTCCGCCGTGCGCTGATCAGGCGGCTGTCATCGACCCCTCCGCCTGCGCCGGCTGCTCGTCCGGCGCGGCTGGGAGCCTGCTCAGGAGGAGTCCGAGGACGAACATTCCCAGCGTCGCGACCAGGTCGCCGACGCTGTAGGCCTCATGCAGCCAGTCGTTGAGCACGCCCGGCAACGGGATCCGGTCGTCGAGGAAGGCGAGCTGGGTGTGCGCGTTCTGGAGCACGTACTGACCCAGCGTGCCGTGCTCGAAGATCTGTGGCGGTCCGTACCTGGCGATCTCCGGCGTCACCGGCATATGGGCGCCGTTGGCGATGACCACGGCCAGGTTGAGGGCCATGCCCAGGGTGACGATCCACACCCCGGGCAGCGCCCGGACATGGCAGATCGTCCACAGCACGAGCACCGTCAGCGACGCGGTGTAGACGGCGGGGTCGAAGCCCTGGACCTGGGAGAGGGGCGTGCGCTCGCCGAGCTCCTTGATGACCAGGGCAATCAGGACCACCAGCGGCCACCGCACCCGGACTCGCGTGATCGCCCAGAGGTCGCCGCCCGTCAGCGGACCGAGGATCAGCCCGAGGAAGGCGGCGGCGACGAGGAGCACGGCCCGCCCGCCCGGCTCAGAGCGGCTCGGCCAGGCGCACCCCGGCGCCGGCCAGGACCCTGACCCCGACCTCCATCGCCGTCTCGTCGACGCGGAAGGTGGTGGTGTGGTGCGCGGCCGGCATCCGGTCCTCGTCCGCGGGGGCCGCGCCGAGCATGAAGTAGCAGCCGGACCCGGCCAGGTCGAGCAGCAGGCTCATGTCGTCGCTCACGGTCAGCGGCTGCGCCAGCGGCTGAGCCAGATCGCCGACCACGCCGGCGGCGACGTCGAGCACGGTGCGGGTCGAGCGCTCGTCGTTGCGCACCGGTATGCAGCTCATCGGATAGGTCACGGTGGCGGCGATGCCGAACTCGGTGCCGGTCTCGAGGAGCAGGTCCTCGAGCCGCTGCAGGGCCTCCTGGCGGAGCTCCGGGGTGAAGGTGCGGACGCTGCCGCGGAGGTGGACCTCCCGGGGGACGATGTTCCAGGCGCCATCGCCGCGGACATCACCGACGGTGGTGTGGCAGGGGACGCCCTCGTACTCGAGCCCGTCGACGACGGTGGACAGGCGCTCAAGGATGAAGGACTGGGCGGCGACCACGTTGCCCTGGCGCTTGAGCAGGCCGCCGTGCCCGCCGGGACCGCGCAGCTCGATGTCGAAGCCGTCACAGCCCGCCCAGTGGACGCCGGCCCTGGCCATGACCTGGTGGCTGGGGAGGAAGCTGACGATATGCAGTCCGAGGGCGGCGTCGGCGCTGCGCTCGCGGAAGAGGCCGCCCTCGATCATGGCGCGGGCGCCGGAGACGATCTCCTCGGCCGGCTGGAAGCAGAAGAGGTAGGAGCCGGGCAGGTCCTCGGCCCGCTCGGCCAGGGTCCTGGCCACGCCCAGCATCATCGCCGTGTGGCAGTCGTGGCCACAGGCGTGCATCCGCCCCTGGTCCTCGGACGCGAAGGGAAGGCCGGTCTCCTCATGGATGGGCAGGGCGTCGATGTCGGCGCGGAGGAGCACGGTCCGGCCGGGACGGCCGCCGTCGATGCGGGCGAGGGCGCCGGTCTCGGTGGGGGAGTCCTCCATGGCCAGGCCCAGCCCCTGCAGCCGCTCCCGGATCAGCCGGCTGGTGCGGTGCTCGTGGAAGGAGAGCTCGGGGTGGCGGTGCAGGTCGCGCCTGGTCTCGAGGACCTCGTCGAGGACCGCCGCGGACGGCTGGGGCAGCGTGCTCATGGCCGAAGCCTACCTGCCCTGCGCGCTCAGACGATGGGCCCGAGCGAGTAGCCCCTCGGCGTCGACAGAAGAAGACGCGAACCCAGGTCCGGCTCCAGGTCGTCGATCTTGCGGCGCAGCGCGAGGAGCGCCGAGTGCACGGTGGAGCGGGCGGCGTTGGGCCGGAAGAGGCCCGCCTCGATGAGGTCGCTGGCCGTCGCCGAGCGCGAGCCCTGGGCGAGGTGGACGATCAGCGCCGCCTGCTGGGCGGTGAGGCGGATCTTCTTCTCGCCGAGCGTCATCGTCCGGCCGGCGGGGTCGAAGTCGAGCCGGCCGAAGCGGTAGCTGCCATGGCGGCCCTGCGCGCCCTCCAGAAGCCGGGCGGCGAGATCCGAGTAGATGTGCGACATCGGGGTGCTGCCCTTGACGAAGTAACCGCTGGCGCCGAGCTCGTAGGCGCGGCGGACGGCGGCCGAGCTGGCCTGAGCCGCGGAGAGGACGAGCACGGGGAGACCGGGATGGCTCTCGCGGATGCGCCTCAGAAGATCGAAGCCCGATTCCTCGTCCTCCTCGAGGACCAGGTCGAGCAGCATGCCCGCCACCCGCTCGTGCTGAAGGATGGCCATCGCCGCGTCGGCGGAGGCGGCGGCCCGCACCTGGTAGCCGAGATCCTGGAGGTCGATCTCGAGCTGGGTGCGCATCGGCGCCTCGTCCTCCACCACCAGGACCACCGATCCGAAGACCTCCTGGGGACGGTAGACGTCGAGTCCTGGAGGAAGGGGAGGGAGCTGCGCCGCGTTGCGGCCTCGGGTTGTCGAGCGGGCCATATAGCCCCGATTCTGCGATAACTCCAAGCGTTTTGCCAACCTGCGCTGCGTTTAGCGGCTATATTCACAACTTTTTCCCAAGCCTATACTTCACTTGACCGAGTCTTAGCTTGTTTGCATGGCTATCACCTAATATGAGGCTGTGGTTACCAAGTCCTGGCGCACAAAGGTCGTTGCTCTCGCCATCGTTCTCGCGACGTTCGCCGCTCTGGCGCTCGTCGTCGCAGCGGACTACGTCAACTGATTCGTACGTAGCGACTGAGGGGGTCGAGGAAGAAAGTCGAAGCCGCGGGTAGGGTGGTCCTACCCGTGGCTTCGGCTTGCTATGACAGCGGGTGGAATGAGTGCGTACAGATCGGCTCTGTCAACGGACTTGCTCAGGTAGCGGACGATGCCCTCCTCGTCGTCCTGCTCCGAGCCGCCGACCGGATAGGCGGTGTAGAAGATGACCGGGAATTCGAGCCCTCGCTCGCGCATGCGCTCCAGCAGCGCGTGGCCATCGACCGGCTCGGGAAGCATCAGATCGATGATTCCGAGTTCGGGCTTGCTCGCCTCCGCCACCTTGAGCGCCTCCTCGGCGTCGGCCGCGGAGACGACCCGATACCGGAGCAGGCGCAGGTCCGTCTCCAGGATCGTGCGCCACACCCGCTCGTCGTCGACGACCAGGATGATCGCTCCCTCCACCTCCCCCGGTGGCTGCGGCAGCGGCTTGGGCTGTGTAAAAGGCACCGCTCGGGCGCAGTATATCTCTCGATGGTGGATGTAGCGAGCGTGGATAGGGCTCTGGCGGAGATGCCCCGTCACCTCGAGGCGTGCGCCACCGAGGCTGACATCGTCCAGGTGCTCTACACCGAGCTCCAGCCTCTGTTCCACTACGACATCGTCAACATGCACGTGCTGGAGCACGAGGGCTGGTTCCACAACGTCGCGGTGGAGCGCGGCGTGCTGCAGGACATGCGTCGCGGCCTAGTCGCCGAGTCGCACTTCGGCCGCCTCTATGAGAAGCCCGCGCCCAACGTCCTCGATGTCGGCCCGCGCTCCTCCAGCACCTACATCCACAGCCGTGGCTCCGGGTCCGAGGTCGTGCCCCGGCTCGCCATCTGGGTGCCGCTGATGCAGCGCGGGGCGCCGGTCGGCGCCGTCATCTACCAGCTCTACGAGCCGCGGGAGGTGCCGGCCGAGGAGATCGCGGTCCTCCAGGAGCTCCACGGCCACCTCGGCGTCCTCGCTCACAACGCCTATCTCAACGCCCTGAGCCGCAACCAGGCGACCAGCCTGGAGGCCCTCAACACGATCGGCCACGCCCTCTCCGGGACGCGCCAGGAGAACGAGGTGGCGGCGGCCCTGGCCTCCAGGCTGCGTCAGATGCTCCCGGTGCAGCGGCTCGACTTCGCCGTGCTCGACGAGGAGGCGCCCGACCGGGTGCGGTTCTTCTCGGCCGAGGGCGGGAGCGCCCCCAAGCGGGTGGAGGTGAGCATCAACTCCAGCCGCCTGGCAGGCCTCCGTGAGATCCTCCGCGGCGGGCGGCCGGTGCTCGACCGCGACGGCACCCGGGCGGCGGTTCCGCTGATCGAGGGGGAGACGCTCCGCGGTGCCTTCGGCCTCGAGGCACCGAGGGCGAACTCGTACGAGGTCTCGACCCTGACCTTCCTGGCCCGCGTCGCCGACAACGCCGTGCTGGCGCTGCGCAACGCCGCCAGCTATGGCGCCATCGACGCCCAGCGACGCCGCCTGGCGGTGGTCAACACCATCGGCCGGCGGCTGGCCTCCAGCTCCGATCTCTGGTCGATCATGCGCACCCTTCGCGAGGAGCTCGAGCGGCGCATCAAGTTCGACTCCTTCATGCTCGCCCTGGTCGAGGAGACCCCTGACGGCCCCGTCGCCCACGGCTTCGCGTCCGACTCCGGCGAGGAGCAGGCGCTGCCCCCGATCGAGCTCCGCCGCGGCGGACCGTCGCTGGAGGCGTACGAGACGGGGAGGACGGTGCTGATCCGCCGGTCGCCCTGGGCGGCGACGATGGAGCGGGAGCGGCAGGGGACCCAGCAGCAGCTGCAGGGCGACCAGGCCCTGGTCTACGTCACCCGGCCGCGGGCGCGTCGCCGCGTCGCCGCCCGCTCGATGATCTGGGCCCCGGCCAAGGCCGGCGACAGGGTGACGGCCCTGCTCACGCTGCAGTCCTACACCAACGGCGCCTTCAACGACTGGCACGCCCAGCTCTTGGAGGACGTGGCCGCGCACGTCGCCCTGGCTCTCGCCAACGCCGACCACTTCGCCGCCGCCCAGGCCGAGCGCAAGCGCCTGGAGTCCCTGCATCAGCTCGACACGGGTGTGGCCGGCGCCTCCAACGAATCGCAGATCGCGCAGGCCTTCTTCGTCGCCGCCAGCTCGGCGCTGGAGAGCCGGACGGGCATGCTCGTCGGCTACCTCGAGGGCGGCACCGTCGGCGGCTGGCGCGCCTGGGGAG
>DATAXV010000154.1:0-4024 GCA_036272915.1 Candidatus Dormiibacterota bacterium
GTGGGAGGAGATCGCGCGCCTGGGCGTTCCCATCTTCTGGGAGATCCTGGGTCTCCCCGACTCGAGTGAGGCGACTCTCCTCGCCCAGCTCGACCGGCTCGACCGGTGGGCCGATCGTCACCCCGAGATTCCGTGCGTCTACACCCATGGGTTCGCGCCGGGCCTTCTCCGTGAGCCGATCCCCGAGCCGGTCCACGCGATCCTCCATCGCCAGCAGTTCCTGATCGAGGTGCTCTACCCGATCAGCTGGGGACGGGAGCACGAGTACCCATACACCGAGCTCGAGGGCCCTCTCCGCACGCTCGTGCGCGAGGTCGGAGCGAGTCGCCTGGTCTGGGGCTCCGACATGCCCAACGTTCTCCGGCACTGCACGTACGCGCAGTCGCTCGAATATCTGCGCCGGCACCTGCGGACGATCGGGTGCCGAGACGTCGACAACGTGCTGAGTGGCAACCTGCGACAGCTGTTCGGCATCGAAGGCTGAACGCCGACGGACAGCGCTGTCCGTCCACCGTGATATCTCATGTCCGCGGACCGGAAGCCATGGTGGTCGGTCCGAGGAGACGGTGGGGCGGCGGCTGCGCAACGATTCGCGCGGCGTACGGACCGCGCGGCAGGTCTGGATCGGGCATCCTATACCGTCGTGCGATGGCCCTCCAGCGGAGATCGGAGTTGATGGTCTCGACGGCGCGGCTCTCCGTGATGTTCATCGCCGGGCCGGGGCGGACCGGGAGCACCATCCTCGGCAACGTCCTCAACGAGGTCGAGGGCTGCTTCCATGTCGGTGAGCTGCGCGACCTGTGGAGGATCCTCGCCCTCGGCCTGCCCAACCCCTGCGGTTGCGGGCTGCCGCTGACCGAGTGTCCGATCTGGTCCCGGGTGCTGGGGCGGGTGGTACCCGAAGGGCGTCCACTCGAGGAGTACGCCACGGAGGTCTGGGGCCTGCAGCGATCGAGCGTGCGGACGGCACATCTCCAGAGCCTGCTGAAGGACCGGCTCAGCGACGGCGCGCGGACCTACAGCGAGGTCATGGGCAGGGTCTATGAGGCCGTCGCCGAGGTCACCGGCTCGGACATCATCGTCGACAGCTCGAAGGCGCCGGCGGAGGCGGCGGCGATGCTGCACGCACCCGGCGTGGTCGGCTATGTCGTGACGCTGATCCGCGACCCCCGAGCGGTGGCCCACGCCTGGAGCCGCACCAACGCGCACCTCATCCGGCAGCCCCTGCTCAAGAGCAGCACCAACTGGGTCCTGCAGTGCGTTGGCGCCGAATGGGTCGCATCCAAGGCGCCCGCCTCGATCCGCATTCGCAACGAGGACCTGATCGCCGACCCCGAGGCGACGGTCGGTCAGCTGCTGGCCGGGGTCGCCGCCTCCGACCGCGTGAATCCGGTCTCCGGTCGCAGCGTCACCCTCCATGGCAATCACACCGTCGCCGGCAATCCGGGCCGTGAGCGCACCGGGGAGGTCGCGCTCGAGCCGGATCAGCGGTGGGTCCGGGGCATGTCCAGGCCGCGTCAGCTGCTGGTCGGCGCCTGCACGCTGCCCCTGAGGGTGCGCTACCGTTACTGATCCGCTCCCGGTCGCCTCGGCGCGATGCCGATGCGCGCGGGGTGTAGGGTGGATTCCGGTGTCGTTCTCCCGCCTGCTGCCCGCTTCCTGGCGAGGGCGGGGCGGAGGGCCGTTCGTCCCCGGTGGCCGCGATCCCTCGCTGCTCCTGATCGCGCGGGTCACGATGAGTGCCCAGCGGGCGCTGACCGGAGTCGTCCTGCCGATCTACCTGGCCAGCCTCGGCTACTCGGCGATCCGTCTGGCCGCGCTCTTCGTCGCCGTCGCCGTCCTGTCGGCCGTGATCTCGGCGTTCATCGGCGTCTCCTCCGATCAGATCGGCCGCAAGCCGTTCCTGGTCGCGCTGCCCGTCATGACCGCGGCCGCCGCCGTCGTCTTCATGGTGACGAGCTCGGAGGTGGCGCTGTTCATCGCCGCCGCGGTCGGGTCCTTCGGGCGCGGCAGCGGAGCCGGGGCGGCGCAGGTCGGCCCCTACCAGCCGGCCGAGCAAGCGCTCCTCGCCGGAATGGTCGAGGATCGGCAGCGGCCCCGTCTCTTCGGCCTGGTCGCCTCCGCATCCGCCCTTGGCGGTCTGATCGGTTCCCTCTTCGCAGCCCTGCCCACCGGACAGCCTCTGGGCCATGATCCCGTCGGCCCCCACACCTATCTCTGGGTCTGGCTGGTCGCCGTCCTCCTGCCCCTGGTGGCGGCGGGCTGCGCGCTCCCGGTGAGGGAGGCCCGGCGCGCCCGATCCGGATCAGGATCACGGTTTCGCGGGCCCCGCAACCCGCTGGCGCCCGAGTCGCGTCGACTGGTCCTCAAGCTCGCCCTGACCAACATCACCAACGGCATGGCGGTCGGGCTGTTCGGCCCCTTCATCACCTACTGGCTGTATCGCCGCTTCGGCGCCGGGACGGCCGAGATCGGCGCGCTCTACGCGGTGGTCAACGTGATCACGGTCGGCAGCAACCTGCTCGCCGCCCCGATCGCGAGGCGGATCGGGGTGGTGCGGACGGTGGTGCTGGCCCGATCGGCCCAGGCGCTGCTGCTGGTGCCGATGGCGATCTCGCCGACGTTCGCGGTGGCGGGCGCCGTCTACACGCTGCGCATGATCGCCCAGCGTCAGGGGCTGGCGTTGCGGCAGTCGTTCGTGATGAGCTCCGCGCCGGAGCCGGACCGCGCCCGTGTCGCCGCCTTCTCGAACCTGCCCAGCCAGGGGATCTCCGCGTTCACGCCGCTCCTGACCGGCTACCTGTTCGAGGAGGTCAGCCTCTCCCTGCCCCTGGAGATCGCCGGCGCGCTCCAGTTCGTCAACGCCATGCTCTTCCAGCTCCTCTTCGCGAGCGCGGACCGCGAGCAGCGGGCGGCCGACGAGGCGTCTGCCGAGGCGGGCGAGCCCCGGCGCTGAATGGCCGCCGTCCGGCTTCAACCCCCCTGGGACTCAGGCGGGATAGGGGAGATGGCGCGGGTTGGGCACGGTGCGCGGCCCGTCCGGTCCCCTCAGCACGAGCACCGGGAAGCCGCAGCGGTCGATCGTCTCGTAGTCGTGGCCGGCGTCGGCGATCCAGACGGAGAGGAAGACGAGCGGGGTCGCACCGGAGTTGACCGTGCGATGGGCCCAACCTCCGGGGATGGTGACGAGGGAGCCCGGCTCCAGGCGCTCGGTGATCCACTCCTCTGAGCTCCTGGCGAGCAGGACCTGCCCGCTGCCGGCGAGCCCCAGGTACACCTCGGACCGCTCGCGCACCGCGTGGAAGTGGCCTCGGGTCATGTGGTACTCGTCGCCGACCGTACCCGGCTCGATGCGGGTGGTGCAGCAGAGGAGGTCAGACCCGCCGTCGCCGGTGCCGCCTCCCGAGGTCACGCTGTAGATCAGCCGCGTCGATCCGGGGTCGACGGCCTGCTGGAAGACGCCGGTCGTATCGCCGAGACGGCGCTGGCTGACCTCTCCTCGCTCGATCCCGCCCCCCGCCAGGTCGAGGGCGATGTGGCCGGGCGGGAGGTGGTGATGCTCCATCCGCCCACCGTAAAGGCGAAGCGATTCGATCGCAACCGAACGTGGAGACGGTCGATGAGGAGATGATTAACGGTGAGATGGAAATGAGGGTGCCGCCGGTGCGGGTTGTCATCGCCGGGGCTTCGGGCAGCGGCAAATCGACGCTGGCCGCCTGCCTGGCCGACCGGCTCGAGGATCTGGACCCGGTCGTGCTGCGCCAGGACGACTACTTCCGCGGCTTCCGCGAGTTCGACGACGCCGAGCGCGAGCGAGTGCGGACGGCCAATCATCCCGACGCCATCCTGTGGGACGAGTTTCACGCGGCACTGGACCGGCTGTCGAGCGGTGCGGAGGTCGCCCAGCCCGCGCCCGGCTCGCGGGCCTGGGGGCGGCCGGCGCGGACCCTCGGTCCGGCCGGACTGATCATCGTCGAGGGCCTCTTCGCCCTCTGGGACGAGCGCTGCCGGAGCGGCGCCGACC
>DATAXV010000155.1:0-32475 GCA_036272915.1 Candidatus Dormiibacterota bacterium
CCGGGTCAGGAGGCCCAGGGCGGATGTCACCAGCAGCACCACCCCGAAGCCGACCAGGGTTGCCCGGGTGCCGAAGGTCGGGATCAGGATGAAGACGGGGACGAAGGTCCCGACGATGCTCCCGGCCGTGCTGAGAGCGTAGATGGCGCCGGCGGTGTTGCCTCCGGTGCTGATCTCGCGCAGGAGCAGACGGATGGCGAAGGGGGTGACACAGCCGAGCAGGACGACGGGCACCGCGAAGAGCAGGCCGATGGAGAGCAGCGTGCCCAGCACCAGCCCCGCCGAAAGGGTGGCGAAGCCGTGGAGCGACAGCTGGAGGATCGGGTAGGAGACCAGCGGGATCAGGCCGATCCAGAGGCCGGCGACACCGGTCATCTCGAAGAGCAGCGGTGCGCGTGGCCAGCGGTCGGCGACACGCCCGCCGACCCAGTAGCCCACGCTCAGATAGATCAGGATCAGTCCGATCAGGACGCCCCAGACGTAGAGGCTGTCCCCGAAGTAGGGGGCGACCAGGCGGGAGGCCCCGAACTCCGCCGCCAGAGATGAGCAGCCGCCGACGAAGACCAGCAGCAGAATCGACCAGCGCGCCCTCACGGACGCCAGTGTAGACATCGCCTCGCGCGTCCTTCCTCGCACGGGCGGGCGGTGGCCGTCCCCGGTCTCATCCGAGCACCCGCTCGACCATGCCACGGGGAGACCTGCGCACGTCGCCGGGATCAGGCGCAGGCGGCCTCGAGCCGGTCGAGCATGCCGCGCAGCCAGTTCCGCTCCGCCTCCCGGGTGGCCAGCGCGATCTGGATCAGGCCCTCCCGGAAGGGGTCGCCGGCCCCGCCCTCCGGATCCGGCCGGACCTCGCCGAGATGGGGGGCGGGCTGATCCAGGTAGTCCAGCCGCCGCCGGAGCACCGCCGCCTGGGCGCGGGAGTCGGCGAGCAGGCCGAGGAATGCGAGCAGCGCCTGGAACGCGGCCCGGTCGCTGATCTCGAGCTGGGCCGGCCTGGCGAGCCGGCGCAACAGCTCGTCCCTGCCCGCCTGCGTGAGGGTCAGCACCTGCCGCGGGATGCCGCTGGCGCCGGCCTCCTGGTGGCGGGTGAGGTGGCCTGCGGCGAGAAGCCGGTTGATGGCCGGATAGAGGGCCCCGTCGCTGGTGCGGCGCACCTGGCCCGTGAGCCCGCCGATCCTGGCCCTGAGCTCATAGGCGTGCAGGGGCTGCTCGAACAGAAATCCCAGGATGGCCAGCGTGAGCACTCCAGATGAGAATGGTAGACCTTTGCAGGTCACATCGAATAGAGGTATGTCGATCCGACCTATCCATCTCGATCGGCGCTCAGTCCGGATTGAGCGGCTTGCGGGCCGGCCGGTCCTCCCAATCGCTGCCCCAGTCGGCGAGCTCGACGACGTTCCCGTCCGGGTCGTCGACGAAGAGTGAACGGCCACGCTGGAAGTCGACGGACTCGGCCTCGATGCCTTCACCGGACAGGCGGTCCCGCCAGCGGTCAAGGCTGCCCGGCTCGACCCACACGGCGAAGTGGCAGTGCCGGGCTCCGCGGCCGCCGTGCACGGCCACGCCCGGGCCGCCCGATCGCTCCGGCCAGAGGCCCAGGGTCTCGTTCTCGCCGAGGCGGACCCACACCGCCGGGCGCTCATCCGGCCACCGCGTGACCTCGGCCATGCCCAGCACGTCCCGGTAGAAATGCACCGCCCGATCGAGGTCGCCGACCTCCAGCACCAGCTCAAGCAGTCCGCGCACGACGCCCCCTCCTCGGTTGTATGCCTTTCCTCACCCAGGGAGGGTAGGCTCGCCGTCCGCCTGGCGGTCGACCTTCTGCTCGCGCCGGAGGCGGTCGACCATGGCCAGCACAGCGCCGGCGACCGGCGCCGGCCGGTCCCAGTGGACGCCGTGGCCGGCGCCCTGGACGGCGACGTGCTGAGCCCCCGGCCGGGCCGCCACCAGGGCTGCGTGGGCGGCCGTCCAGCGCGAGCGGTGCAGCGGCACGCCTCGCGTCCCACTGAGCACGATGAGGGGCAGGTCGGCGGCAATGGCCCTCCCCCGGAGGCCGCGGATCGCCTCGACCTCGCCGACGACGGCCCTCGACTCCCGAGCCCGACCCTCGCCGCGACTCCCTGTCCGATCGTGAAGGTATGCCTCGGCCAGCAGTCGCCGGGTCTCCCGATCGCAGCTCACCCCGTCCGCCCACCGGCGGGCGGCGCCGCGCTCGAGCCGCTCGGTCCCGCCCCACGCGACGAGCAGCCGCTGGAGAGGGGGGAGGGCACGGGTGAGCAGGGGCACCGCCACCTTCCGGACCCACACCGGCAGCAGGTCCTCTTGGGCGGGATCGACGAGGACGAGGGCGGCGACGAGGTCGGGGCGCTCGGAGGCGACGGCCTGGACCAGGATGCCGCCCCAGCTGTGGCCGACCAGGATGCAGGACCCGGTCGCCGCGGCGCCGATCAAGGCCACGAGGTCGGCCGCCTGCGCGGCCATGGTCGGCGAAGCCGGCGGCGGGTCGCTGCGCCCGAGGCCGGCGCGATCGTAGGCGACGAGGCGCGTCCGCTCCGCCACTTGCCTCAGGATCGGCGCCCAGGCGAGGGCCGTGTCCCCGGCCCCGGCCTCGAGGACGACCACCGGCTCCTCCCGGCCGGCCTCGATCCAGCGCAGGTAGCGGCCGCCGGCGGCGACGGCCCTCCGTCGAACGCCACCTGGGACCAGGCGGGTCAGCGCGTCGAGGACGGGATCGAGCGCGATGCCGGAGGCGGCGCGTGCCCGTCCCATCGGATTCCCACTACCCTCGTCGCCAGCCTGGACGGGGCCGCGTCATGGGAGCCTCCGCGCGACCCTGGCGTGGGCCACGTTGGTCTTGAGCACGTGCCCGGCGAAGCGGCCGTCGATGAGCGCGCTGATGCAGCCGAGAAGGCCGGAACGTGCCTCCTCGTCAAGGGCAAGGACGTCGGAGAAGGTGGCGAGCAGCTCCACGAAGCCCCGGCTGTCGTGGGTCCGGTCCCAGCGGTGCCGGAGGAAGATCGGGGCCTCGAAGCGTCCCGCCCCTACGATCTCCTCGCCGTCGTCGCGGACGTCCTCCGGCCGGGGAAGGCGGAAGCCGGGCTTCGTGCCCGGGACCCAGCGCAGGTAGCAGTCCTGGACGGCGATCGAGAAGCCGCCGTCGTCGCCCTGCACGTGGTGGTTGCTCAGGGTCACCAGGGCTCCACCCGGACGAAGCGCGTCCGCCGCCCTGACCACCCGGATGGCGGGATCGATCCAGTGGAAGGCGGTGGCGGCGAGGACCACGTCGAAGGGCTCGTCGGGCAGCGGCCAGGATTCGAAGGCCGCGTTGACGACCTGGACGTCGGCGAATCGCGCCAGCTTGCGCGTGGCGAAGGCGGCCGTGTCCGGGCCCAGTTCGATGGCGGTGACGTGGCAGCCGCGCTCCGCCATGGGGATCGTGGCCTGCCCGGTACCACAGCCGATCTCCAGCACCCGGCATCCGGGGCCGAGGCCGATCAGGCCGGCAAGGTCGTCAAACAGCGCCTCGGGATAGCCGGGTCGGGCCCGGTCGTAGAGGTCGGGTATCCGGTTGAAGGTCTCGCGGCGGGTCATGGCCATGTCCACTTCAGCTTGTCATGACCGCCGGGCGCGGCGTTCCGCGGCCGTCGGGATCAGGGACCGGCGACCTTCGCGGCGCGCGCCCGCGCCATCGCCGAATGGGGGACACGTGACCACCGGTGCGATCCTGTGGCGATGCTGCGCATGGGTATACGTGAGGTACGTGACCGCCTGGCCATCGTGATCCGGCAGGTGCGACAGGGGGAGACGATCGAGATAACGGACCATGGACGTCCGGTCGCCCGGATCGTTCCACTGTGCCACCGCAGCCGCTTTGACCGACTGGTGGCCGAGGGCCGCATCCAGCCTGGGGACGGCCGCCTGTCCGACTGTGAGCCGTTGCCCCCGCCGCCCGCGTCGAAGAGCGTCTCGGACGTCCTGTCGGACATGCGGGCCAGTGATCGCTGATCCGGTGGTGTCGGTGCGCTTGCTCGGGACCGAGGTCTTGCGTGTGGCCCGGTCGCGTTTCGAAGGAGCACGCCGTGCTTGCACGGCGGCACCTGCGGACCATGCCCTTCGCCGCCACGCCCGCCACGGATAATGTGTGCCGTGGCAGACACCTGGCCCGAGGAGGCCTCGCACGACTTCATCACTTACGGGGAGTTCTTCGTACCCGATCGCGAGGAGCACGCGGCGGCGGTATGTGCCGCCATCCCGGAGGACATAGGGACGGGCGTCGTCCTCGACCTCTGCTGTGGGGCGGGCGGGCTCTCGGCCTCGATCCTGGAGAGCCATCCCGACGTCCGCGTGGTCGGCCTGGACGGATCGCAGGCCATGCGCGCGGCGGCGACCGACGCGCTGGCGCGCTTCGGTGACCGGTTCAAGGCCGAGGAATTCGACCTGGGCGAGGGCGGCTGGCGAGTGCGCTGGAACGGCTGCCGGGCCATCGTCTCCTCGCTCGCGGTGCACCACCTCGACGCCGGGGGCAAGCAGGACCTGTTCCGCGGCATCGAGCCGATGCTCGCCCCCGGCGGCCTTTTCGCGCTGGTCGACGTGATCCAGCCCGCCTCCGACGCCTCCCGCCGGATCGCCGCCGCGGCATGGGACGAGCAGGTCCGAGCCCGCTCGCTGGAGCGGCTCGGCGATCTCAGCGCCTTCGAGGCCTTCCAGCGGATGCGCTGGAACTGCTACGCCGACGACGCCGAGGACGATCCTCTCGACAAGCCGTCGACCATCATCGAGCAGCTGACCTGGCTGGTCCAGGCCGGCTTCGAGGGCGTCGACCTGCTCTTCGCCAGGGCCGGACACGCCGTCATGGTCGGCTACGGCGCTTCGCCGATCCCCTGAGCTCAGGTTCCGGCGAGCCGCTCCACCACCGGCGCCAGGTCGAACCCGCCGCGGCGGTCGAAGACGACCCAGTAGGAGACCCCGAACCGCTCCCGACGGCGGAGCAGGTCCTCGGTCATCGACTCGACGCTGCCGACGAGGAGGTAGGGGCTCTGGAGGAGCGCGTCGACGTCGGGCCAGCCGCCCTCGGCGGCGAGGTCGGCGACGGCGGCGCTGCGGTCCTCGGTGAGCACCACGCGCTGCACGAGGGCATTGAGCTCCAGCTCCTCGAACCGGTCTCCGGCCTGCTCGCGGACCCGGGCGACCTGGGCGTCGAGGGCCTCGGCATGGAAGCTGTCGGGTGCGACCTCGAGTCCGCCCTGCCGGTGGGTGAACCCGGTGAAGCCGACCGCGTCCGCCCGCCGCGCGGCCAGCTCGTGCACCATCCGCCCGTTCCCACCGATCAGCAGCGGCGGCCGGGGCCGCTGGACCGGCTCCGGCACCTTGTGCCCATCGACGCGGTAGTGGCGGCCCCCGAACGTGCAGGTCTCGCCCCCCAGCAGCGATCGCAGGATCTCGACCGACTCCGCCAGCCGCTCGACGCGGACCCGACCCCGATCGAAGGTGAGACCCGCCTGGTGGTACTCGGAGGCCATGTGCCCGGCGCCGATGCCGAGCTCGAAGCGGCCGCCGCTGACCACGTCGAGGGTCGCCGCCTCGCGCGCCAGCATGACCGGATGGCGCAGGTCGTTGTTGATGACGAAGGTGCCGACCCGGAGCCGGCTGGTCGCGGTCGCGGCGGCGGCGAGCGAGGGGAACGGATCGAGCAGATCGGGGACCAGGTGGTCGGCGACGAGCAGCGTCGAGAAGCCGTGAGCCTCCGCCCAGCGCGCCCGCTCGGCGAGCTCCAGCGGCGAGCGTGGCGGGAGCACGCTGAGGCCGAATCGGAACGGTTTCGGGGCATCCGGCATCGACGGCGATGCTACGGTACTCAGCACCCGCGCAGCCGGTCGGCGGATGCCGGTTCGTGTGGCAGGGTCGGCGGGCCTGCCGGCGTGGAGCGGGCCGCGGAGGAATCGCGGACAAGGGAGCGGACGTGAGGCCATCGGGACTGCACCGATCTTTCCAATCGCCGGAAGCGTTGAGGGAAACGTATAAAGGGTTGGTAGAGCCGAAGAGGGTTAATCAGGATGGAAGGCCGGATTTGATCCTTGGGGGTGAGGCCGAGGAGGAGATCCGACATGAGTAAGCAGCCCGGAAATACCGTTGAGGCCCGCCGGCCGAGCGGCGAGAGACAGGCCGCGCGCCGGAAGGCCTCACCCGTCAACCAGGCCATGGCCAGGGCCATCGTCGCCGACCAGCTGTTGCAGGTCGACTACCCCGAGCGCGCCCTCTACTGGCTCGACCAGTACATCTCCCGCCGCTGAGGACGGGCCGGTGCCGGTGCCGGGTGCGGCCCACGCCCCCGGCACCGGCGTCGCGCTTCAGCTGACCCGATCGGCCTCGGCCTCGGCCTCGGCCGGGCTCAGCTCGAAGACGGGGTGTCGCGGCGCGATCCGGATCAGCTCGCTGTCCGGCGAGTTGGCGCCGACGCCGTCGAAGAACGCGTTGACCTCGAAGGCCCACCGCCGCAGGTAGTCCCGGAGCAGCTCCGGCTTGCGGTCGTCGGGCAGCTCGGTCGCCCGGAAGGCCTCGACCCGCCGCCCGATGCGCAGCTCACCGCCACCGGTGGCCCTGAGGTTGCGGACCCACTGGCTGTGGCCCCGGGGCGAGACCAGGTAGCGGCGGCCGTCGAGGACGAGCAGGTTGACCGGGGTGGAGCGCCACTCGCCGCTCTTCCGGCCCCGGACGTAGAGCATGCGCGAGCCCCTGATGTCGACGCCCAGGCCGACCAGCCAGGAGACCGTCCCGTTCATGATCCGGTCCATCAGGTTGCCGCCGCGCTGATAGTGCTTCCGCGGATCCTCGTCGGTCATCGTTCCATCTCCCTGAACGGCGGCTCGCCCTGGGCGGCGCCGCCTGACTTGAGGCCGAGAAGGTCGGCCATCATCCGGACGGATTCGGTGAAGAGAGGGGCCTTGTCCTCGAAGACGCCCTCGAGGTGGCCGAAGAGCTCCAGGCTGATCAGGCCCATGACCTGGCCCCAGGCGGCCACCGCCCGCACGAACACCGAGGGGGGAAGCTCGGCCATGTCGATCTCGCCGACCACCCGCCCGGCCTCGGCCACCAGCACCGGGGACGAGGGCGTTGGGGTACCGGCCGGGGACAGTCGGCCGGCGGCGACGGCGTCGCGGAGCGGGGTGAGCAGGGCCAGCGCCACCCGGACGGCAGGCCCGACCGTGGTCCGCGGCGCGACGTAGCCGGGCACCGGGGAGCCGTAGACCAGAGCGTACTCGTGGGGATTGGCCAGGGCCCAGGCCCGGATCGCCTCGCAGGTCTCGCACCAGCGGCGGAGGTGGTCCTCCGCGGGCGGGCGGGCGCCGGCCCGCTCGGCCTGGTCGCCCAGCGAGTCGTAGGCGTCGATGATCAGGGAGGTGAGCAGGTCGTCGCGGCTGGGGAAGTAGCGGTAGATGGCCGAGGAGGCCATGCCCAGCTCGCGGGCCACGGCCCGAAGCGAGAGGTCGCTCGCGCCGTGCTCGACCAGCTGGCGCCTTGCCTCCGTCTTGATCTCGAAGACCAGCTCGGCTCGGACCCGGTCTCGTGCCCTACGCGTGATCGCCATGAGAGCATCGTACCAAAACGAGAGCACTGATCACAATGGAGATCATCGATCTGGTCTCGGGGCAGGCTGCGTTGGGCCGGCCGCCAGGTCCTGCCCGCCGGGCGCCCGACCACCAGGCCGGCGGGGACCGGAATCCCGCGGCGCCGTCGGAGCCGAGGCGGGGCATCATTGCTGTCATGCGATTCGATGAGCTGGCCGCCTATCTGGAGCGGCTGGAGGCGACCAGCGGTCGCAACGAACTGGTCCGCATCCTCTCCGAGCTCCAGGCATGCTGCTCCGTCGACGAGGTGGCACCGGTCACGTACCTCACCCAGGGCAGGCTGGTGCCCTTCTTCGAGCCGGTCGAGATCGGGCTCGGGGAGCGGCTGCTGCTGACGGCGATGGCGAGCGCCTACCACCTGCCCAAGGAGGAGGTCGCCGGCACCTACAAGCGGATCGGCGACCTGGGCATGACCGCGCAGACCCTGGCCGTCGAGGTCGACGGCCGGGCCCCCGAGGTGGTGGACGTGCACCGGCGCCTCCGCGAGATCGCGGACACCGCCGGCGAGGGCAGCCTGCAGCGCAAGCTCGACCTCTTCACCGCCCTGCTCGACGAGATGGATCCGGTCTCGGCCAAGCACCTGGTGCGCATCACCACCGGCAAGATGCGGCTCGGCATCGGCGATCCCACCGTGCTCGACGCGCTCTCCTTCACCCGCTGCGGCGACCGGTCCCTGCGGCCGCTGCTGGAGGGGGCCTACAACCGCACCTCCGATCTGGGCCTGATCGCGCACACGCTCTGGGCCGGCGGCGAGGAGGCGGTGGAGGCGCTGCACGTCACCGTGGGCAGGCCTCTTCGCGCCCAGCTCGCCGAGCGCCTGCCCGACCCCGAGGCCGTGATCAAGAGGCTGGGGACGGTCGGGGTGCAGCCCAAGTACGACGGCTTCCGGGTCCAGATCCACAGCTCCGGCCGGGGCCAGCGGGTCAGCATCTTCTCCCGCAACCTGGAGAACATGAGCGACATGTTCCCGGAGCTGGTCGCCGCCGCCGCCGGGCTCGACGTGGAGAGCGTGATCCTCGACGGCGAGGCGATCGCGTTCAGCCCCGAGTCGGAGGAGTACCTGCCGTTCCACGAGACGATGGGCCGTCGCCGCAAGCAGGGCATCGAGGAGTTCGCCCGCCGCGCGCCGCTGCGCGCCTTCGTGTTCGACGTCATGTACAAGGACGGCGCCGACCTCACGCCGCTGCCCTACCAGGAGCGGCTGGACATCGTCAGCCGGGTCATCGCCGGCTCGGAGACGCTGGTGCCGGCGCCGCTGATCACCACCGACTCGGCGGAGGTGCTGACCCGGGAGCTGCTGGAGAACATCAGCAAGGGCCTGGAAGGGGTGGTGGCGAAGCGCCTCGACTCGCCGTACCAGGCCGGCGCCCGCAACTTCAACTGGGTGAAGCTGAAGCGAAACAGCAGCGGCCAGCTCAACGACACCATCGATGCCGTGCTCCTCGGCTACTACCGGGGTCGCGGCCGGCGCGCCGCCTTCGGGGTCGGCGGCCTGCTCGCCGGGGTCTACGACGCCGAGAAGGACGAGTTCGCCACGATCTCCAAGATCGGCACCGGGATCTCCGACGCCGGCTGGCGGGAGCTGCACGAGCAGCTGGCGGGCCTCGAGACCGATGAGCGGCCGGCTCGTGTCAACTCACTCCTCGTCCCCGACAGCTGGCTGCGGCCGGAGATGGTGGTCGAGGTGCTGGCCGACGAGATCACGCCCAGCCCTCGTCACACGTGCGCGAAGGTCGGCGACGGCAACGGCCTCTCCCTGCGCTTCCCCCGGATCGTGTCGTTCCGAGGAGCGGACAAGAAGCCGGAGGACACCACCTCGGTGGCCGAGGTGCTGGAGATGTACGAGCAGCAGCGGGTGCGGCTGGCCGGCCGATCGCGCTGAGCCGCCCGGGCATCCGCCATACCGGAGCCCGGCGAGGAGCCGTCCGCAGCTGAGCACCTCGCTGGGCTGCGGGACCATCAGCCCTCGCCGACGATCGCCTCCTCCATGCGCGGGGCCGGGCGGCGCCGGGTCTCCCTGACCTCCTGGCGGCGGTTCTGGTACTCGGGCACGGTCGCC
The DNA here is from genome assembly GCA_036272915.1 of Candidatus Dormiibacterota bacterium. Classification (GTDB taxonomy): domain Bacteria; phylum Chloroflexota; class Dormibacteria; order Dormibacterales; family Dormibacteraceae; genus DATAXV01. Next base: position 9,688 of record DATAXV010000155.1, read on the forward strand.
ATCGGCGGACGCTCGGGATCGGCGATCTCCTTGACCTCGAGGAAGAAGCGGTCGGAGGAGTAGTGGATCAGCTTCATCGAGCGGTTGATCTCGTCGAGGAGGTGGATCCGGTGGCGGTCGCCGAGGCGCTTGAGCGCGGCCTGCATGATCGCGAACGACATCTTGGAGAGGTCGAACAGCGATTGGTTGCGGTGGACCCGCTCGCCCAAGTCCGACTGGGCGATGCAGTTCAGGCCGAAGGTCTCGAGCACGTCGATGAGGTGGCCGGTCTCGACCCCGTAGCCGGTGAAGAAGGGGAGCTGCTCGAGCACCTCGCGCCGGGCCGCGTATTCACCGGCCAGCGGCTGCAGCAACCCCGAGAGCTCGGGGTAGAAGAGGTTGAAGATGGGCCGGGCGCAGAGCTCGGTGACGCGGCCGCCGCCGGCGGTGTCGACGGTGCCGCCGAAGTGGAGCGGCCGCCGGTAGAAGCCCTTGCAGTAGCCGATCCGATGGTCGCTGAGAAGCGGTCCGAGGATCCCGTAGACGAACTGGGGATGGATGTTGGAGACGTCCGTGTCGCACCAGATGATGATGTCGCCGGTCAGCGCGTGGAGGCTCTTCCAGAGAGCCTCGCCCTTGCCCACGTAGCTGCCCAGCTCGGGGAGGACCTCGGGGTGCATGACCACCGGCACGCCGCGCTCGCGGGCGATCTCGACGGTGGTGTCGGTCGAGCAGCTGTCGATGACGACGACCTCGTCGAGCAGCGGCACCCGGTCCATGAGCTCACCCTTGAGGGTGTCGATCATGTTCCCGATCGTCGCCTCCTCGTTCAGGGTGGGCAGGCCCAGGCTGATCGTCACCTTCTGCCGGTCCTTGAGCCGGAGCAGGCGGTCCAGATCCTGGAACTCGCGGGCGTGGAAGGTGTTCTCGGCGAACCACTTGTCCACGGCGACCTGGACGTCGGGCCTCCTGATCACGGTCGGGGCGGCGTCGGCGGCGAACTGCGGGACGGGGGTGCCGCTGGCGCTCTTGACCAGGACCACGGTGCCGCTGAGGCCGCGCACGGTGCGGGCCAGGCGGGTCCCGACCAGGGTCGAGGTCCGGCCGGTGTCGGCGTAGGCGCCGAGGACGGTGACGGCATGGTCGCGGCCGTGCTCGGTGATCGCCCTGGTGGCCTCGATGCCCTCCAGCTCGATCACCCGCAGGTCGACGCCCTGCACGTGCCGGATCAGGTCTCGGAACTGGCGCTGCTCGCGGGCGTGACGCTCGGGGTTGCGCCCGTACACGTGAAGGACGGTGAGATGGGTGCCCCGGCTCAGGGCGATGGCCTTGGCCACGCGCAGCGAGAGGCGGGCGTTGGGGCCGCCGCGGACGGGCACCAGCACGCCGGCGCCGGGGGCGTCCTCCTCGGCCGTGTCCGGCTTGACCAGGAGCAGGTCGGTGGGCGGGTCGGCGACCAGATCGGCGACGCTGGGATCCTGGGCCCGCCGGCTGACCAGTCCGGGCCACTCCAGGATGACCAGGTCGGAGTCGTTCTCGATCACCGCCTCGCGGACGCCCTGCGCCAGCGTGTAGGCGACGCGGACCTGGACGCCGAGGCCCATCTTCGCCTGCTGCTCGAGCACGGTGATGCGCTGCAGCAGCGAGCGGTAGCGCCGGGCCATGGTCACGTTCTGGGCGATCGGACGGCCTGCGGTCATCTCGACGACGCCGAGGACGTGGCCGTCGCTGTGCTCCTGCCGGACGATGCTGCTGGCCACGTCGAGCAGGCCGGAAGCGCTGCGAGCCCTGGTGATCGGAATCAGCAGCCTGGGCCGCTTACGCATCGTTTCTCACTCCGTTGCCTGCCATCCGCTGCTGGCAGACTACTCGCTGGGGCGGGGCGGCTGCGGCCATCAGCGGCGAATCTCCTCGATCAGCGACTCCATCTGGCGGAGCACGGAGGCCCACTCGTAGGACCTCAGGACCCGCTCCCGAAAGGCCGCGGGAGGTGTCGCCAGCGCCCCCGCCAGCACCTCGGCGATGGTCTCCGCCCCGGCCTCGACGGGGAAGCCGTGGAGGTGCGGGCCGGCCACCTCGCGCAGGACCTCGATGTCGGTCGCGACCAGTGGCACCCGGCCCAGCCCCGCCTCCAGCGCGGGCAGGCCGAAGCCCTCCGACTCGCTGGGCATGAGCACGCAGTCGGAGAGCCGGTACAGCTCGCGGATGGCGCGGTCGGAGACCGGGTGGGACTCACCCTCGCCGGCCAGCTCATAGAGGAAGCGGACCTCCCGCTCGACGCCCAGCCTCCGCCGCAGGTCGAGCAGCTCCGCGGCGTAGGCGCGGTTGTCGGCGCTGTGCGGCCCGAGCGGGCCACTGATGACCAGGCGCAGGTCGGGGTGACGGGAGCGCAGGTGGGCGGCGGCCTCCACCGCCAGCTCCAGGCGCTTGCGGCGGGTCAGCCGCAGCGGCACCAGGACCACCGGCCAGTGGTCGAGCACGTCGGCCCGGCGGACCAGGTCCAGCGTCTCCTCGGAGAGGCCGAGGAAGTCGGCCGGGTCGATGCCGTTGAAGATCGCCGGCACCCTCGCCTCGGGCAGCTCCATGGTTCGCGCGATCTCGCCCTGGCGGAGCCGGGAGATGGCGACGTAGGTGGTCCGGGGTTGGGCCTGGTGGAGGATGTCGTAGGGGGAGCCGGGTCGGTGGAAGTCGGAGTAGCGCGGGTTGACCCAGGCCAGGTCGTGGGTCCAGGCCAGGAGCGGGAAGCCGGTGTCGACCAGGGCCAGGGCCAGGGCCAGGTTCATGGGCAGGGTGAGGACGTTGTGGGCGATGATCAGGTCCCGGTCGGCCAGCATCGGCGCCAGGCTCTCGGTCAGGCGCCGGCGCAGGTCGTCGAGCAGCCCGGTGTCGGGCCGGCCCTCGGCCAGGCCCTGGAAGAAGCGCTCCACGTCGGGGTGGCGGGAATCGACCTCGGGGACGAGCTCGGCATCACCCCGCCCGGCGATGAGGCGGACGTCGTGGCCGGCGTTCGCGAGCAGTCGGCGGTGGCTGCCCAGGATCGCCTCGACCCCGCCCGTCACCGGCGGCGCCGCGTAGTGGATGAGCGCGATGCGGGCGGCGGTCACGACGGCGTCTCCAGATGGCGGATCGACTCGGGCACCCGGTCGACCTCGACCCGCGGGTTCCCGCCGTCGTAGCGGATGGTGCAGTCGAGCCGCCCGCCCCCGATCTGCATGTTCTCGATCCGCAGGCGGGTGAAGAGGGGGGTGGGGACGGGGTCGATGCGGAGGCGTCCGTTGAGGAGGTCGGCCTCGATCCCGACCAGCGTCTGCAGGAAGTGGAAGATCGAGGCCGCCCCCCACGCCTGGGGGCTGCAGCTGATCAGGTACTCGGCTGGCGCCGAGTTGAAGACCCGGTCGCGGTCGAAGCCGCAGTAGAGCTCGGGGATGCGGTCGTCGGAGAAGCGCATGCAGGCGTGGAGCACGGCGCGGGCCACCATCTCCGCCTCCCGGGCGAAGCCGTACCGGCGCATGCCCGCCGCCACCAGCGAGTTGTCGTGAGGCCAGATCGAGCCGTTGTGGTAGCTCATCGGGTTGTAGCGCGAGGAGTGGCTGGAGAGCGTCCGCACGCCCCAGCCCGAGGCCATGTCCTCGCGGAGCAGCCGGTGCACGACCTGGGCGGCGTGCTCGGCGGGCACGGCTCGCGACCACAGGCAGTGGCCGGGATTGCTGGTGATCGAGCGGACCCTGCGCTTGGCCCCGTCCAGCCCCTGCGCGTAGAAGCCCTCCTCGGGCATCCAGAAGCAGTCCTCGAGACGCTGGCGGAGAGCGGCCGCCTGCTCCTCCAGCCGGGGTGCCAGGTCGGTCCTGCCCAGCCGCCGCAGGATCCGGGCCAGGCCGGTCTTGGCCTGGAGGACGTAGCCCTGGACCTCGATCAAGGCGATCGGGGGGATCGGGTCGCCGGAGCCGTCCTCGTAGAGGATGGAGTCGTCCGAGTCCTTCCAGCCCCGGTTCTTGAGCCGGGCCCTGGCGTCGGTCCTGGCTCCGTACTCGACGAGGCCGTCGCCGTCGAGGTCGCCGTAGCGGTCGATCCACTCCAGCGCGGCCTGGACGTTGGGCCAGAGCTCGCGGCAGATCTCGAGGTCGCCGGTCCAGTCGACCAGCTCGACGAGGAGGGCGAGGAAGAGCGGGGTGGCGTCGATCGTCCCGTAGTAGGGGGTGTGGGGGATGCGGTGGAGGTTGGCCAGCTCGCCGGAGCGCATCTCGTGGAGGATCTTGCCGGGCTCCTCCTCCTTGTAGGGATCGACCCGCCGCCCCTGGTGCTGGGCCAGGTAGCGCAGGCTTCCCATCGCCAGCTCCGGGTTCAGCCCCAGCGACTGGATCGAGGTGATCAGCGAGTCGCGGCCGAAGGGGACCGCGTACCAGGGGATGCCGGCAGTGGGCAGGGCGCCGGTGGGGAGCTCGTCGCAGAGGACGCGGAGATCCTCGCGGTTGCGCCAGAGGAGCGTGTGGTCGAGCGCCTCGTTGTCGGTGCGGAAGGTGGTGCAGGCGTGGTTCCAGGCCTGGTAGCCGCGCTGCAGGTCGCGGACCGAGCGGTCGAAGTCCTGGTCCGGCTGCTGGGCCTCCTCGCCGATGCGGGGGAAGATCCCGACGACGAGGACGTGGGTGTCGAGGGCCGAGCCCTGCGGCGCCAGGTGGAGGGGGATGATCGCCCGGCCGTCCTCGAAGCGGGGCTTGGGATGGAGGACGATCTCGGTGCTCCGGTGGACGCCGTCGCGCCCCTCGTAGGTGAGCAGCATCCCGGTCTCGGTCAGCTTGCGGCGAACGGGCGCCCGGTCGGGGTCTGGCCGCAGGTACTTGCGCACCTCGAAGATGTCGATGAAGTCGGCGTCGAAGCGCAGCTCGAGCTCGACGTCGATCGGCTTGCGGCTGCAGTTCTGCAGGCCGATGCGCTCGTGGAAGCCGTGATGGATGAAACGGGAGCGGCGCAGGCTCAGGGTCTGGCGCCGCAGCCGGCGCCCCTCGTCGCCGAGCGATGGGTTGACCAGCTGGAAGGTGGCAACGTAGGCGCGGTCGACGCTGTTGCTGAGCAGCACCGGCACGAGCCTGTTCATGCGCAGCTCGTAGGTCGAGAGGAAGCGGCAGTCGGACCGGTAGAGCCCGAGTCCCTCGTCGTTTCCGGCCACCATGTCGCCCCGGCGATCGGAGACCGCGAAGACGTCATCTTGCTTGAGCAGGATCCGGTCTTCAAGCACGGCGACTCATTCTGGCCCGGCTCCGGTGGAGAATGTCGGGGATGCGTCCCATCGTGGCCCTCGTCGGTCGTCCCAACGTCGGCAAGTCGACACTGTTCAACCGCCTCGTAGGTTGGCGGAAGGCGATTGTCGACCGCCAGCCCGGTCTCACCCGGGACCGGCTCTACGGTGTCACCGAGTGGAGGGGGAGGGAACTGACCGTGGTCGACACGGCTGGGCTCGACCTCGTCCCCGAGGGTGAGGCCCAGACGGTGGCCGCCGCCACCGAGGCTCAGACCCGGATCGCCGTCGAGGAGGCGCAGGTCATCGTCTTCCTGCTCGACGTCCGCCAGGGTCTGACCCCCGCCGATCGCGACGTGGCCGAGCTCCTGCGCCGCGCCCGGACGCCGGTCGTGGTCGTTGCCAACAAGGCCGACGACCCCCGCCAGTCCTACCTGGAGACGGAGCTCGCCGCGCTCGGCTTCGATCCGCCGATCCGGATGTCCAGCCAGCACGGCATCGGCGTCGACGACCTCCTCGATCGCCTGCTCGAGCTGGTCCCGGCGCCGCCCGAGGAGGAGCCGGGGGAGGAGGCGGTCGCCCGCATCGCGATCATGGGCCGGCCCAACGTCGGCAAGTCCTCGCTCCTCAACCGGCTGCTCGGCGACGAGCGCTCGCTGGTCTCCGACATGCCCGGGACCACGCGCGACCCGGTCGACACCGAGATCCTCTTCGACGGCCTGCCCGTGGTGCTGGTCGACACCGCCGGGATCCGGCGCAAGTCCGGCGCCCGCGACCGGCTCGAGCACTACAGCCTGCTGCGCGGCATCCACGCCATGGAGCGGGCCGACGTGGTCCTGGTCGTGATCGAGGCCCAGGAGGGCGTCCTGCGCCAGGATCAGCACGTCGCCTCGTACGCCATCGAGGCGGGGAAGGGCGTGATCCTGGTGATCAACAAGATCGACCTGGTCGAACCCCACCTGCGCACCATGGAGCACTGGCGCGAGGTGATCGCCAGGGAGTTCAAGCACGCGGCCTACATCCCCGCCCTGACCATCGCCGCCAAGACCGGCAAGGGCACCGACAAGCTCATGCCACTCGCCCTCGAGGTGGCCGGGCAGCGACACGTGCGGATGCCCACCAACGAGCTCAACGAGCTCCTCCGAGAGGCCTTCGTCCGCCACCCTCCGGCGACCTTCCGGGGCCGCCGGCTGCGCCTCAAGTACGCGACCCAGGCCTCCTCCGACACGCCGACCGTGGTCCTCTTCGTGAACGACCCGCAGCTGCTCCACTGGGGGTACCGGCGGTACCTGGAGAACCGGCTGCGCGAGCGCTGGGCCTACGCCGGCAACCCGATCCGGATCCGGCTCCGATCCGACCGCGAGGACCGCGCCAAGAAGTAGGCCGGGGATTCCCTCGCCGCCACCCCGGCGGCGAGGGCCTCGGGCCGGGGCCTGTGGGGCGCGGCCAGCCAGGCGGCGGACCGCGCTTTACAGAACCTTGCCCGGCCGCCGGGCATAACCATGACCGGCGTCGGCGACGATCGGGCCCCATGGGCTTTCGCGGGCCGGCGACAGGCGGTCCTCCCGGAGTTCGGGGGGTGCGCCTCCACTTCGCACGATCCATGCACGTGGAGCACGCACGATGCATATGAATAGACGGCAGTTCCCGGGCGCGTCGGCCGGCGTCGTCGCCAGCCTGGCGTTCCGGCCGGTGCTGGGCAGGCTGTCCCTGCTGCAGTCGTCGAGCGGGTGGACGACGGACGTCATGCCGATCCCGGGCCTCGGGTTCTTCGCGACGCTGGCGGTCGATCCATCCCGGACAGCGCCGGCCGGATCGACCCTGGCCATCGGGCCGCCGGCGTCGATCAGCGCCGAAGCGTCAGCCGCCGATCATCGCCGCCACCTCGGCGGCGACGACCTCGGGCTCGACCGCGTCCGGAACCGACACCGGGCGCTCGCCGGGCCCGAGGCCCATCTCGGCGCGCACCCGCTCGGTCAGGATCAGGTCGGGCGTCAGGCAGCCGATGGTCACGCCGAGACGGTCGCAGGTGGGGCGGAGGGTCTCGCTGAGGCGGATCAGGCCGGCCTTGGCGGCGTTGTAGGCGGGGAAGTTGTCGGGGCCGCCCCGGGTCCCGCCGATCGAGGAGATGTTGATGATCGCACCGCCTCCCCGCCGCGCCATCAGTGGCAGCGCCTCGCGGATCGCGTAGAGGGGACCGCGGAGGTTGAGGTCGAGGCACAGATCGAGCGCCTCCACGGGCGCCTCGGGGAACGGTGGCCGCTCGGCGCCGCCGGCGTTGTTGACGAGGATTCCAAGGCCGTCCAGCGCCGCCTCCGCCCCGGCCAGCATCGCCACCACCGACGCGTGGCTGGTCACGTCGCCGGCGACCGCCGCCGCGTCCCCGCCCGCATCGCGGATGAGCTGGACGGTGACCGCGCTCTGCCGCTCGTCGACATCGGCGACGGCGACGCGCGCGCCCTCCGCCGCCAGCCGGATCGCGATCGCGCGGCCGGTCCCGGCGGCGGCGCCGGTGACGACCGCCATCACGCCTCTGATCTCCATCCCGACAACGGTACTGCGTCCGCGAAACACCGCTGTCAAGATGCTGAACCTCCCTTCGCCGAGTCAGTGAGAGCACCACGGCAGGGTCTTCGCGGGTGTCCGACACCCGTGATCGTCCGCACCGCACGATCGGTTCCATGCCCTCCAGCGGCTCCCTCATCAGGCCTGGCCCACGGCACGGGCGACGCCGGCTCGGAGGGTGCCGGTGATGGTGGAGCGAGCGGGTCCTGGGCCGGGTGCCACCCGATCGCTGTGGAGCGGTACCCTTTGGGCGCCGTGGTCGTGCAAGGCAGGAAGGTGCTGGTGGTTGACGACGAACCCCACATCGTGGAGCTGGCCAGCCTCTACCTCAGCCGCGAGGGCCTGCGCTGCGAGGGGGTCAGCGACGGGGCGCAGGCGCTGCGCCGGTTCGCCGAGGAGCGGCCCGACCTGGTCGTCCTCGATCTGATGCTCCCCAACGTCAACGGGCTCACCATCTGCCGCGAGATCCGCAAGCAGAGCCAGGTGCCGATCATCATGCTCACCGCCCGCGACGAGGTCACCGACAAGGTGGTCGGGCTGGAGCTGGGCGCCGACGACTACCTGACCAAGCCCTTCCATCCGCAGGAGCTGGTGGCCAGGGCCAAGGCGCTGCTCCGCCGCACCCAGTCAGAGCCCGAGGGGGAGCCGGTCATCAGGGTCGGCCAGCTCGAGGTGGACATCGCCGGGCACGACGTCCGGCAGGGCTCCAACCACATCCCTCTGCGCCCCAAGGAGTTCGACCTCCTCGTCCTCTTCGCCCGCCATCCGGGCCGGGTCTTCCGCCGCTCCGAGCTGCTCGACCTGGTCTGGGGCTACGACTTCCCCGGCTACACCCGGACCGTCGACGTCCACGTCCAGCAGCTGCGCGAGAAGCTGGGACGGGCCCAGGTGACTTCCCCCGCGATCGGGACGGTCTGGGGGGTCGGGTACAAGCTGGAGCTGAACCCAAGCTGAGCCTCCGCGCCCGCCTGCTGCTCGCGACCATCGCCATCGTCGCCGTCAGCCTGGTCCTGAGCGGTGCCATCACCTGGGGCCTGGTCAGCAAGCTGATCGCCGGGAACATCCGCGATCAGCTGGCCAGCCAGGCGGTCGCCTACAAGGCGGTGGTCCGCGAGGCCGAGTGCCCCGATCTGACCGTCGCCCGCTGCCGGCTGCGGCCGCCCACCGAACAGCTCTTCGTGTCTCGCCTCCAGGCGACGATGGCGGGTGTCTCCATCCCCTCCGGCGAACGCATCTTCGTCCTCGATGCCAGCCAGCCGCCGCAGGTCCTGTACGACAGCGCGGGTCAGCTGGGGCCGGATGCTACCCTCCCCCCTCCGGTGGGGGTCACTGAGGTCAGCGGCACCACCGTCAACGAGGGACAGGTCCGGCTGGGCAGCGTCGTCTACGTCCTCGCCGCCGCCAAGGTGGAGGGCCCCTACGCCCGCTGGATGGTGGTCGGCCAGCCGCAGGCGGCGGTGTCGCGGCGGACCGAGCAGCGTCTGCTCCCGCTCCTGCTCGCCGGCAGCGTGGCCGCGCTGTTCTTCGCGGTGGTGGTCGCGGTCCTGCTCGCCCATCCCCTCGTCCGCCCGCTTCGGGAGCTGCGCGAGGCGGCCGAGGGCATCGCCGGCGGCGACTACGAGCGGCGCGTGTCCGAGACCGGGGCGGGGGAGGTGGGGGTCGTCGCCCGAGCCTTCAACCGGATGGCCGAGGCGGTCGAGCGCTCGCGGGTGCAGCAGCGCGCCTTCCTGGCCGACGTCTCGCACGAGCTGAAGACGCCGCTGACCAGCCTGATCGGATTCAGCCAGGCCATGGTCGACGGTAGCCTGCGCACCGATGAGGAGCGGCAGCGGGCGGCGGAGGTGGTCAACGAGGAGGCCCACCGGCTGCTCCGGATGTCGGGCGAGCTGCTGGATCTCGCCCGCGTCGACGCCGACCAGGTGACCTACGAGCGGGGGCCGGTCGACGTCTGCGAGCAGCTCCGCCAGGAGGTCGAGATGGTACAGACGCGGGCCAGGTCCCGGACCCTCCACCTGGGCTGGTCGGTGCCCGCCAACCTGGCCCCGGCCCTGGGCGACCCGGAGCGCGTCCACCAGGTCCTCTCCAACCTCTTCGACAACGCCGTCAAGTACGCGCCGGAGGGCTCCGTGATCGAGGTCGGCGCCTGGGAGTCCGGCGAGCGCATCGCCGTCGAGGTGGGCAACCGGGTCGCCGCCAACCCTCCCGACCCGGACCGGATGTTCGACCGCTTCTACAGGGCCGACCCCTCACGCGCCGACAGCGGCGGCGTCGGCCTCGGTCTGGCCATCAGCCGGGATATGATCCGCGCCCAGGGCGGCGACCTCGGCGCCCGGCTGGAGGGGGACCGGCTCCGCGTCACACTGACCATGCCCCGCGCCTCATGAGTTGGAGGCTGCGGGTCGTCCCGCCGCTGCTCGCCCTGCTCCTTCTCACCGCCTGCCAGGTGCAGGTACCCGGCACCAGCTGGGTCCTCGGCGCGCCGCCGCCGCTGCTCAGCCGCGCTCAGGCGGTCCGGATCGTCACCGGCGCCTGGAGCGACGTCCGCCACGACGCCCACGCCGGCAAGGTCGACCGTGTCACCGCCGCCTTCACCGGCCCGGCGCTGCGGATCCTGGAGAGCCAGATCGAGAAGGAGGACCCGGACGACGCAGCCGTCGGCAGCGGCCTCCTGACCCAGGCCCTGCGGGTTAAGGAGACCTACGTGCCCCGGCAGCACGGGTATCCGGCCGCCTTCCTCGCCGTGGGTCGGTTCCAGCGCAACAACGGCGCTTACGCGCTCTTCCTCTTCACCAGGGCCAGCGCCCGGGTCCGGTGGCGTGGCGAGGCCATCTTCTACCGCAACTACCAGGACCAGATGCCGCCCATCGGAGGCGGCGACGGAACCTACCTGCCCGCCGGCCAGTCGACGCTGGCGGCGGCTCCGCACCAACTGCCCTCGCGCTACGCCGGCTATCTCACGCAGGGGGTGCGCTCAGGGCACGCGGGCGGCGCCTTCGCCGTCGGAGCCCTCACCACCGGTACGATCGGCCAGCTCCGGTCCTGGGCCGACACGGAGGGGGTGGATCAGGTCTCCCTGAATGAGCGCTTCAGCGGCTCGGCGCCGGTGGCGACGATCCCCCTGCCCGGCGGCGGGGCGCTGGTCATATTCCCGATGACGTGGGTGGAATACGCGGTCGCGGCCAAGACCTCCTGCGTCGTCTTCGACCGGCCCGGGGGCCTGCTGCCGAGCGGCGCCTACGCGGACGTCGCCCTGATCGACAGCGGCGACGTCGCCGCCGTCGACCCGGCCCATGGCCGGGTCAGCGTGGTCGAGCGCAGCCAGGACCTGGTCGCCGTCACCTCGACCGTCTGCAACGGCCCGCCACCGCCGCCCGCGCCGGCCAGGAAGAAGCCCCTCGACTCCTGAGCGCTACCCGCCGGCGATGAGCTCGATGCGGTTGCCGACCGGGTCGCTCACGTGGCAGCGGCGGACGCCGGGGAGGTCCTCGTCGAACCGCACCGTCCGGCTCTGTGCCTGGAGACGGGCGACCACGGCGTCGAGGTCGGCGACCACGATCGCCGGGTGGGCCTTGCGCGCCGGTCGGAAATCCTCGTCGACGCCGAGGTGGAGCTCCAGCTCGCCGCGGCGGTACCAGAGCCCGCCCCGCGCCGCCAGCACCGGTGGCTTGGCCACCTCGACCAGGTCCAGCCCGGGTCCGTAGAACGGGCGGAGGCGATCCTCGGCGCCGGCCGGCATGGCCAGCTGCACGTGGTCGAGGCGGGGCAGCCCGCCGCTCACGACGATGTCCGGGCCACGGTGAAGACGCGCCGGAAGGGGAGCACGGTGCCGGCCGAGGTGACCGGGAAATGAGGGGCGAGACCCTGCCGGTACTCGTCCAGGAACCTCTCCTGCTCGGGGCCGGAGAGCCGGGCCAGGAGCGGCCGCAGGGTGGTGCCGCGCATCCAGCCGACGACCGCGTCGTCGCCCTGGAGGACGTGGAGGTAGGTCGTCTCCCAGGCGTCGACGGTGCAGCCCAGGGCGTGAAGGCGGGGCAGGCTCTGGGGCGAGGCCAGGGGGTGGGGCGGCCAGAGGGCGTCGCTCAGCCGGTCCCTCCAGAGCGCGGTATGACAGAGCTCGCGCAGCACCGAGTGGGCGGGGGAGGGAATGCTGTAGGGGACCTGGTAGGCGAGCCAGCCGCCGGGCGCGAGTGCCGCCACCAGCCGGTCGAGGAGGTCGAGGCCGCCGCCGACCCACTGCAGGGCGGCGTTGGAGACGATGACGTCGACCGGCCGGTCCGGGCTCCAGCTGCGGACGTCGCCGACGCGGAAGCGCAGGCTGCCGGGAACCGCGTGGGGCGCGGCCGCCTCGATCATCTCCGGCGAGCTGTCGATGCCCTCGATGCGGGCCGAGGGCCAGCGGCGGAGCAGGGTGGCGGTCAGCCCGCCGGGTCCGCAGCCGAGGTCGACCACATCCGCGGCCTCATCGGCGCCGATCCTGGCGACGAGCTCGAAGTAGGGACGCTCCCGCTCGCTCCCGAAGCGGAGGTAGGTGGCCGGATCCCACGCCCACGCCGCCTTTTCTCTTGACATCGAGATAAATTTAGGTCGCCAACTACCTTGATGTCAAGAGATAATCGCGGCCATGGCAAAGGACGAGGTGGACGCGCTGGTCGCCGCCTGGGCGCGGGAGCGGCCCGACCTGGACGTGGACCCGCTGGCGGTGTTCAGCCGGGTCAGCCGCCTCGACCGGCATCTCGCCCGGGCTCGCCGCGACGCCTTCGCCCGGCACCGGGTGGAGGCCTGGGAGTTCGACGTGCTCGCCGCCCTGCGCCGGGCCGGTGAGCCCTACCAGCTCAGCCCGGGCGCGCTGCTGCGGGCGACCCTGGTCAGCTCCGGGACCACGACCCACCGGATCGAACGGCTGCGCCGGAGGGGCCTGGTCGAGCGCCTGCCCGACCCCGAGGACGGGAGGGCGGCACTGGTCCGGCTCACCGCCGCCGGGCGGAACCTCGTCGACGCCGCCATGGGTGAGCTGCTGAAGCGCGAGCGCGAACTGCTGGGGCGGCTCGACGCCGGCCAGCGCCGGAGCCTGGCCGGACTTCTCCGGGAGGTCCTTCTGCCCCTCGACGGCTGATCCGGCTGTCCCGGAACCGGCCCCAGGCACCGTTCCCTGGGCATGAAGGGAATCGTCCCCTGCCTGACTGCGATCCTCGCCGCCGTGGCGCTGGCCGGTTGCGCCGGCCCTGCCGCCGCCAGGGCGACCCCCGCCACGACCACGTCGGTGAACCCCGGCGGGACCATGATCCCGGCGCCACCGACCTCGCCCGGCGCCGGGGTGACGCCGTCGGCGACGACCCAGCCGACGGCGACCGCCACCGCCACCAGCGGTCTCCGCTGCACGGTGCCCGAGCTCAGCGCCTCGCTCGGCTCCGACCAGGGCCAGGCCTCGGCCGGGCACCGGGGCCAGATCTTCATCCTCAGCAACACCTCCGGGCGCACCTGCTACCTCTACGGCCACCCGGGGATGGACATCCTCGACGCCAAGGGACAGTCGCTCCACGCCAAGGTCGTCTGGAACGGGCCGCGGCCGGCGCTGGTCAGGCTGGCGCCCGGCGGAAAGGCGTCGTTCGCCGCCGAGTGGGCTGATCCCGGCGTGTACCCGCAGGGCTGCCCGACGGGCTCCAGCATCGAGATCACCCCGCCCAACGCCTACCGCCACCTGACCATGAGCTTCGCCATGCCCCGCTGTCCCGACGGGGTTCAGGCTGGCGCCGTGGTCGCGGGCACCGGCGGCGGCGTCTCCTGATCCCCGTGAGAAGGCCCCCGGCGCACCGGCGCCGGGGCCCTCTCTCATGTCCTCTGCTCAGGACACGGCGCGGCTGAAGGAGCGCGTCGCCGTGGCCACGGCGAGGACGGCGAGGACGGCCATGATGGCCACCCCCTTGATTACGTTGACGTCGCCCAGGTTGTCGTTGAAGACGGCCCGTCCGGCGAGGACGGCGTAGTTCAGCGGGTTGGCGTCGGCGATGCCGCGCAGCCAGGCCGGGGCCAGGGTCAGCGGCAGCAGCACCCCGGAGAGCAGCAGCAGGGGCAGGGTCGCGGTGAAGGTCAGCGGGGCGAAGGCGTCCTCGCTCTTCAGCCAGAGCGCCAGCGTGTAGGAGATCGAGGCGAAGAGCATGCCGATCAGGGCGACCAGGGCGAGGATCACCAGCAGTCCGAGCGGGTGCAGCGAGAGGCCGAAGGGGAGGGACAGGCCGATGATGATCAGGGTCTGGATGAGCAGGGTGAAGATGTCGCGCAGGGCGCGGCCCATGAGCAGCGCGAAGCGGCTGATCGGGGTCACACGCATCCGCTCGACCACCCCCGCCCGGAGTTCGGAGATGAGGCTGAAGCCGACGCTGGCGGCACCGAACAGGCCGAGCTGGACGAGCAGGCCGGGCACGAAGACGTTGTAGGCGCCGCCGGGCGGGAAGCCGGGCATCGCCGCCAGAGACTTGAGCAGCGGCGCGAACAGGATCAGGTAGAGCAGAGGCTGGATGATGCCGACCGCGACCCAGGCCGGGTTGCGCAGGAAGAGGCCGAGGTAGCGTCCGAAGACCAGCCAGGTGTCACGCAGGGTGCGCATGGGATCCTCCTCCTCAGGCGGCCTGGTCGCGCAGCGAGCGACCGGTCTGGCGCAGGAACACGTCATCGAGGCTGGGACGGGTCATGGAGATCGTCTGAAGCCCCACCTGAGCGCCGTCGAGCATGCGCAGGATGGCCGGCATCGCCTCCTCGCCGCGGTCGACGTAGAGGCGGATCTGACCCTCCTCCACCTCCTCGTCGTCGCCGATCTCGCGGACGAAGGTCTGGCCGGAGAGGAGCGCCCGCGCCTGGGAGACGCCGGCGCCGACGCCGAGGGTGATGACGTCGCCGGCGACCTGGCGCTTGAGCTGCTCCGGGGTGCCCGTGGCCACGATCCGGCCGTGGTCGATGATGGCGAGGTCGTCGCAGAGGACGTCGGCCTCGTCCAGGTAGTGGGTGGTCAGGAAGACGCTGACCCCGGTCTCGCGGAGCCGCCGGACCTCGTCCCAGAGGTGGGCGCGGCTCTGCGGGTCGAGCCCGGTGGTGGGCTCGTCGAGGAAGAGCAGCTGGGGCCGGTGGACGAGGCCGAGGGCGATGTCGAGGCGGCGGCGCTGGCCGCCGGAGTAGGTGCCGGTCTGCCGGTCGGCGGCCTCGACCAGGTCGACCGTCTCCAGCAGCTCCTGGGCGCGCAGCCGGGCCTCCTGCTTGGACATCCCGTAGACGCGACCCTGGAAGACCAGCTCGGAACGACCCGAGACCTGCCGGTCGGTGCCCCCGGCCTGGCCGACGTAGCCGATGCGCTCGCGGACCAGCGCCGGCTGGTGGAGCAGATCGGCACCGGCTACCGTGGCTTGGCCTCCGGTGGGGGGGAGCAGCGTGGAGAGCATGCGCAGGGTGGTCGTCTTGCCCGCCCCGTTAGGCCCGAGAAATCCGAAGATTCCGCCCCGCGGGATGGTCAGGTCGACGCCGGCCACCGCTTCGACCTCGCCCTGGCGGGTCTTGAAGACGCGGCGCAGACCGCGGGCCACGATCACGCCGTCGTCGGCGTGAGCGATTGCGTGAGACATCGTTGGATTCGCTCCTGTGAACGCGCGTGATGTCCCGGAGAAGCGGCCAGCGCAGGGTTTGCACGCCTCGAGCGCCGGCTCCCCATCTCATCGGGACGGGACTCCCTCCGACCGATCCCGGTCAGTCCATGCCCGGGCCCCCCTCGCCGAGCAGGCTGCCCCACCTCATCTCGCCGCGGGCGATCTCGTCGGCCAGGGAGAGCAGCCAGTCACGCTCGGCGGCCTTGATCGCGCGCCCGTACTCGACCTCGAGCAGGTAGCGGCGGGGCACCTCGTGCTCCAGGGCCACGGTCATGCCGCGGTCGTAGCCGTCGATCTGCTCCTGGAGCAGGCGGACCCGCTCGCAGATCAGGGGGTGGCACTCCTCGGCGCTCATCACGCCGATCTGGGCGAGGGCGCCCACCGCCGGCGGCAGGTCGGAGCCGACGTCGAGGAGCAGCTCGCGCACCCAGGGGCGGAGCTCGGCCCGCCCGGCGCCGGTCGCCTGGTAGACGGTGCGCTCCGGGCGCCTGCCCTCGCGGTCGGTGCCGACCACCTCGATGAGGCCCTGCTGCTGCAGCCTCTCGATGGCGTGGTACATGGAGCCGAGATTGATGCCGAGGAACTCCTTGGCCCTCGCCTGCATCTCCACGCGCATCTTGTAGGGATGCATCGGCTCCTCGGCCAGGAGCGAGAGCACGACCAGGGCAAGCAGGTTGCGACGGGGAATTGAGGCCATGACTATTTCATTCGAACTATATCATCTGAGATATTGAAGAATTTATATATCTTTCGGCCGTCTCCTTGTACACTGGCGAGTCATCGTGGCAAGGTGCGTGACGTGACGACACCGCCTGTGGCGATCCTGTTCGATGCCGATGGCGTCGTCCAGCGCCCAGCCCAAGGTTCGGCGGAGCGCCTGGCCGCGCGGCTCGACGTCGATGGCGCGGGCCGGCTCTTCGACGAGCTCTTTGCTGCGGAGCTACCGACGTTCACGGGGGCGATCAGGCTGCGCGACGCGATCGAGCCGGTCCTCTCCAGGTGGGGACGAGCGGAGCTGATCAACGAGGTGATGCAGCTCTGGTTCCAGATCGAGGTCGATGCCGTGGTCATCGGAACCATCGCCCGGCTGCGCGCGGCCGGCGTGCGCGTCTACCTGGCCACGAACCAGGGTGCCGATCGCGGCGCCTACATGCGTCGGACGCTGGGATACGCAGACCTGTTCGAGGACCAGTACTACTCCTGCGAGCTGGGCCTGGCCAAGCCGGATCCGGCCTACTTCACCGCCATCCTCGAACGGCTCGAACTCCCGCCGGAGGAGGTCCTCTTCGTCGACGACAACGAGGCCAACGTCGAGGCGGCGCGGTCGATCGGCCTGCGAGCCCACCTCTTCCCAAGTCATCAGACGGCCGCTCTGGCCGCCATCCTCGAGGCCAACGGCCTCGTCCTGCCGGATCCCCGGCCTGGAGATTGAGGAGAGAGTGCCCGATCTGAAGGACGAGCTGCACCGGAAGCTGCAGGCTGGCCGGGCCTCTCTGCTCTCCAGGCTCGACGGCCTCGGCGAGTACGACCGTCGCCGGCCGATGACGCCGACGGGGACCAATCTGCTGGGTCTGGTCAAGCACCTGGCCGGCGCTCGGGTACGCGAACTTCGGTGAGGCGTTCGGCCACCCCGGCCCAGAGCGGATGTCGTGGATCGACGACGGCTCGATCCGGCAGGGGGCGGACATGTGGGCCCGACCCGAGGAGTCCAGCGAGTACATCACCGGTCTGTACCGGCGCGCCTGCGCCCCACGCCGACGGTGTCATCTCCGCGCTCGACCTGGACGCACCAGGGGTGATGCCGCACTGGCCCGACGACCGGAGGAACACCACCCTCGGCGCCCTGCTCATCCGGATGGTCGCCGAGACGGCCCAGGACGCGGGCCACGCCGACATCATCCGCGAGCTCATCGACGGAAAGGGGGGTCAGGATCAGGAGGTCCTCGACGAGGGCGCCCGGCGGCAGTACGTCGCCCGGGTCCAGGCCGCGGCCGACGCCTTCGGCCGACGGAGCTGACGACCGCTCTCGACGCTGAGCCTTCAGGGCGAGGGCCGCCTCGGATGCGGCCCTCGTCGACAAAGGGGGTAGGGGAGGGCGGCGTGCTCTCAGGCTCGCGCCGGCCGCCGGCTGAGCGCGGTTATGCCCGCGCTGGCGACGATCAGCCCGAGTGCCAGGGCCAGAGCCGGTCCGTTGTAGATGACCTGCGGGGGCAGGGCCAGGTCCTGGGTCAGGGCGCATGTCAGGTCGGAGATCAAGTAGATGGTCGCGCCCAGCGCGGGGATCGGGCTCCGCAGCAGGAGCGACAGGAAGCCGAGAATCGCCGCCGGCAGCACTAGGACGAAGAGCGATATCGGCACGCGCGCGCCGACGATGGCCTCCATGGCGTCGTAGGCGCCGCGATAGAGGCTGAGCTCCAGGCCGACGGGGAGGATCAGCACCAACGCGATGACCCACCCCGGCAGAGGCCGACCAGCTGGGCCGGCGCTCGGGTGCCAGGCGAACGCGGCGGCGGCCAGCGCCAGCGGAACCGCGGTCTCAACGAGCCACCAGAGCCCCGAGGACGTGAGGAGGATGGCCGGACTCTGGGGCCAGGCGGCGAACCCGTGCACCGCGACGAAGACGGCGAACCCGTTCACCGCGACGAGGGCGGCGGAACCGTGGGGCCAGGCGGCGAGCGCGTCCAGCGCGACGAGGGCGAGGCCGTACCGTCCCGGCCATCGCAGAAGCGCCACCACGGTGGCGGCGAGCGCCAGCGGCAGCAGCCGGCTCCAGAGGTCGCCCGGATAGGAGAGGGGGAGCAGTGCGACCGCCGCCATCGAGGCGATCGCCAGCGCGGCTCCGAGTCGCAGGCCCTGACCCCATATCGCTCGAGGACCGCCGGCGGGGCCGATCCGGGCGCGCGTCCGGACGCCGCCGGCGATCAGGCCCGCCGCCTCACGCAGGCCGGGCAGGTGCTGACCGGGCGCTGCCGCGTCGAGAAGGGTGGCGAGCATCTCCGCCTCGCGGGCACGCCGGTACTCCTCCGGATAGGTGAAGAACAGCCGCCGGTAGAGCTGCACCAGGGAGGGCATCATGACCTGCTCCCGATCGCGTGGACCCGTCGCCTCACCACGCTTGCCGTGTGGCGCGGCCAGTCGGCCTCAGCGAACAGCGCCTCGCGTCCGGCTCCGGAGAGTCGGTAGTAGCGGCGGAGGCGACCGTCGACGATCTCCTCACACCCGGCCTCAATCCAGCCCAGCCCGGACAGCCGGTCGAGGGCCGCGTAGAGCGTGCCCGCCGTGATTCGGACGTGGCCGTTGGACAGCTCTGCCGCCCGCTGGATGATGCCGTAGCCATGGAGTGGCCCATTCAGCAGCGCGGCCAGGGTGTAGTAGCTCGGTTTCCGCATCGATGTGCTGGCCATGGATCATATATACCATGTATCGATATATATCGTCTAAACTAATATCTGGTCCGGCACTGAGAATGACCGCTCGGCGGACGCTGCTCGTGGAGCTGGCGCCGGGCGCACTGCTCAGGATCTGGTCGGGATGCGTGGTCGCTCGAGGACCATCTCGCTGATCCGGCTCCGCCTGTCGCCGGGGCCTGGACGTGGTGAGCGTCACCCTTCCCGCGTCGAGGCCGCGTTGCCGGCCGGGTCGCGGGTCGGTCTGACCGATCCCTCTCCGGCGGCGCGGGTCATTGGGCAGATGGCCCGGGGCCGCCGGCCCGCTGGAACAGGGCGCGCTCCCCCGGGACCGTACACCTCCGATGTGGAGGGGTGGTCTCACGCAAGGGCGAGAGCGCGGCGGCTCAGCCCCGCTGCAGCGACACAACCGACGACCAGCCCGGCGGCGAGACCCATCACGGGATCGTAGTAGCTCGTGAACGCGAGCAGATAGGTCATCCCGCCGAGGAAGGAGGCCAGGTAGATCGAGGCGGCCAGCGCGGGGGCGGGGTTTCTCATCAGCAGGGAGAGACCGGCGAGGGCGATGGCGGGCAGCACGAGGACGAACAGCGAGACGGGTACGTGCAGGTGGAGGAAGGCCTCCATGCCGAGATAGGCGCCATTGTAGGTGCTGAACTCGAGTCCGGCCGGAAGCAGTACCACCAACGCGATGATCCACACCGGCCATGGGCGGCTCGCGGGGCGGGCACCCGGGTACCAGGCGAAGACGGCGGCCGCCAGACCCAGGGGGAGCGGCCCGATGGCGAACCAGGACACCGCCAGGCCGACCGTGCCGTGGAGCACGTCGTAGGCCTGCAACGGCCAGGCGAAGAACAGGTCCACCGCGACCAGCGCGAGGCCGAGGCGGCGCGGTCGTCGGAGCAGCGCGACCACGGTTGCGGCGAGCACGAGGGGCAGCAGGCGGCCTCGAAGATATCCGGACCCGGGGAAGACGGAGAGGATGACGGTGCCCACCATGTAGGAGGTGACGACCAGCGCCGCGCCGAGGCGAAGCGCTTCCGCCCAGACCGCGCTCGGGCCGCTCGAGGCGCCCAGGCGAGCGCGGGTGCGCAGGCCGCCGAGGATCAGGCCGGCGGTCTCGCGAGGGCTCGGCAGCGTCTGCCCCGGCACGGACGCATCGAGGAGGGTGGCGAGCATCTCCGCCTCCCGGGCGCGCCGGTACTCGGCCGGATAGGTGAAGAGCAGGCGCTTGTAGAGCTGGGCCAGCGAGGGGATCATGAAGCGCCTCCGATCCCGTGGATCCGACGCATGACCACGCCGGCCGCGTGATGGAGACGATCCGCCTCCGCGCGCAGCGCCTCTCGCCCCGCCCCGGAGAGTCGGTAGTAGCGGCGCAGGCGTCCGTCGACGACCTCCTCACCGTCGGCCTCGACCCAGCCCATCTCGGAGAGGCGGTCAAGCGCGGCGTAGAGAGTCCCCGCCGTGATCCGCACCTGGCCATCGGAGAGCTCCGCGGCCCGCCGGATGATGCCGTAGCCATGCAGCGGCCCGTCCAGCAGCGCGGCCAGGGTGTAGTACGTGGGTTCACGCATCGGTGTGCTGGCCATGCCGTATATATACCATCTATCGATATATGGCGGGCAAGGTTATATGCTGCCGCCGTGTCCCGGCCGGCTGACCACCGACACCTCGACGTCGACCAGGATGCGGGTCGTGAGCAGCCGCAGGCGGCCGTGGAGCCGAAGCGATTCACGATCGGCGGGAATGATCGCCTCCTCGCCGTAGCTGGTCAGCCGGTAGACCGGGCGCGGCCAGCCACCGTCGCCAGGCGCCGCCTCGATCAGATCCGCATCGACAAGCTCGTCGAGTGTCGAGAAGAGACCCGCAACGGAGAGCCGGACCCTTCCTCCCGACACCTCATGGGCGGCGGGGATCATCTCACCCCCCGTCATCGGACCCTGGCGGAGCGACGTGAGCAGCGAGCCGGCGATCATAGACATAACCCGAACATAGCACGATATCCGATATATATCGATACATGTGCCGGATGTACGCACAGCTGAGGAGGGAGGAGCACACGGAGCGTAGGCGGGAATCACTCGAGCGGCGGATTCGGGCTGCCGGTCCCGACCCCTACGTTCAAAGACATGACACCACCCACCGCGCCCACCTCCCGGCGACCCGTCCTCCCCGGCGCCCGTTCGGGGCCCTCGGCTCCATTCCGCCTGGTCCCCGGCCTCGTCGCGGCGGTCTACGCGGCGCTCTTCGTCGCCGGTCTCTACTTCGTCACCGGTCTGCACACGGCGCCGGGGCTGCCGGCGCCGGGCGACTCGCAGGCGACCATCGTCCGATACTTCCTGGTCAACACGCAGGCGGTGCGGACCAGCGTCTACCTCTCGCTGCTGGCCGAGCTCGCCCTCGGCGTCCTGACCGCGATCATCGCCGGCCGCCTCCTCGCCCAGGGGGTCGCGGCGGAGCTGACCCAGATCGTGCTCTTCGCCGGCTTCGCGACCGCCCTCGTCCAGACCTCGTCCCACATCTGCGAGTGGGTCCTGACCTGGCCCGGGCTCGGCCGGGGCGCCATGCTCGGCCTGTACTACCTGCTCTACGGTCTCGGCGGGCCCGGCTTCTCGGTCCTGATGGGCTTCTTGTGCGGCGCCGTCGCCATCGTCGGCAGCCGGCGAGGGCTGCTCCCTCGCTGGATCGTCGGGGTGGGCCTCGTCATCGCCGTGATCGGCGCCATTAGCTCGATCACCTTCCTGATGCCGACCACCTTCCCCTTCACCGTGGCCATCCCCCTGACCCGCTTCCCGGCGCTGGCCTGGCTGGTGGCGGTGGGCCTCTCGCTCCCGGCGTCGCGGGTTGTGGCGCGGTCCGGGGGCTCCGAAGCGGCCTGACACGACCGCCCTCGCGGCTCAGATCGTCGGGCGGACGGCTCCTCGGGTCGTCCGCCCGCTCGCGCGCAGGGACACCGCGCACACGGCGAAGAGGAGTCCTCCGATCAGGAACATCGGCCCCCAGATGAGGAGTTGAGCATGCACCTCGGACATCCCGCCCGGCGGTGGTGGCGGGGACAGGACCCCGAGCTGCGCCAGCCCGAACTCGACGACGATCTGGAGGCCGTGCCCGCCGAGGACGACCGCGGCGAGGATCGAGCAGATGAGGAGCAGCCGCCGCGGCGCCCAGGCCGGCCTGCCGGCGACGGCTAGGCCGAAGGCGATCGCGACCAGGCAGATCACCAGCACACCCCAGGTGCCCCCGATGGCGAGAACGGGTTCACGGAGGACGGCGAGGCTGCCTAGAGTGGCGACGATGCCCATCCGGCCGCCGGCGCCCCAGTAGACGTGGGGGAGGGAGAAGACGGCCGCCCAGATCGCGCAGCCGATACCGCCGAGGCGGCGGCCGCTCACTCCCCGGCGATCTTGAAGAGCCAGTCCAGCGCCCCGTGGAGGTACCCCCCCTGCAGGGCCAAGACCTCGAGCCGGACGCCGTTCCCCTCGACGTGGCTGTCCCACCACCGCCACCGGCGGTGCTCCGGCTGGAACCAGTAGGTCCAGCCGCGGACCGACCAGCGGTCGAGGACGCAATCGCGAAGTTCGCGGTCGTCGACGCAGCGCTCGACGAACCAGGCCGGGAGCAGCCGCAGCCACTCGTCGACCTCGGGCCAGCTGCCGTCGGAGTGGTCGAGGATCACCTCCATCACCTCGCGCACGCGGCCCAGCGTTCGCTCCGGGTCGGACGTCTCGGACTCAAGGACATCGACCGCGGCCGGGGGCTCGGACCCGGCCGCCCCCCGCCGCAGATGGTCCCGCTCCTCCTCCGGAGTCACGTCGCCGTTCAGATCGCGTCGGGCGGGAGGAGCAGCACCGCCGGGTTCTCGAGGAGGCGCTTGATCTCGCTGGCGAAGTTCGCTGCGGGCGCGCCGTAGAGCACCCGATGGTCGACCGAGAGCGTCATCCGCATCACCTTGCCGATGCCGATCTGGCCGTTC
>DATAXV010000156.1:0-37403 GCA_036272915.1 Candidatus Dormiibacterota bacterium
AGGCCGTCGGTCACCGCCCGCAGCTCCGGCCCGAAGGAGTCGGTGGTTCCGCCGACGTGCCAGCAGATCGAACCCGCGGAGACGCCGGCGAGAACCACGCCCGCCTCCCAGGCCTCCCGCATCACCACGTCCAGCCCGTGCAGCCGCCAGAGGGCGAGGAGCCCGGCCACGCTGCCGCCGTTGACCCAGATCACGTCCTGGCCGAGCAGGTGCTCGCGCATGTCGGCGATGTTGGGCATCGACATCAGGCGCAGGCAGGTGACCTGGACCGGGGTGCCGTAGAAGGCCTCGTGGACCGCCCCCTGCCAGTGCAGCTGGTCGCCGCCGGCCGTGCCCAGCACGCAGAGCCGGGGCGCGCCCGGCGAGCCGGCCAGTTCGATCGCGTGCCAGATCAGAGGGCCCGGGCCGATCTGCGTCCGCCTCCCCGGCACGAAGCCGCCGGACGTGGCGAGGATGGTGGGTGGTCTCTTCATCGAGAGTGGAGTATGCCCGCGCCTCGGGTCGGGTCACACCAGACCGGCAGCCGCCAACTTGTTGCGTCAGACCATGGCGAAACCGGTGCCGGAAGGAGCACCATCCTCGCCATGGCATTGCGGACGCTTGAACCGACCGACGAAGAGACGTCAACAGCACCCACTGCGGTGCCTGACTGGCTCCGCTCCTGCGCCCAGCCAGGGTGGCGCCGGACCTACCTCGAGTGGCGAGTCTCGGTGGGTGGCGACCTCGAAGCCGTGGCCAACACGGTGAAGAGCGAGAGCATCTGGCTTCTCATCCAGGATCTGCTCGAGTCGGCCATGCAGACCGGCTGGGAGCGGGGCGAGGGCCACGCCGGCATCGACCGCCGCCCCTCCTGAACCCGGTCTCCCGACCGGCCGAGAGCCTCAGGCGAGTGACCGCCTGAGGCTCTCGTCTTTCCCGGGCCCCAACCAGATCGGTTCCCATTGAGAAATATTGCCCAATGGGAACGATTAAGTCTATGCTGGCGTCATGATCGGGAACGAGGAGCGGACGGACACCGCGGTCGGCCTGCGCGAGCGCAAGAAACAGGCGGTGCGGCACGCTCTCAGCTGGGCCGCCCTCCAGCTGGCCAAGGAGCGCGGGCTCGAGAACGTCAGGGTCGAGGACATCGCCGCCGCGGCCGGCGTCTCCCGCCGCACCTTCAGCAACTACTTCGAGAACAAGTACGAGGCGATCGTCGACCGCCAGGTCGCTCGCATGCAGCGGACCGCGCAGGTGCTGCGCGACCGGCCCGCCGGGGAGCCCCTGTGGGAATCGCTGTTTCAGGCGATGATCTCCCCCTTCGCCAGCCAGCCGGGCATCGACCGGACGCCGTCGGAGGAGGCGCTGGCGGGGCTGCGGGTGATGCTGGGGGACCCGGCGCTGGAGGGGGAGGTACTCCGCGGCACCGCGGCGATGGGCGCCGAGCTGGCCAGGGCCGTCGCCGAGCGCACCGGCACCGATCCCGCCCGCGATCTCTATCCAACCCTGGTCGCGACGACCGCGCTCGCGGCCCAGCACGCCGCGCTGCTCCACTGGCTTCGGGCCGAGCCGGCGGTGCCGCTGGTGCCCCTCCTCCGGGAGGCGCTCACGGGTCTCGCCGCTGGACTGCCCGAGCCCTCGATGGGCGAGGAGAGGAGATGAACGAGGACCTGTTCGTCACCGATGTCGTCGTGGCCGGCGCCGGGCCGGTCGGGCTGATGCTGGCCTGCGAGCTGGCCCTGGCCGAGGTGTCGCCGCTGGTCATCGAGCGCCTGCCGCGGCGGCTCTCGGAGCCCAAGGCCAACGGCATGGCCGGCCAGGTCGTCCGCCTGCTCGATCACCGAGGCCTGTACGAGCGCTTCAGCGGACGGCAGGGGGCCCCCGAGCCGGCACCGGGGCACGTCTTCGGCGCGATGCTGCTCCCCCTGGCCGATCTCGACGCCAACCCGATGTACATGCTGCCCATGCCCCAGCGCGAGCTGGAGCGGCAGCTCGAGGAGCGCGCGGGCGAGCTCGGCGTGAGGATCCGGCGCGGGCACGAGCTGCTCGGCCTCGCCCAGGATCAGGAGGGGGTGACCCTGGAGGTCCGGGGGCCGGAGGGTCCCTACCGGATCCGGACCCGCTACCTGGCCGGCTGCGACGGGGGCCACAGCCCGGTGCGCAAGGCCCTGGGCATCGACTTCCCCGGCGTCACCGAGGAGCTGCCCGTCTCGCGGACCGTGCTCGCCAGCCTGCCCGAGTCGATGACGGCGACGCCGGGCACGCTCGATCTCCCCGTCCTCGGCCTCCTCACCCAACCCATCATCCGGACCGAGCGCGGAGTCTTCTCGTTCCTCGCCACCGACCCCGCCCGGCCGCTGCTCAGCACCCTCGAGTGGGGGGAGTGGCGGGGCGGCGACGCGCCATTGACCATGGAGGAGATGGCGCAGAGCCTGCGCCGGGTACTTGGCGTCGATCTGCCCCTCGCGCCGCCTCCGCCGGGACCGGCCCTCTACCGCCGGCTGATCGGCCGCAACACCCGCCTCGCCGAGACCTACCGCCGCGGCCGGGTCTTCCTCGCCGGCGATGCCGCCCACACCCACTCGGCGAGCGGCGGTCCCGGGCTCAACCTCGGCCTGCAGGACGCCGCCAACCTGGCCTGGAAGCTCGCCGCCGCGATCCGCGGCTCGGCGCCTCCGGGACTCCTCGACACGTACGACTCGGAGCGGCATCCGCTCGGTGAGCGGGTCTTCGTCCAGACCCAGGCGCAGACCACGCTGATGAGCCCTGGGCCGGGGATCACCGCGCTGCGCCAGCTCTTCACCGAGTTCCTGGAGCGGAAGGAGAACGCGCAGGCCATCGCCGACCTGATGGCGGGCGCCGACGTCCGCTACGCTCCCCGCACCCCGGAGCCCAGCCCCCTCGCCGGCTGGTTCGCCCCCGACCTGACCCTGACCACCGGGGAGGGGCCGCGGCGGCTGGCGGAGCTGATGCGCGGTGCCCGCCCCCTGCTGCTCGACCTCGGTGCCGGCGGCCTGCGAGCGGCGGCGAACGGCTGGTCGGACCGCGTCGACGTGATCGAGGCCACCGCCCTCGACGCGCCCGCCGGGGGCCTGCTGATCCGGCCCGACGGCTACGTCGCCTGGGCCGCAGGCGCATCGGGGGAGGCCTCGATGACGGAGCTGGAGGCGGCGCTCACAGCCTGGTTCGGGAGCTCCCGCGCGGCGACCTAGGCCGGTCGCCGGCGGCGCCGCGCCGTCAGGTGTTTGCGTCCTCACCCGGATAGGTACAATTGCGCCCGAAGATGCGCCGAGTCCTCGTACGCGTAGCAGGCGACGTACCCGGGCCGGCGCGCGCCCACTAGCAGCCGCAGCGCGCCGGCCGCCCCCCAATCCCATCCGAGGGAGCAGCACACCCAGATGACTGATCAACGGACCATGTCCACCGCCTACGATCCCGGGGCCGTCGAGCCCAACTGGTTCGCGCGCTGGGAGCGGGCGGACCTGTTCCGCGCCCGCCCCGACAGCGGCAAGCCGCACTACTCGATCGCGGTGCCGCCGCCCAACGTCACCGGCGAGCTGCACATGGGCCACGCCGTGAACGCCTCGCTCCAGGACCTGTGGGCGCGCTACCGGCGGATGACCGGCCACGAGGTGCTGTGGCTGCCCGGCACCGACCACGCCGCGATCGCCACTCAGAACGTGATCGAGCGGCAGCTGGCGCAGGAGGGCACGACCAAGGAGGAGCTCGGCCGGGAGGCCTTCGAGGCGCGGGTTCAGGCTTGGTACCGCGAGGTCGGATCGGTGATCATCTCCCAGTTCAAGGAGCTGGGCAGCTCCCTCGACTACTCCCGCCTCCGCTTCACCATGGACGACGCCTATGTGCGCGCGGTCAGGACCGCCTTCGTCCACTACTTCGACAAGGGCATGGTCTACCGCGGCCCCCGGATCGTGAACTGGTGCCCGCGATGCCTCTCCGCCATCTCCGACCTCGAGGTCGAGTGGCAGGACCACGAGGACCAGCTCTACCGGATCCGCTACCAGGTCGAGGGCACCGACGAGAGCGTGGTCATCGCCACCGTGCGGCCGGAGACGATGCTCGGCGACACCGGCGTCGCCGTGCACCCCGAGGACGAGAGGTACCGCCATCTGATCGGCCGCCACGCCATCCTGCCCCTGGTCGGCCGCCGCTTGCCGATCGTCGGCGACGCCTCCGTGGAGCGCGGGTTCGGGACCGGGGCGCTCAAGGTCACGCCCGGGCACGATCCGCTCGACTACGAGATCGGCGAGCGCCACGGTCTCGACCGGATCGACATGCTGCACCCCGACGGCCGGCTGAACACGCCCTTCGCGCCGGCCTACAACGGCCTGTCCGGCCTGGAGGCGCGGGAGAGGATCGTCGGTGAGCTGAAGGCGCTGGGCCAGCTGGCCGGCGTCGAGGCCTACATGCACCAGGTCGGCCACTGCGACCGCTGCCACAACGTGCTCGAGCCGCTGGTCTCCGAGCAGTGGTGGCTGCGCATGGAGGAGCTGGCCAGACGGTCGCTGGAGGCGAGCGAGCGCGGCGAGGTCCGCTGGCACCCGGCGCGCTTCGAGCGCACCTATCTGGACTGGCTGCGCGGCATCCGCGACTGGTGCGTCAGCCGGCAGCTCTGGCTCGGCCACCGCATCCCCGTCTACACCTGCGGCGAGGGCCACATCTTCGCGTCGGTCGACGAGCCGGAGCGGTGCCCTCGATGCGGCGACGCGACGCTGACCCAGGACCCGGACGTCCTCGACACCTGGTTCTCCTCGGCGCTCTGGCCCTTCGCCACCCTGGGCTGGCCGGACCCGACCGACGACCTCCGCGCCTTCTACCCGACCTCCCTCAACTCCACCGACCGCCAGATCATCAACCTCTGGGTGACGCGGATGATCTTCAGCGGCCTGGAGTTCATGGACGGGGTGCCCTTCCAGGACGTCATGATCCACGCCACCATCCAGGCGCCCGACGGCCGCCGGATGAGCAAGTCGCTGGGCACCGGCGTCAACCCTCGCGAGATCATCCAGCGCTATGGCGCCGACGCCCTGCGGATCTGGGCTTCCCAGGTCGCCCTCTCCAGCCAGGACGTGCGCTGGGACGAGAGCCGGGTCGAGGGCTTCCGGCGCTTCGCCAACAAGCTCTGGAACGCCACCCGCCTGATCCGGAACGGCCTGGGCCCGACGCCGGTGCCTCCGCCCGATCCCGACGCCGACTTGGCCCTGATGGACCGCTGGGTCCTGTCCCGGCTCCAGGCCACGGTCGATGCCGTCACCGAGGGCATCGAGGGCTACTCCCTGGGCAGCGCCGTCGGCGCCCTCTACGACTTCGCCTGGCACGACCTCTGCGACTGGTACCTGGAGTCGGCCAAGAGCCGCCTGCGCGACGCCGACCCGGCCGCGCGCTCGGTCTCCCTGCACGTGCTCGACACGCTGTGCCGGCTGCTCCACCCCTTCATGCCCTTCGTCACCGAGGAGCTCTGGCACCTGCTGCCCGGCGAGCGCGACTTCCTGGTCCGCGCCCCCTGGCCGAGGGGCGACGCGCGGCTCCGGAAGCCAGACGTCGAGACCACCGTGGAGCGGCTGCAGGCGATCGTCGAGGAGGTCCGCAGCTGCCGCAAGCGGGTCAAGGCGCCCGGCCGTGGCGGCTGGCTGGCCTTCGACGACGCCGTCGACCGGGACCTGGCACCGCTGGTGGCCGAGCTGGCCGGGGTCGAGGTCGTGGCCGAGCTCCGCGGCACCGGCGTGGCGCTGGCCAGCGCCTCGGCGCGCGTCGCCTTCCCCGCCGTCAAGGCCAACGGCGCCGGTCGCGACAAGGAGCGTCGAGAGCTGATGGCCGAGCTTGATCGCGCCAACTCCAAGCTCGCCAACGCCGACTTCCTGGCCAGGGCTCCGGAGGCGGTGGTGGAGAAGCAGCGGTCGCGGCAGGCCGAGCTCGAGGCGGCACTGTCCCGTCTCGAGGCCTGACCGGTGCCGGCGCCGGATCGGCCAACGCTGGACGGCGTCGAGCAGCGCTGGGCGCGGACCTGGGAGGAGCGGGGCACCTACCGCTTCGACCGCACCCGTCCGCGGCCCGAGGTCTTCTCGATCGACACGCCCCCGCTCACCGTGAGCGGGTCGCTGCACATCGGCCACGTCTTCTCCTTCACGCACACCGACGCCGTCGCCCGCTACCAGCGCATGCGAGGCCGGGCCGTCTTCTATCCCGTCGGCTGGGACGACAACGGGCTGCCCACCGAGCGCCGGGCGCAGACCGTGTTCGGCGTGCGCTGCGATCCCTCGCTCCCCTACGACCCGGCCTTCGAGCCCGTCAACGGCTCGGGGCGGCAGGTGCCGGTTTCGCGCCGGAACTTCATCGAGGTCTGCGAGCGGCTGCGGGACACCGACGAGAAGGCCTTCGAGGCGGTCTGGCGCCGGCTCGGCCTCTCCGTCGACTGGTCGCTCGTCTACGTCACCATCGGCGAGCGGGCGAGGGCCGCGGCCCAGCGCGCCTTCCTGCGCAACCTGCGCCGGGGCGAGGCCTACCTGGCCGAGGCGCCGACGCTCTGGGACGTCAGCTTCCAGACGGCGGTCGCGCAGGCGGAGCTGGAGGACCGGCCGACCCGGGGGCTCGCCCAGCGTCTCCGCTTCCTCGTCGACGGCGCCCCGGTCGAGGTCGAGACGACCCGGCCCGAGCTGCTCCCCGCCTGCGTCGCCGTCCTCGTCCACCCCGACGACGCCGAGCATCGCCATCTGGTCGGCCGGACCGCGCGCACGCCGCTCTTCGACGTCGAGGTGCCGGTCATGGCCCACCACCTGGCCCGGCCCGAGCGGGGCACCGGGGTGGTCATGGTCTGCACCTTCGGTGATCTCACCGATGTCGCCTGGTGGCGCGAGCTGTCGCTGCCGACGCGGGTCGTCGTCACCCGCGACGGCC
Organism: Candidatus Dormiibacterota bacterium; assembly: GCA_036272915.1. Classification (GTDB taxonomy): domain Bacteria; phylum Chloroflexota; class Dormibacteria; order Dormibacterales; family Dormibacteraceae; genus DATAXV01. The sequence continues at coordinate 6,892 of DATAXV010000156.1, forward strand.
GCCTGACGGCGACCCCGCCCCAGGCCCTGGGCCGCGCCGGAAGGGGCGCCTACGCCCAGCTCGCCGGCCGCTCCCTGGACGAGGCCCGTCGCCGCGTCGTCGAGATGCTGGCCGAGGCGGGCGACCTCGCCGGGCCGGCGGTCGCCGTCGAGCGCCCGGTCAAGTTCTACGAGCAGGGCGACCGGCCCCTGGAGATCATCACCGGCCGCCAGTGGTACCTCCGCAACGGGTCGCACGACGAGGGGCTGCGGGACCGTCTGATCGAGCGTGGCCGGGAGCTGTCCTGGCACCCCGACCGGATGCGGGTCCGGTACGAGAACTGGGTCGGCGGCCTGCAGGGCGACTGGCTGATCAGCCGGCAGCGCTTCTTCGGCGTCCCGATCCCGGTCTGGTTCCCGCTCGACGGCAGCGGCCGGCCCGACCACGGCAGGCCGATCCCGGCCGGGGAGGCTGATCTTCCGGTCGACCCGGCGACGGCGGCGCCGCCCGGCTACGAGGAGGCGCGGCGGGGCGTGCCCGGCGGCTTCGCCGCCGACCCCGACGTGATGGACACCTGGGCGACCTCGTCGCTGACTCCTCAGATCGTCTGCGGCTGGGAGTCCGACCCGGACCTCTGGGAGCGGACCTACCCGATGGATCTCCGGCCCCAGGGCCAGGAGATCATTCGCACCTGGCTCTTCTCCTCGGTCCTCCGCGCCGAGCTGGAGCTCGGCGGCCTGCCCTGGCGCAACGCGGCGATCTCGGGCTGGGTCCTCGACCCCGACCACAAGAAGATGTCGAAGTCGAAGGGAAACGTGGTGGTCCCGATCGACCTCTTCGAGCGCTACGGCTCCGACGCCGTCCGCTACTGGGCGGCGAAGGGCCGGCCGGGTTCCGACACCACCGCCGACGAGGGCCAGATCCGGGTCGGCCGCCGCCTGGCGATCAAGCTGCTCAACGCCAGCCGCTTCGTGCTCGCCGCCGGCGAGGCGGGGGAGGGCGTCCCCACCGAGGCCGTCGACCAGGCCTTCCTGACCCGCGTCGCCGGCGCCGTCGCCGAGGCCACCGAGGCCTTCGAGGACTACGACTACACGAGGGCGCTGGAGGTCACCGAGCAGCTCTTCTGGTCGTTCTGCGACGACTACCTGGAGCTGGTCAAGTCCCGCGCCTACGGCGATCTCGGACCGGAGGGCGCCGCCTCGGCCCGCTCCACGCTTCGCCGTTCGCTGTCCACGCTGCTGCGCCTGCTGGCGCCCTTCCTGCCCTTCGCCACCGAGGAGGTCTGGTCGTGGTGGCGGGAGGGGTCGATCCACCTGGCCCGGTGGCCGGAGCCGGACGCGCCGGCCGGCGCCGACGCCCGAATGGTGGATGACGTGGTCATGGTGCTGGCCGCGATCCGGCGGGCGAAGACCGAGGCTCGCCTCTCGATGCGGGCGCCGGTCGGCTGTGTCAGGGTGGCCGGTCCCGCCGCCGTGCTCGACCGAGTCAGGGCCGCGCTCGCCGACCTCACCGCCGCCGGCGGCGTCGCTAGCTGGGACTGGACGCCGAGGGGAGGCGAGCCCGCCGTCGAGGTGAGGCCGTGACCAGGCGCGGAGACGACCTGCGCGCTTAACCAGCCCATCTCCGGACCGTAACGTCCCCTTGCGCTGGCCTCCGTCAGCGTGAGGTCATGAACAGCAATGCTCGGGGCGGCGGTCGCGACTTCTCCCGGCGGGCGTTTCTCCGCGGCGGCATGGGACTGGGCCTGGCCGCGGCGGCGACCTCATTCGGGCGGACCCTGCCGGTGTTCGCGGCCGGGGCGCAGGCGGCCGGCGCGACCAGCGGCACCGCTCCCGAGCAGGTGCACCTGACCTTCGGCAGCGACCCGGCGCGGACGATGGTGGCGAGCTGGGCGTCGTTGCAGCCTCAGCCGCGTCCCCAGCTCCGGCTCGGCACCCCGCGGCACGGTCTGGGCACCACCATCCCCGCGCAGCCGGTGACCTACGCCGACGGCCTCAACGGCCAGCGGGTGTACGTCTATCACGCCCCCCTCCGCGGGCTGAACCCGGCCTCGGCCTACGTCTACGAGGTCAGCGACGGCGCCCGCACCGAGTCCACCTTCCAGGGCTCCTTCGCCACCGCGCCGGCGGCGCGGACCGGCTTCCGCTTCACCAGCTTCGGCGACCTGGCGACGCCGAACACGGCCTGGGTCGACTCCTCGGCCAACTCGGCGACGGCGGTGCGGGCGGTCGAGTCCTTCTCGCCGCTGTTCCATCTGCTCAACGGCGACCTCTGCTACGCCAACACCAACATGAGCACCCAGCCCGCGGTCTGGCGCGACTTCGCCAACAACGCCCAGTACTCGGCGGCCTACCGCCCCTGGATGCCCTGCCTCGGCAACCATGAGGTCGAGTTCGACAACGGGGCCCAGGGCTACGACTCCTACCTGACCCGGTTCAGCCTCCCCGGCAACGGGATCCCCTCGCTCCAGGGCCACTTCTACTCCTTCCAGGTGGGCTCGGTCCTCTTCATCGCCCTCGACGCCAACGACGTCATCTACGAGGACTCGGGCGCCTTCACCGCGACCGACTACTCGCCGCCCGACGGCGCCACCGCGATCCCCGGCGGCACCACGCTCTACGTCCGCGAGTACAGCGGCCAGCTCGGCGCCGGGCCTCAGAACACCCTGCTGCCGGGCCGGAACCTGCAGACGCTCTGGCTGGAGCGGACCCTGGCCGCGGCCAGGAGCAACCCGACCATCGACTGGATCGTCGTCCAGATGCACCAGGACGCGCTCTCCTCGTCCACCGAGAACAACTCCGACCTCGGCATCCGCCAGGCCTGGGTGCCGCTCTTCGACCGGTATCAGGTCGACCTGGTGCTGGCCGGGCACTCCCACGACTTCGAGCGCTCGTTCCCGGTTCGCGGGACCGATCACAACGAGGGCAAGGAGATCGACGGCGGGGCCGTGGTCGACACCAACCGGCCGCACCCCGTCACCACCGACGCCTCCCAGCAGGTCTTCGACACCACCCAGGGCACCGTCTACGTGATCCTCGGCGGCGGCGGGACCGACGCCCCCGACAACATCTACGGCGTCGACGCCGCCGACGGCGACAACCAGGCCCTGGTCGTCGTCGCCCGCGACCGCACCGTTCTCGACCCCACCACCGGGAAGTGGGCGAAGGGCGGGCCGCAGGCCGTGGAGGACGCGCCCTGGTCGGCGAAGCGGGACCCCGGCGACGCCTATGGGGTGGGCGTCTTCGACGTCGATCCGGGCCAGGGGCCGTGGGACCGGACGTCGATCACCATGCGCTACTACCACGCGCCGGTGGCGGTCGACGGCAGCACCTCGTACACGCTGTTCGACGAGATCACGCTGAAGCGGCCGCGCTCCGACGGCGCTCACTGGTCGGTGCGGACCCCGGCCACCGTCACCGGTGGCTGAGGGCACCGCGCGAGAGAAGTCCCTGTTCGTCACGCACCCACGGCCCGACGGCCGTGGCGCCGATCGGAGGCGCACACAGGTGAACCACTGGAGAATGGGACCCCACGGTGACGGTGCGTCGACCCGGCACGGAATCCGCGTCGGCGTCGACGAGCGGCCGCCGTGCCGGACTCGGAGCCATCTCGGGCATCGCCGCGCCCTGGTGAGGCGGTGGGGTCGGAGGTATGGCCGAACCGGGCGGGGGTGATCCACGGTCCGGATCCGTCCCGGTCCTGACTCAGGCCAGGATCCGCTCCATCACGACGACATCGACCCACCGGCCGTCGAGGAGCCCCTGCTCGCGGTAGACGCCGACGGTCAGGAAGCCGTGGCGCTGGTAGAGGCGCATGCCCGGCGCGTTGGTGGGGAAGGCGGCCAGCACCATCTTGTGGTAGCCGAGCCGGCCGGCGGCGGCCTCCAGCTCGCCGAGCAGGGCGTCGCCGATGCCCCTGCCCCTGTGCTCCCTGGCGACGTAGATGGAGAGGTCGACGACGTGGTCGTAGGCGCGGCGCGGGTTGAAGGGGTTGAGCGATGCCCAGCCGACCGGGGACTGCCCGCTGACGGCGACCAGCACCGGATGCCGGGGCGCGCGGGCGCCCAGCCACTCGGCCCGCTCCTCCGGCGTTCGCAGCTCCGTCTCCAGCGTTGCCACGCGGTCCTCGATGCCCTGGTTGTAGATGCGGGCGATCGCGGCCGCGTCCTCCTCGGTCGCGGGCCGGACCTCCAGTCCCGCCTCGGTTCGTGTCGTCTCCACCAGCGCCCTCCATGAGCGCGCCCGGCCGCCGATCCCGGCCAGGTAGGCACCGAGATAGTCGAACGCCGCCGGGTCGACGCAGTAGTGGCGGTTCGGCCCCTCCCCGCTGACCTCGACGACACCCGCCTCGCGCAGCGCCGTGAGGTGCTCGTAGATGCTGGAGGGGGCGAGCGGCAGCGTCTCCGCGAGCTGGCTCACCGTCGCCTCCTTCCGCTCGGCGAGGATCTCGACGAGGTGGAAGCGGGCCGGATTGGACAGCGCCCTGACCATTCCCAGGGCGCGAGATTCCGCCGCCGTCAAACTGAGTTCCGTCGTCTTCATGTCTGGATTTATCCGATTTTCCGATATGACCGGCCGGGTGTCAAGCGCGGTCGTCGCTGAACTAGGGCCTCGCCGGGCCCGGATCGCTGCCGGGACATGGGCGGAGCCGCGGTCGCCGGAGGTCACGATCCGCGCTGACCGCGCCTTCGAGCATCCCTCGGCCGCGGGCTCCGGCCGCGCTCGCTCCGCCGATTGATTCGGACGAACGCCGGCCGTAACGCGCGGCGGCGCTGGACGGCTCCATTAAAGTAGCCGCGTGCCTGCGGAACTCCTCCTCGTCCCGCCCGTCGTGCTCGTGATCGGGGCGCTGTTGACGTGGACGCTGGGGTTCGGCGGCCTTCCCAGCCGTCTGCCCGGGGCGGCCGTGGTCTGGCTGGCGCTGATCGTCCTGGTCCTGGCCTGGATCGGGGTCGGCCGGCAGCCGACCGAGCTCTCGACCCCGATCGCCGCCGAGCCACTGCCGATCGTGCTGCGCATGGACGCGCTCTCCTTCGCCATCGGCCTGGTCGTGCTGTCGACCGCCGCGCTGCTCCTCACCTTCCAGCCCTGGCAGTGGGAGGAGGCGGGGGCGGCGACGCTGGCCACGGCCTTCGCCATGGTCGCCGTCGAGGCCGACTCGCTGGCGCTCACCGCGCTCGCGCTCGGCGCATGCGCGGCGATGGTGACGATGATCCTCCGCCAGGAGCTGGAGCAGAGCGCCCGGTCCGCCTGGCTGGCGCTGCTCCTCGCCTCGCTGATCCTGCTCTGGGGCGCGGCGGCGCTGGTGACCTTCAGCGGCGGCACGTCGCTCTTCAGCGCCGTGCCCGTCCAGGCGTTCAAGTGGCAGGTGTTCGTGCTGATCGCGATCCCGGCCGTGCTCTGCTCCGGGCTGGTCCCCTGGCGGACCTGGGTCAGCGAGGTCTGGTCCCGGCCCAAGCTCGGGGGCGCCGGCATCGGGGTGGGACTCCTGGTCCCGCTCGGCTTCCTTCTCCTCCTCCGCACCTACACGCTGGGCGGCGGGCAGTGGCCGGTCTCCTGGCTGCACTGGGTGCTGAGTGTCCTCGGCCTTCTCGTCGCGCTGGCCGCCGCGCTCCGCGCCCAGGCCGCGCCCGACCACCGCAGCCAGCTCGGCGAGACCGTCCCCCTGGCCGGGGGCCTGGCTCTGCTCGCGCTCTCGCTGGGCACCCCGCTGGGCGTCGCCGCCGCCGTCACCGGCGTGGCCGCGACCGGCCTGGCGGTGGCGCTGGGGATGGTCCTGCCTGCCGGCGGCCGGGTGACGCTGCTCGGCATCCCCCTGGTCGTCGGAGCGCCCCCCGGACTCACCTTCGGCGCGCGGCTGCTCACCGTGCAGGCGGCGCTCGAGGCGGGGTCCGGGCAGGCGCTGCTGACCGTCGGGATCGTCGCCGCCTGGTTCCTCGGCTACATCGCCGCGGCCCGGGCCGCCTGGCTCCCGCCCGGCGCCGGCCGGGGATCGCGGGCGGGGGCGCTGGTCGCATCCGCCGCGATCATCGGAGCCGGTGCCGGCCTGGGCGCGCTCGAGCAGTTCATCGCCGTGCCCGCAGCGGAGGCGGTGCTGTCCCTGCAGACGACGCCGATATCCGCCGGCGTCGGCGAGGTCACGACCGCGTCGGGGACATTCGACGCCCTGCCCCTGGCCATCCCCTTCGCCGTGCTGCTCGTGCTCTTCGCCTTCTTCACCCGGCCCCTCGGGCTGGCCTCTCAGCGACGCGAGATCCGCGCCCTGCTGCGCCTTCGCATGCCGGCCCTGCCCGAGGGTCTGGGTGACCAGCTGCGGGCGCTCCCCAGCCTGGTGCGATCCAGCGTCCGCCTGGGCACCCCGGAGCGCCTGATGACGCAGGGAAGCATCTGGCTCTGGGTGGTGGTCGCGGTGGTGCTCCTGGTCGTGGTGACGCGGTGATGGCGGCGCTTGCACCGGCCGCCTTCGCGATCTCCTGGCTGGGAGGGGCGATCCTGCTCCTCTCGCACGCCCGGCGAGGCGTCGTCCTGGGTCTGGTCCTGCTCACCGCCGGGCTGGCCCTCGGCGCCCACGCGGCCGGCCGCGACCAGGTGGCGCTTGCGCTCGTCGCCGGAGGCGCCGTCACCGCCGCGCTGCGCATGCGGGACGGGCTGCCCGGATGGGGCCTCCTGCCCGCCGGGTCGACGCCGCGCCTGGTCATGAGCCTGCTCGTGCTCATCCTCGGCCTGCTCATGGGCGCCACCGTCAAGGGCACCACCCTCCCCGTGCAGGAGGCACTGGTCGTGGTCGCCCTCGGCGCCGGTCGCCTGCTCAGCGCCGGGCATCGCGCGGTGGCGCTGGCCGGAGCCGCGGCGGTGGCCCTGGCCCTCGCCTCCCTGGGCGGTGAGGTGACGGCGATCGCCGGCGCCGCCGTCGCCGCGGTGCTCGGCACGCTGCCCACGGGTGGCGACGTGGAGGCGGCCGCGTGAGCTCGATGCGAGGCGTTCCCGCCGTGTTCCCGCTGCCCCGCGAGCGCTCGGGTGAGGCCACCATCATGCTTGGGCTGGCCGGCCTGGCGCTCACGATCCTGGCCGTGGTCGGGCCCTTCAGCCTCCTCGGAGTGCGCCTCGCCGGCAGCTCGCAGCCGGCCAGGGCGCTTCTCGCCGCGTCCCTCTTCGCCCTTCTCGTCACCGCCCTCTGCATGCGCACCGAGGCGGACCGGATGGGCCTGATCGCGACCGGGCTGGCCGGGCTCGGGGGCGTTGCCCTGCTGGTGATGGCGGCCAGCCCGCTGCTGACCGGGATCATCCTGCTTCTGGTGCTCGGCGTCTACATCTCGCGGCCCACGCCGCAGCCCCTGATCGAGCGTCTCCGCAACCCGGGAGCCGGCGCCGTCCTCCTCGGGGTGGCCGGGATCCTCTCCATGATCAAGTCCGATCCCGCCTTCGCCGAGGTCGCCTCGCTGACGCTGGTCCTCGGGGTCGTCGCCGTCGGCGGTCTGGTCCCCTACCTGTACCGGTACCAGCCGGAGCAGGCGACGGCCGGCTCGGGAATGGCATGGAGCGCCTTCGTCGCCCCGGCCCTGGCGGTGGCGGTCCTCACCCAGGTGGTGCCCCACCTGCATGGGCCCGGGAAGAGCGTGTTCAGCGTGCTCTGCGTCGTCATCGGCCTGGTCAACGTCGCCTACGGGCTCTTCGGCGCCTGGCAGGCGCCGGCCCGGGCCGAGACATGGCGGCATTCGTTCCTGGCCGAGTGGGGCCTTGCCCTCTGTGGCTTCGGGCTGCTGCTTCCCGACCACCACGGGACCGAGGCCGCCTACCTGCTGCTGATCTCCCTGGTCACGGTGCGCTTCCCCCTCTACATGCTCGCCCGGGGGTCGGTGCTGGGCGGGGAGACGGGGCGCTGGGCCCCGCTCAACCTCCTCTCCGGGCTGGCCCTGGCCGGCGTCGCGCCCTTCATCGGCTTCGCCGCCCGCCTGCTCCTGCTGGGGGCGGCGATGGAGGTCGCCTGGCCGCTGGCCCTGGTCCTGATGCTGGCCATGCTCGCCTTCGTCTCCCACAGCTTCCGGCTCGGTGCCAGCCTCGCCATACCACGGGGGAGGGCGGCGGTCGGGCTGATCCTGATCCTGGCCCTGGCGGCGGCGATGGGCATAGCCCCCGGGCTCGTCCTCTCCCTCGGGGGCTTTTGAGATGACCGTGCTCGACTACGCCCTCGCCTTCTTGATCTATCCGGGGGCGCTGGTCGTCGTCGCCCTCGGACTGGCCATCGAGACCGGGGCCTCGCTGGCGATGCCGCAGGGGACCCAGGCCTGGCGCCGGTTCGCGCTGGGGCTGCGCCGCCTTGCCGCCGAGCGGGAGATCCCGCCCGCCATCTCCGGCACGGCGCTGCTCGTGCTCCTCGCCGTGATCCAGATCTCGGTCCCCTTCAACCCCGTCCCCACGTCGGACCGCAACATCCTGGTCGCGGGAACCGCGCTGGCCGGAGCATCGCTGCTCGCCTGGCCCTGGGGCGTCGGGCCGCGGGGCGACAACGCCCGCCAGCTGCTGGTGACCCAGGGCGGCTGGCTGGCGTCGCTGCTGGCCCTGATCATCGTCGTCGGCTCGCTCCGGCCCCAGGTGATCGGGGAGGCCGACCTGGGCTCGATCCTGCCGATCAAGGTCGCCGCCGGGCTCACCTTCCTCCTGGCCTTGCCGGGCATGCTGGGCCTGCTCCAGGGGCCGGTCGGGCGGGAGGGCGCGGCGAGAGGGTCCCGGCTGCTGCTCTGGCTTCCTCTCTGCGGCCTCTTCGCGTCGCTGTTCATCCCCCCTCAGTCGAGCGACGCGGCCGGGCTCGGGCTGTTCCTGCTGGCGACCGTGGCCGCAGCCTGCGCCGTGCTCCTGATCGGGGCGGTCGTATCCCGCGGAACGCCGGCGGTGAGGGGCGGCTACCTCCTCCTGACCGGCGTCCTCGCCGTGCTGGCCCTCGTCCTGGCCGGCCTCGGTTCCTTCTTTCCCGCCGTGTAGTACAATGCCCGTTCGTGTCCACCCCCAGCAGTGCGCCGACGGCTGTCGTCGTCAGCGGAGGAAAGCAGTTTCGCGTAGCCGCCGGTGACCGCCTGACGGTGGATCGGATCAAGGCCGAGCCCGGGTCCGAGATCAGCTTCGACCGGGTCCTCCTCCTCGCGGACGGAGATCAGGTCAAAGTCCTGCCCGAAGAGCTCGCGGCGGTCGAGGTCAAGGCCCGGGTGCTGCGCCACGAGCGCGGCCCCAAGATCGACGTGATTCGCTACAAGCCGAAGAAGCGGGTCAGGGTCCACCGCGGCTCTCGTTCCGAGCTGACCGCGGTCGAGGTCCTGTCCGTCGGAGAGCCCGCCAAGCCCAAGAAGGCGCGGGCTCAGAAGGACGACGAGTAGATGGCACACAAGAAGGGAGGCGGCTCCTCGCGCAACGGGCGCGACTCCAAGCCCAAGATGCTCGGCGTGAAAGTCTTCGGCGGGCAGACCGTGTCCGCGGGCGCGATCTTGGTCCGCCAGCGTGGCACGCGCATCCAGGCCGGTGAGGGCGTTGGTGTCGGTCACGACCACACCCTCTTCGCTCTGGTCGAGGGAAGCGTCGTGTACCAGCGCGTCGGCCACGATGGTCGCCGCGTGTCGGTCGCTCCCGCCGCGGCCGTCTGATCCGGGAGCGGGCCGTGGCGCCTGCTCCTCCACGGCCCGGCGTCCTGGTCGATGAGGTCAGGGTCCAGGCGCACGCCGGCAAGGGCGGGCGCGGCGCCGTCTCCTTCCGCCACGAGCCCTACGTGCCGAAGGGCGGGCCAGACGGTGGCGACGGCGGGCGCGGCGGCTCGGTGGTGCTCACCGCGTCGTCGGCGCTGTCTTCGCTGAACGGCCTGGTCCGCCGGCCCATCCTCCGCGCCGAGGACGGCAAGGGGGGCGCGGGCGGCCTCAAGCACGGCCGGATGGGCCGGGACCTCCGCCTCGAAGTGCCCGTGGGCACGGTCGTGATCCAGGAGGACACGGACGAGATCCTCGGCGACCTGCGTGAGGAGGGCGCCGAGGTGGTCGTCGCCAAGGGTGGCGTCGGCGGCCACGGCAACGTCCACTTCAAGGGACCCATCAACCGGGCGCCACGGATCTCCGAGCCTGGACTGCCCGGCGAGGACAGGGCGCTGCGGCTGGAGCTCCGCTCGATCGCCGACATCGGCCTGATCGGTCCGCCCAATGCTGGCAAGTCCTCGCTCCTGGCGGCGATGACGGCGGCCCGGCCCAAGGTCGGGAACTATCCCTTCACCACGCTCGATCCCGAACTGGGTGTGGCCGATCCCGACGGCGCCCGGTTCGTGCTGGCCGACATCCCCGGTCTGATCGAGGGGGCTGCCCAGGGAGCGGGTCTGGGTCATCGCTTCCTGCGGCACGTGGAGCGGACCAGGGCCCTGCTCTACGTGATCGACGGCGCCGCGGCCGACCCCTGGGCCGATCTGGAGGCCGTCCGATCCGAGGTCAAGGCCTACTCCGCCGACCTCGCCCAGCGACCGTCGCTGGTGGCCATGAACAAGCTTGACCTCCCCGCCGCCCGCGCCAGGCGCGACGAGGGGAGCGGCAGTGCGATCTGGATCTCGGCGCTCAGCGGCGAGGGCGTGGAGGAGCTCCAGGAGGCACTGGGCCGACTCACCGCCGAGACCCCGCCGCCGCCACCGCTGGAGGTGGCGCCGCCCCGCCACCATATTCGCGGCCTGCCTGGCCCGGTCCTGGTCGAGCGCCGTGACTGGGGCTTCGAGGTGCGTGGCGGCGCTGTCGAGCGTCTGGTCCAGCGCACCGACTTCACCTCCGAAGAGGCCCTCGACCGGTTCCAGGTCCAGCTCGATCGGCTGGGCGTGTCCTCGGCTCTCGTCGACGCCGGCGCCGAGCCGGGCGACACGGTCCGCATCCGCGACCTCGAGTTCGAATACCAGCCACCGCGGTGAGAGCCGCATCCCGATGAGAATCGGCGTCGTCGGCGGCACCTTCGATCCGATTCACCTGGGCCACGTCGCCCTGGCCGAGGGGGCTCGCAGCTGCGCCCGGCTGGACCGCGTGCTGCTCATCCCCGCCGCCGATCCGCCTCACCGCAACGGTCCCGTCGCCTCGGCCCAGGATCGTCTGGAGATGGTCCGGCTGGCGGCCCGAGCCCATGACGGGCTCGAGGTCTCGGACATCGAGCTGCGGCGGGACGGGCCGTCGTACACGGCCGACACGCTGGCCGCGCTCGCTTCCGAGATGCCCGGCTCCGAGCTGTTCCTCGTTCTGGGTTGGGACGCAGCCGCCGAGCTGCGCAGCTGGCGCAGGCCGGACGAGGTCCTGCGCCTGGCTCGGCTGCTGGTCGTGCCCCGACCCGGCCTGCCGCCGCCTGGAGAGACGGAGCTGCGCTCGGCCGGCATCGATCCGGCGAGGACCCTCCTCTGCCCGATCACCACGCCCAGGGTCGATGCCACGGACATACGTGAGCGAGGTCGACGAGGGGAGTCTCTGCGGGGACTGGTGGATCCGGCTGTCGAGGCCTATCTGCGCCGCCGCCGCCTGTATGGCTCACGGGCGCGTGAGCCATAGAGAGACGTCCCAGGAGTCAGGGAAGGACCACGACGCCGCACCGAGGATTCGGGACGCTTTTCAGGTTCGCATCGGTGGTGTACAGGCACTGGCCGAGATTCTCCGCCACGGCAATGTAGGCGGCGTCGTACGCGGTGATGCTGTGGCGGAGTGCCCACGCTCGATGGGTCAGGGCCTCGAGGCGGTGCTGCTGAATCGGCAGTGAGAGGTAGTCGTCGATGGCTTGCTCCGCGCGCTCCCGTGCAAGCTTGCGGAGCAAGACCAGGCGGCCGACTCCGTTGACGAATTCCACACCAATGTGCGACGGAGCATTCAGCGTGGTGGCCGAGGATAAGCGCTGGCCAACTGGGCCCCCAACCTGCTCGATAGCGAGTGCCCCTATCAGGACCCCTGCGTCAACGACAATGGCGCTGTACGATCACGTCTACCTTCGCGGTCTGGCTCTCGCGGTCGTCCTTGATAATAGAGAGGACGTCCTCGCGTGTGGCTCGGGACCAACCCGAACGAGGTCGGTTCATCACCTCTGGGATGGTCGAATGCTAAGCGTGCTCCTCGAGCAGGTGGAGCATGTGCTGCATGCGATGCATTGACGGGTCTCGAGAGTGAGCCCGAAGCACTGGATGGAGTGCGCTGGCGTCGGTTCGCCGCGAGGGCAGGGGGTCGTTTTTGCCGACGGCACCGGGGGAAGCGGCGCCAACTCGGCACCCATTGCTCAACTCACATTGCCGATCCCCCCCTCGCCGTGCATAATCGACCCATTGATACCGCTGTCATCTAGGGATCTGGCCGATCTCCTCGTCGAGGCCGCTGAGGAGAAGAAGGCCTGGGAACCCATCGTCATGGACCTACGTGGAAAGACGACGATCGCTGATTACTTCGTCGTCTGTGAGGGCGAGACCGACCGGCAGCTCCGTGCCATCGCCGACGGGATGATCGACGCCGCGCGCGAGCGCAGCGTGCGTCCCCTTTCGATCGGTGGGTACGAGGAGGCCAACTGGATCCTGCTCGACTTCGACTCCGTCCTGGCCCACATCCTGCTCCCCGGCGAGCGCAGCTACTACGATCTGGAGGGGCTGTGGGTCGGTGTCGAGGCGCAGAGGGCGGCGGGGTAGTGAGAGGCGCGCCCCTCTGGGGCGGTGCCCGATAGCTGCTAGCATGTCCCCGAACTATGGACAGGCGGGTGTGTGAGGTGCCGTGAGCGAAGAGGTACGCGTTCTGTTCATCGAGGACGATCCGACCGTCGCCCAGATGTACCGGCTCAAGCTCGAGCTGGACGGCTATCAGGTGATGATGGCCAAGGACGGTGACGAGGGCCTGGAGCTGGCCGCCTCACAGCACCCCGACCTGATCTTCCTCGATATCCGCCTACCCAAGCGGGATGGCTTCGCCGTGCTCGGCACCCTGCGCGAGGATGAGCGCACGCGCGACATCCCGGTGGTGATCCTTTCCAACTACGGAGAAAGGGAGCTGGTCGAACGGGGACTGCGCCTCGGGGCGCAGGAGTACCTGATCAAGAGTCAGACCACACCCTCCGCTCTCTCCCGTGGCGTCGAGGGGTGGATCAGGGAGGAGGGATGAGCGGGCTGCAGCAGACCTTTGATCTAGACAAGCCGCTCTACACGATCAGCATCGCCTCCGAGATCCTCGACACCCACCCTCGAACGCTGATGCTCTACGAGGAAGTCGGGCTCATCACCCCCTTCCGCACCGCCACCAACCGGCGGCGGTACTCGCAGCGGGACCTGCGCAAGCTGCAGGTGATCCAGTACCTGACCCGCGAGCTCACCGTCAACCTCGCCGGCGTGCGCTGCATCCTCGGGCTGTTCAAGGCGATGTCCTCGAACGACGAGGAGCTGCCGCGGGAGCTGCGCGAGGCCTACGAGCGCTACACGGCGATCACCGAGGAGCCGGCCGGCGAGCAGTCCTCGCCGAGCGACGCGTCGCGGCGCGGCCCCCGCTAGAGCGGTTGGGCGTTCGCGTCGGCATCGACCTCACCGCCTGCTGGCGGCCGCGGGTGGGGATGGTCACCCTCTCCCTGGAGTTGAGCCGGGCCATCCTCGACCAGTCCCAGGAGGGGGATGCCCCGACCCTCTTCTGCAGCGGTGAGCGCCCGGCGGGGATGGCCGGGGCCGCGCCGGCGGTCCTCTCGCCACATCACCACGAGCTGGCCAACAAGCTGCTCTGGCTCCCCGCCGTCGAGTGCCAGGCCGGGCTGGACGTGATGTTCTACCCCTACTGGCCACCCTCGCCGCGCCGCCGCCACGGCGCGCCGCCGACGGTGACCTACGTCCACGATGTGGTCTTCCACTCGCACCCGCAGGAGGTCCCCTGGCAGCAGCGTCTGTACATGGGCAGCCTGGTGCCGTCCTCGCTGCGCCGGAGCGCCGCCGTCCTCGTCCCGTCGGAGGCGACGCGGCGAGATCTGCTCGACTGCTTCCCCGTCCCCGGGCTGGAGGAGCGCCTCCACATCGTCCCCCAGGCGTCGTTCCTGGCCGGCGTCGCGCCCGGGCCGCTGCCGGAGGGCCTGAGGCCGGGCTTCATCCTCGCCGTCGGGACGATCGACCCGCGCAAGAACTACCCGCGGCTCCTCGCCGCCCACCGCCTGCTCCGGTCGAGGGGCGAGGTGCCCCCGCTGGTCGTGGCGGGAAGGCCGGGCTGGGCCTACGGCACCGCCCTCGACGATCTGAACCAGGATCCCGGCGTCCACGTCCTCGGCCACGTCGACGACGCGACGCTGCTCGCGCTCTACCGGGAGGCGGCCGTGCTCGCCTTCCCGAGCCTGCACGAGGGCTTCGGCCTGCCCCTGCTGGAGGCGATGCAGGAGGGTCTCCCCGCCGTGATCAGCGACGTCTCCTCGCTGCCCGAGCTGGGCGGAGGGGCGGCACTGGAGGTGGATCCGCTCGACGTGGAGGCCATCGCCGAAGGCCTGGGCAGGGTGCTCGGCGACGCCGGGCTCGCGCGATGCCTGGCCGCGAGGGGGCGGGAACGCGCCGGCCAGTTCAGCTGGGCGTCGTCGGCCTCCCGCACCCTCGAGGTGCTTCGGGCGGTCGTCGCGTAGGGCCGCATCCGCGGCCGGGTGTCGCCGCCCCCGTCGATAGACTGGGGGCATTCTTGCAATCGTCAAACGGAGGCTGTGCCTGTTGCTGACGGCGGCGATGCTGCTGGCCGGCCCGGCCGCCTGCCAGACGCTCCCCGAGCACCAGGCGACGCTCGCACCGACGTTGACCCTCCGGGGTCAGGCCGATCCCATCGCGTACCAGGACGGGATCCCGGTGCCGACCTTCTCCGCGCAGCCTGGCCCGAGCCTCGACCTGGACGGGAGCTGGCGCTTCCAGGCGGCCGCTCTCGACACCACGCTCACCCTCCGCCAGCGCAGCCAGTCGCTGGGCGCGATCGAGCGCGAGGCGGGCGGTCGCCAGAAGGTCGGCTATCAGGATTCGTCATGGTCGACGCTGGCCGTCCCCGGCAGCTTCGACGGACCGCCCGGCCAGCGTGGCGGCGGGGGATGGTACCGGCACACCTTCGACATCCCCTCGACCTGGAAGGGCGATGACGTGACGCTCAAGTTCGGCGCCGCCAGCTATGTCGCCGACGTCTGGGTGAACGGCGTCTACCAGGGCTACCACGAGGGCGGGCAGACACCGTTCGCGTTCGACGTGACCAAGGCGCTGCGGGTGGGGAGGACCAACACCATCGCCGTCCGGGTCGACAGCCCCGCCTGGGGGACCAGGAACGACATCATGCCCTGGGGCCTGGCCGACTGGTGGGACTATGGCGGCCTGGTCGGATCGGTGTGGCTGCAGGCGCAGACCCCGATGCACCTGGTCCGCGACGACATCGTCCCGCACCTCGACGGCGCCGATCTCTCGGTCGTCGTCGACAACGCCGACCGCCGCGCCCAGAGCGCGCAACTGCTGCTCCAGCTGCTTCCGGCGGCGATCACGCCGGAGGACCTGCTCGACCCCGACGCGGCGTCCCTGGTCCCGACCGGCGCCGCCCCGATCGTGCAGACGACGGTCAACCTCGGCCAGCTCTCCGCCGGCGAGGTGACCTCCGCCGGGCACCAGTTCCTGCTGCGCGACGTCGACCTCTGGGCCCCCGGCCAGCCCGCGCTGTACGTGGCCCGCGCCGCGCTCGAGGAGCACGGCCAGGTCGTCGACGAGGAATACGAGAGCTTCGGCCTGCGCCGCATCAGCGTCGACTCGTCCTTTCCCCGCCTCCTCCTGAACAGCAAGCCCATCGCCTTCCGCGGCGTCGCCGTCCACGACGAGCTCTCCCAGGCCGGCCCCAACGGCGAGCCGGTGGGCGGGCCGATGACGACCCCGGAGGAGGTCCTCGCCCAGCTCCGCCAGGTCCAGTCCGTCCACGCCGACATGGTGCGGGTCGACCACGAGCCTCCGGAGGCCTGGCTGCCCCTGCTCGCCGACCGCCTCGGCATCGCCGTGTGGGAGGAGATACCGCTCTACCACAACACCCCGCAGACCTTCGGGATCCTGATGAACCGCGGGCTCCCGCAGCAGATGCTGACGGAGATGGATCTCAGGGACTTCGACGACCCCTCGGTCCTCTTCCACGGGCTGGCCAACGAGTCGACCGGTGGAGCCGTCCGGGAGTCGGTGCTGTCCCAGCTCCAGCAGCTCGACCACCGGATCGACGGGACCCGCCTCGATGGACAGGCCAGCTACGGCTACGATCCAACCGACACCACCAGCGCGCCGCTGGACGTGGTCGGCGTCACCTTCTACTGGGGCGTCTTCTACGGTGGCCAGGTCTCCAGCCAGCTGGTCGCGAGGGAGCTGGCCCGGCTCCACAAGACCTATCCTCGCAAGCCGATCATGATCATGGAGTACGGCGTCTGGTCCGACAACCCGTCCGAGGAGGCCCATCAGGAGCAGGTCTTCGCGCAGACCTACGCCGGGATCTCGCCCTCGTTCGACGACCTCCCCGGCGGTTACGTGGGGGCCGCGGTCTGGTGGTCGCTGAACGACTACTGGTCGGAGCAGCGGCCGGGGATCCGGCTCGAGCACTTCGGCCTCTTCAACCCGGACGGCACCGAACGGCCGGCGGGACAGGCGCTGAGCGCCGCCTACGCCCGGTCGGCGCCGCCGGCGGCGGGCAGCGTGGTGCAGACCAGCGGTCAGGGTGAGAGCTCGCGGCCGGCCGAGCGCCAGCAGCGGGTCCTGGTCTCGCTCGCCTACGCGATCGCGCTGCCCTCGGCGGTGCTGATCCTGCTCATCCTCTGCCTCGCCCTCGGCCCCCGCCTCCGGCTGCGGTGGAGGCACTCGTGAGCAGGCTGACCCGTGTCCGCGTGGTCGGCGTTTCGGTGCCCTGGGCGATGGTCAACGGCGCCATCATCGGTTTCGTCCCCGGTCTCTTCATCGGCTGCCTGATCGGTGCCGGCGTCTGCTGGGGGGCGGGGACGGTGCTCGACTGGCAGCGCGAGCTGGCCTTCACCCTGGGCGTCACCCAGCAGCTGCTGCCGTTCGGTGACCAGGCCCCGGTGCTGCAGCAGGTGAGCCAGTCGTGGCAGGTCGTGATCCCGATCTGCGGCGGCATCTTCGGGGTCTTCTGGGCGCTCATCGGCACCCTCGCCGCCGGCGTCGTGGCGGCCGTCATGAACCGGTTCGGCATCGCCATCCCGGTCCGCGTCGAGCAGGAGTCGGCGGATCCGTCCCCGGAGCTGCCGAGATCGAGCGCCGCCGAGGAGCGTCGCCTCCGCAAGGACCGGTAAGCGTTCGGGGACGGCGGGAATAGGGCGCGGCGCGACCGCGTAGAGATGGCTATGGCAGAGACCGCGACGGCACACCCCGGAAGCTCCCGGACCATCTACGACTTCGAGCTGCCGCTGCTGGGAGGCGAGGCGCGTCCGCTCTCCGCCTACCGCGGGCAGGTCGTCCTGATCGTCAACACCGCGTCCAAGTGCGGGCTCACACCCCAATACGCCGGGCTGCAGCGCCTCCACGAGCGCTTCGGCGAGAAGGGCGTGACGCTGCTCGGCTTCCCCTGCAACCAGTTCGGCGAGCAGGAGCCGGGCACGGCCGAGGAGATCGAGTCCTTCTGCTCGGTGAACTACGGCGTCAGCTTCCCGATGTTCGCCAAGCTCAACGTGAACGACCCCGACCAGGCGTCCCTGTACGCCTACCTGACCTCGTTCGCCGACGCCGAGGGCAACGCCGGCCCGATCCAGTGGAACTTCGAGAAGTTCCTGATCGGCCGCGACGGCCGGGTCGTGCGGCGCTTCCGGCCGCGCACCGAGCCCGAGGACGCCACCGTGGTCACGGCGATCGAGGAGCAGCTGGCCAACGGCTGACGGCGAGGGGGCCGGGGGGCGGCCTCAGGGCAGCCCCGCCGTGGCCCCGCCCTCGACCAGCAGCACGCTCCCGGTGGCGAACGAGGATTCCGGGCCGACCAGGTAGCGGACGGCCTGGGCGATGTCGCGCGCGGTCCCGTGGCGGCCGAGCGGCGGCTTGGGCGGGTCGACGAAGCCGAAGCCGTCCTCGCCCCCGCCGGCCTGGGCGCGATCCGGCATGTGCCGCATCCCCGGCTCGACGTAGCCGGGGCAGACGCAGTTGACGCGTATCCCGTCGGGGGCGCCGTCGAGGGACAGGACCCGGGCCATCATCACGACCGCCGCCTTGGTCACCGAGTAGGCGCCGATGGCGCGCTCCCCGACCACGCCGGCGTCCGAGGCGATCAGCACCATCGCGCCCCCGGACCCGCGCCTCCGCATGGTCCTCATCCCCTCCTGGCACAGGTAGAGGTAGCCGCTGACGTTGGTCTCCCAGGTCCAGCGCCAGTCCACGTCCGAGGTGTCGGCGAGGGGGCAGACGACGCCGACGCCGGCATTGGCGACGACGATGTCGAGCCCGCCGAAGCGTTCCTCGGCGAGACGGGCGGCGGCGACCGCGGACTCCGGCCGGCGGGCGTCGGCGGCGCAGAAGGAGACCGGGCCGATGCCATCCAGGTCCGCCCCGGCCGCCGCCCCCAGCTCCGGGTCGCGCCCGGTGACGACCACCGAGGCCCCTTCCTCGAGGAGCAGGCGGGCGATGCCCAGCCCGATCCCGGAGGTTCCGCCGCTGACCAGAGCGACCCGCCCCTCGATGCCCGCCATCACCCGGCCTCCACCTCGTTCATGAAATCGGCGACGACGCGGTTGTAGCGCCCCCGCTCCTCGAGGTGGGCCATGTGCGCGCTCTCCTCGAAGACCACGAGCCGCGCGCCGGGCATCCGGCTGCGGTAGTACTCGACCGTCTCCGGCGTGGCCTCGTCGTGGCGTCCGCAGGTGAACAGCGCCGGCAGGTGGATCTCGCCGAGGCGGCCGCTGGTGTCGAAGTCGTGGAGGCGGCCGGTGACCGCCCATTCGCTGGGGCCCCACATCGTCTCGTAGACGTCCATCCCGGCGCCCGCGAAGGAGCGCTCGACCTCCTCCGGCCAGGGGTCGAGGCGGCAGACGTGGCGCCTGTAGTAGGCGAGGATCGCCGCCTGGTATTCGGGGCACGAGGTGAAGCCCGAGGCCTCGTGGTGGGCGATCACGTCGCGGGTCGCGGCGTCGAGGCCGCCCAGCAGCCGGGCGGCGTCGGCCGCCCAGCGCGGCGAGCTGATGCAGGGGCTGGCCATGATCACGCTGCGGACGCCCTCGGTCCGGCCGAGCAGGTACTGGGAGGCGAGCATCGTCCCCCAGGACTGGCCGAGCAGGTGGACCTCGTCCAGGTGCAGCGTCCGCCGCACCTGGGCCAGCTCCTCGACCGAGCGCTCCACGGTCCAGAGCGAGAGGTCCGGCGGGCGCTCGGAGCGTCCGCAGCCGAGCTGGTCGTAGAAGACGACCGGCCGCTCCGGGCTGAGGTCGCCGAGGGAGCGGACGTACTCATGGGTGAAGCCGGGGCCACCGTGCAGGACGAGGAGGGGGATCCGATCCCCCTCGCCCATCCGCTGGTACCAGACCCGGCCTCCGGTGACCTCGATCATCCCCTCCGTCATCGGGGAGCCGGGGCCCTCATGCCTGGTGGCCGTTGCGGTTGCACGCCTCCGGTGCGGCGACGTCGATGGCCGGGTTGTAGTCGAAGAAGCCAGAGGGCTTGAGCATGAAACCGATCTTGGTGGCCGGCATCACCGGCCAGTCCTCCGGCCTGACCACGTGATGGGCGCCGAAGGTGTACCAGACGACCAGATCGGTGTCGACCAGGGGGCGGTCCGCCTGCACCCAGACGGGCAGGCCGTCGCCGCCCGCGGTCTGGTTCGGATAGGCGCCTGCGGCGTGCATCTGATCCGCGTCGGACGCCGTCACCCAGAGCTGCTTGGCGATGTACCCGGCCCGCTTCAGGCCGGGCGCGTCGGGCTGCATGAGCGGCCCGACGGTGTCGCCGGGCATCAGCGCGTAGGCGGTCTCCTCGCCGTAGAGGTTGTGCTCGGAGGGGTTGACGATCCGCCAGTGGCGCCCGGCCAGCGGGTTGATCTGCCGCTGCGCGTCGGACTCCCGCTCGATCAGGGTCGGCACCGCTCGCCAGCAGCCTCCGGAAGGGTTGTCCGGACCAGCCGGGTCGGCCACCGCCTCGACCTCGTAGACCGAGTTCTTGACGCCGTCGACGGTCATGTCGAGGCGGACGTTGAAGAAGTGCTGGTGATTGGGCCCGTAGACGTTGGGGGCGACCACGCGGCCGTGCGCGGGCCGGACACCGTCGTCGACGGAGCCGTTGGAGATGATGCCGGTGAGCTTGATCTGGTACTCGATCGAGCCGTCCTGCGAGAGGTACCAGTAGAAGCCGTACTCGTAGTTGCCGACCGTGCAAATGCTGGAGATGACCAGCCGTCGCGACCGCCGGACCTCGGTGTCCAGGGTGCGGAAGTCCAGGTGCTTCCAGAGGATGCTGTCGTCCTCCTCGTGGATGCAGATCGCGTTCTTGATCGTCACCGCCTCGCCGGCGGAGTTGACGACCAGACCGTCGAGGTAGCGGATCTCACCCAGGCAGTCGCAGCCCAGCTCCAGGGGGTTGGTCCAGATGCCCAGGCCGAACTCGCCCATGTCGAAGACGTTCTTGCGGTACTGGCTGAGCCCGGGATCGCCGTAGGGGATGTACATCTCGGAGAGCGAGGCCCGGTGCAGGACCGGCCGCCACCGGCCCCGGTCGTCGTAGGCGACGGTCTGCAGGATCAGCCCCTCCCGCTGGGTGAAGCCGACCCGCAGCCGCCAGCGCTGCCACTCGATCAGGTTGCCGGTGAGGGTGAAGCTCGAGCCCTCCGGCTGGACGATGTCGATCGGGCGCAGATCGGTGCGCGGACCCTCGGCGATGTGGGGGTGGTTGCCGGGGTCGACGAGGTCGGCGGCACCGTAGTTGCCCGACTTCTCCGGGATCTTGACGGACGGGCCGTCCTCGACCCGGAGCACCTTCATCTCGTCGAGGTCGAAGAGCACGACCAGGTTCTCGACCGGCCGGGCGTAGCCGTTCTCGCGATCGTCGCGCCGGCGGACCCAGGTCAGCCCGCGCATGGTGCGCCGGCCGCTGGGGTCGTCCTCAGGCCCGAACCAGCCCGAGGGCCAGGGGTCGATCTGGGCCAGCGGGAAATCGGTGTAGCCGCGCCGGCGCATCGCCTCCTGCCAGGTCGGGTCCTCCTTGATCGTGGCCTCGCAGCCGTTCAGCTCGACCTGTGTGATCGGCGGCTGGACGTCGGTCCGCTCCCGCCAGGACAAGACCTCGTCGCCGGTGAGCGAGACCAGCGCCTCGTAGGTGACGTGGCGGACCCTGTCGCGGAGCACGACCGCCACCCGGCGCTCGATCTGCTGGCCGGGCTCGTAGGCGAGCACGGCCTCCTTGTCCGGCTCCCGCAGGAGCGCGCTGTGGATCCGGACCGTCTCGCCCAGCCTGCCCTCCCGTCGCAGGATCGCGACGGCCGCCTCGGCCTCGGCGGCGGTCAGCATGGCCAGCGGGTGGTCGACTGCCGACACCGCTGAATGCACCTTCATTTGCTTCCTCCTTCTCGACTCCTGTCGAGACCCACCGTCCTCAGGACGCCGACGCCGCCGTTGCGGCGGCGGGGTTGATGTCGTCGCCGTCGACCCCGAGCAGCGAGGCCTGCTGGACGCGCTTCTTGCGCATGGTCAGGGCGAGGACTATTCCGATGATCGCCCAGATCACCGTCAGTGGCACGGTGGCGATCAGCTGTGGGGAGACCGGCCCGGCGGCTTTGAAGACGGGGAGGAACGGAAGCAGAGGCGAGACCAGGGCCGGGACCAGGGCCAGGGTGCCGATGGCGGGGAAGACGATGTGGCGGAGGCGGCTGAACTCCATCCGGTGCTCCTTCAGGTAGTAGAAGGGCAGCGCGATGTTGGCCATCCCGAACATCAGGATCCAGCCGTAGGTGAAGGCGGTGGCGAGGAAGCCAAAGGCCAGGGTCGGGCCCCACCAGCTGCCCAGACCGAGGGAGAGGACCAGGGTGACGATGCCCATCAGGTGGACCGCCCTGCCCGGGGTGCCGTGCTTGGGATGGACGCTGCCCAGGGTGCTGGGGAGCAGGTCGAGCCGGCCCAGCGAGAACAGGTACCGGGCGGCGAAGTTGAGGGCGGAGAGGGAGCAGGCGATGACGCTGTTGATGACCGCGATCAGGATGATCCACTCGAACGGCGCCCAGATCCTACCGGCGAGGACGCCGTAGGCGTTGGAGTTGGCGGAGAAGAAGGCGGGGCCGGTGCCCTGCAGCTTATTCAGTCCCCAGCCGGTGACGCCGGCGTAGGCCATGAAGACGTAGAAGATGCCGATCGCGATCAGCGCGAAGAGCGCGGAGCGGCCGACGTTGCGCTTGGGGTTGTTGGTCTCCTCGGCCAGGGACGCGACCGACTCGAAGCCGGTAAAGGAGAGGAAGCCGTAGATCAGGCCCCAGGTCAGCCCGAAGATGCCGGTGGTCGGGGTGAAGGGGGTGAAGGAGTTATGGCCGCCCGAGCGGACCACGAGGATGATGCCGAGGGTGAGGAAGATCGTGACCTCGATCAAGCCGGTGACGATGGCGAGCCGGGCGGACCGCTTGATGCCGGTGTAGGCCGTGTACCAGATGATGGCGATGAAGACGACGTCGATCGCCTGCCAGGGGATGTTGAAGTGGATGACCGGGTCGACCAGATTGGTGATCACCTGGGAGATCAGCACCACCACCTCGGCCGGGAAGAGCAGCCCGTAGAAGAGCGCGCACCAGGAGGTGAAGAACCCGGCGCGCGGCCCGAGGCCGCGGGAGACGAAGACGCCGAAGCCGGCCGAGGAGCTGATGTGCTTGGAGAACTGGGTCAGCGTACCGGCCAGGAAGAGTGTCGCCAGCAGCGACACCAGCATGGCCAGCGGGAAGCCGGAGCCGGCGAACAATATGGCGAAGAAGAAGTTCAGGGCGACCGCGCCGCCGGGGGCCTGTGTGGCCACCGCCGTGAACACGACGTCGGGGACCGAGAGAACCCCTTTCCGAAGCTGCCTCAGCGGCCTCCCGGATACGCTGGTGTCCACTGCCATTCTCGTACGTCCTCCATGTCCGTACCTGCCGGGAATGTCGGCGTGGGTGCCTGCAGACTCCCCTTCAACGGCGGCGGGCGACCAACCCGGATAACGCGACGCCCGCGAGGACAACGACCGTCACCAGCGCGATGGCCACGAGTCGGATCCTGGGTGGGAGCTGACCAATGCCGTGCCAGCCGGCGGCCAGCCGAATCTCCCCCAACGCTCACCCCTCCTGCCACGAGAGGCAGGTCGCGCCGCTGCGGCCGCAGTACGAGCGCATGGTGCTACAGGCCTCCTCCTCCCGTCTGCGGCCGCTACTTGCTGACAGCATTGCACGGAGTCGGACGGGCGTCTATTGGGAAAGTTAACAAACTTTCCAGAGGCCCCTTGGCGACGGTCAACAAAGCCGCCATGGGCGTAATTGGGGATCTGATCCGGAGTCGTGGGGACGCTTGCTCGCCATAGCCCGCCACCGGCGGAGATCTGTATTTCGAAAATCGCGCTCGACTCCGACGGCGCTCACGCATGTCTCCAACCCGCGTTCTGCACATTGCGATGACTCGGCGGGGGTGACCGGTTGGTATTCGCCCTGAGCACGTCCGTCAGCCGCTCTCACATCCCCCGGGCAAAGGAGAACTGCGGATGCCAACGCAACCCCCCAGAGACGCGAGGCTAGAACAACTGCAGCAAGAGGAGGCGGCGAGGATCGAGGAGGCGGCGAGGCTGGCGGAGGAGCGGGCGCGCGTCGACGCGCTGAGCGAAGCAGAGGTTCGCCGAGAGAATCAACGCCTAGGAGTAAGCGACCCCAGAGGGAGCCTCGCCCCCGGGGGGCATCCGGGGGGACATAAGAAAAAAGTGGAGGGTTGGCCGGCCCCCTCGATACCGGCTCCAGCGGAAACAGCGTCGCGTCGTCTTCCGCAGCCATGACGAGATGCTCGGATCCGGGACCGGAGCGACGCGGTTACCTACTTAGACGCAGCCCTAGTCGGCGGGGTCGGCGACGGGGTCGCGAGGGGCCTCCTCCCACGCCGTCTCGGTGACGGCGCCGGTGGCCTCGACATAGAGTTGGCGCGACCGTGCCGGGACGCCGTCGAGGCGGCGCAGGAGCCAGTCGGCGGCGTGGTCGGCGAAGTCGGGCCCGAGCCGGCTGGAACTGCTTGAGTGAAGGCCGTGGCGCTCACCCTCGTAGAGGAGGAGCTCGCGGGGGCCTCGAAGCTCGGCCAGCAGCCGGTGGGTGTGCTCGATCGGGCTGAGCTCGTCACGCTCTCCGGCGATGACCAGGTAGGGGCACTCGAGGGCGGCGCCGACGCCGGTGAGGTCGAAGCCCCTGGCGAACCGGTCGAAGGCCTCCTCGTCCTCGTGGCCGGCCATGTACATGAAGCGGAGCTTGAAGGTGGGGGAGGCGCTCTCGAAGAGGGTGGTGCAGGCGGGCTCGTGGCAGACGAAGGCGACCGCGCAGCCGCGCCAGCCGGGCGCCGAGGCGGCGGCCAAGGTGGCGAAGTAGGAGCCGAAGCTGATCCCCTGCATGGCCAGGCGGCCGGCGTCGATCTCCGGCCTGGCCCGGAGCCAGCCGAGGACGGCGGGACCGACCTGGCGCCAGTTGCCGGCGGTGACGTGGATCCCGCGCAGCGTGCACTCGCCCTGGCCGGGTCCGTCGATGGCGAGGACGGCGATGCCACGGCCGAGCAGCGGGTCGCCATCGAGCGCCACCTGCATCTCCTTGAAGCCGTCCATCCCGTCGATGCTGAGCACGGCCGGGACCGGGCGCTCCCGGGCTCCCGGCGGGAGGTGCAGCCACCCGGGGAGCGAGGTGTCGCCGAAGGGGATCTCCACCCGCTCCACGTGATGGTCGGCCAGAGCCGCGTACCGGGCGTAGCAGGCGAGCTTGCGGCCGTCGAGCTCCCGGTTGGCGTCCGAGTTCTCGAAGATCGGCCACTGGGCGGCGCCGTGCAGCACGGCCGCGGTGAAGTAGTTGCGGCGGGCGGTGACGCCATGACCGGCCGTGTCCGCCTCGCGCGCCATCCGCTCGCGCCGGTCGGCGGCCGCGGCAAAGGCGGGGGTGATGTCGTCGAAGCGCCGGACCTGCTTGCGGACACCCTCGAAGTCGGCGTAGGCGTCGACGCCGCACGGTGCCTGCAGGTAGAAGCTGCGACCCTGATCCCAGTCCACGCCGACCGTGCCGATGACGGCGTCGACCAGCCACCGCTGCTCCCGCCATCTCCGCGTCGAGGGCATGGTCAGCGCGCGCCCAGACGCTCGCGCACCTGGCGGAGGGCGGCCACATCGCCGTGGTCGGCGAGCTCGCGCGCCAGCAGGCGGTGGACCCGGCCGAGTACGAGGTGATCGCTTCTCTCCCAGCCCCGGTCGAGCACGTCGAGCAGCGTCCCCGCGGCCGCCTCGGGCTCGCCGGACTGGCTCTGAGCCGCCGCCAGCTGCACCTGGCAGATCGGGCGGAACCAGCCGCCGACGTCGGCGACGGCGACCCGGAAGTGATCGACGGCGGCGCGTGGGTCGCCCAGCATCGCCTCGGTCTTGCCCTGGGACACCCGGAGGTAGGTGCCGTCCCAGGGAGCGAAGAAGCCGGTCGGGGCCGCCACCATCTGCGAGTTGGATCGCTCGGCCCTCTCCAGGTGGCGGCGGGACGCCGCCTCGTTGCCGGCGGCCGCCTCGTGCCAGGCGGAGAGGCTGTGGACCCACATGTCGACGTTGTTGGGGACCCCCTTCCTCGCCTCCTTCTCGGCCGCTCTCAGCAGCTCCAGCGCCGCCGCGGCGCCGCCGGGAAGGCCCTCGTCCTCGCCGTGCAGGCGGTTGGCGTAAAGGAGGGACTCGGAAGCGTAGCCCATGATCCCGGCCATCGGCAGGTCGAACGCGCGGCCCAGCTGCCGCGCGTGCTCGCACATGGTCTTCGCCTCACCGAAGTCGAGCATCCCGTACCAGACGTGCGCCGCCTCGGCCGCGGTCTCGGCCGCCAGCAGGGCCAGCTGCGGCTGCCGTCCGACCGGCGCCGAGTGGATCAGCCGCTCCAGGGTCTGGAGATGGGTGTGGAGCTGGATCAGCACCAGCCGCGAGCTGATCTCTCCGCGGAGCGCGATGACGCGGTCGGTGAGCCGCCTGAGGTCGATGAAGGCGACCTCGTCGATCCGGCCCATGCCGAGCAGGCCGAAGCTCAGCCGCTCGAGGTCGGTCACCGGATCGATGGTCAGGTCCTCGATCCAGGCGCCCAGCGCCCCGTCCTCGCCAGGCCGCCGCTTCCGGGCCATCGAATTCTCGATCTCGGCCACGGCCGCCGGGGTCAGGACCGGCTCCAGGGCGAGCGCGTCGGGCGTGACCCGCAGCGTCTCACAGAGCACGTACGCGTACCAGGGCTCGGGGTAGCGATGGCTGTTCTCCCAGGCCGAGATGGTGGCCTTCGGGATCGGCGCCACCGGCCGGCCCCGGCGTGCCGACTCCGCCGCCATGTGGCGACCGAGCATCGACTGGCTCCAGCCCCTGACCTCTCTACGGTGAGACGTCAGCCGGGCCCCGAAATCCTCGCAACCCATGTGTCCACTCCCATGGCCCTACCGCTACCGGCCAAGTATGCGCGACCATCATATCGGTCTGCTTCGTTCACGCGTGAACCTAGATGTGAACGCTACCGGTCCGCGAGGGGCCTGCTGGTCGTGGTTAGCTTTCCCTGGGGTTTGGACATGACCGCCCCGACGGGAGATGGAGGTTCTGGGCCGGGGGGCCCGGTAACGGTGACATCAGACGCCAGGGGGGTAGCGGATCAGGAGACGCCGCAGTCCGGTACAGGGGGAACACATCCGGACAGCGCAGGACGCGGAAGGCCTTGCGCTGGTGGGCAGCGACCGCTGCCCCCCACCTCGTACATACCGTCCCGAGCGGGGGGCGTCAGACCCCGGACGGGACACCAAGATCGATTCTCACCCCCGCAGCCATGCACGGTGGGGTTGCCGGGGCTTCGGCCCCGCGCCCCCCGTGCGGCGGGCGGGTTTTCTTTTGCCTCCGCTCAGCTGGTCACGATCACTGCCGTGCCCACCTGAGCCCAGGCGTACAGCAGCTGCAGCTGGTCCATGGGTACATGGATGCAGCCGTGGCTGGCCACGGTCAGGTCGTCCTCGGTCCCCGGACCGTAGGCGGGCTCATACCAGCTGTGGATGAAGTAGTTCGGCATGAACTCCATCGCGTCGTAGACGGTGGTGGACGGGTACCAGCAATAGGTCCCCGGCTTGCAGAGCGAGACCATGTAGTAGCTGGGGAACTTGGCCAGCACCTGGTAGCTGCCGGCCGGCGTGGGTAGGGCGGGCTGCCCGGTCGTCACCAGCGTGCTCAGGTAGGTCGAGGTCCCGTCGCAGGCGACCAGCCGCTGCTGGGAGAGCGATACAAGGATCGTCTTGCCGCTGCCGTTGGCGCTGCAGCCGGCGGTCCCGGCGGTGAGCCGTTCCAGGTCCGCCTGGCGGAGGCTGGAGAGATCGTTGACCACGCTCTGCAGAGCCTGGACCGACGACGTCAGCTGGGGGTCGTTGGTAGCCGCCGAGAACTGCTGCTTGGCCTGTGAGGCGAGGCTGGGGTCGTTGCTGGTGCCGGCGTAGGGCAGCAGGCTGGGCAGATCGCCTTCCAGCTGGGTTCCCTGCCCGTAGAGGTTGAGGCGCTGGGTGAGCGCGCCCGTCGCCGACGAGGCCTGGGTGGAGATCTGGCCGTGCTGGGCCAGCATCTGCGCGTAGCTCCCCTTCAGGTAGGACTGCAGCGTGGTCAGCGTCGCCGGGCCGGGCGTCACCCAGAGCTTCTCCTGCTGGAGCTTGGCGATCGACTGCTGAATCTGGGCCTGGTCGGCGACGACGTCGGCGGGGAGGCCGTTCTGGAGGCCCTTGGCACTGGTCGACAGCTGGTCGCGGGTCGCGTCCAGCTGCTTGGTCTGGTGGTTCCAGCCCTGGGCCAGGCGCTCGTAGTCGAGCGGCTGGCGGGCCTGGTCGAGCTGGTGCTCCAGGCTGGAGCGGTCGAAGGGCGTCGGCCCGTACGCCTGCTCCAGCTCCGACAGCGCGCTCTTCGCCTCCTGGCGGGTGTGATCCAGGACCTCGTCGTAGATCGCGGTCGTGTTCAGCTCCTGCGGCTCCAGGGGATTGCGGAAGAGCGCTCCCGAGACGATGCCGTAGGGCACCGGGCCGCCGCCGCCGGGCAGGGCGTCGAGCTGGCGCTGGAGCGGCGCGAAGCGAGCGGCGGGCACTCCCGCCGCCTCCGCCTCGCGCCACTCGGTCTTCAGTGAGTTGAGGCGCTGACCGTAGGCGTAGGCGTCGCCGCCACCGCCGATCGCGGCGATCGCGACCAGCGCCACCACCACACCCACCAGCACTCGCCTCAACATGGGCCCCTCCCTCGATGGCGTCTCATGTACACCGTAAACGCCCGCGGACCCACATCTGGTTTCGCCGAGTTGGTCAGCTCATCGGAACCGGCTCGGGGATCGGGTCCGCCGGCTCGGTCGGAGCCTCGCGCGGAACCGGCCGCGTCTGACCCGCGGGGACGACCCGGCGGAAGCGCCGCCGGCTGGCGTCCCAGTCGCCGAGGAGCTCCGCCGCGCGGGTCGAACCGGTTCGCCGGTGGTGCTCGGTGAGGAGCTGGTGCAGACGCACCGCGTCCTCCTCGTCGATCGCCGCGGCGGTGACGTCGGGGCTGAGCTGGCGCCAGTCGAGCAGGTAGGCGACGCCCCCGGTCATGCCGGCTCCGACGTTCCAGCCGACGGTGGCCAGGGAGACCGCCGTGCCTCCGGTCATGTACTCGCAGAAGTGGTCGCCGGCGCCCTCGACGACGGCGACGGCGCCCGAGTTGCGGACGGCACAGCGCTCGCCCACCCGTCCGGCCAGGAAGAGGTGGCCGCCGGTCGCGCCGTAGAGGCAGGTGTTGCCGGCCAGGACCGGGTCCTTGGCGGCGTCGCCGGTGAAGGGTCGGATGGCGATGACGCCGCCGCCCATGCCCTTGCCCACGTAGTCGCAGGCCTCACCCTCGAGCTCGAGGACCGAGTCCAGGTCGAGCCAGGCGCCGAAGCTCTGGCCGGCGCTGCCCACGTACTGCCGCTGCTCGTTCCGCCAGCAGGCGCCGATGGTGCGCTTGGAGTTGTCGATCGGGCCGCTGGGCAGGTCCACGTCGGGGGCCTCCCCGTTCCGAGCCCAGAGCCGGCGCCGCGGTGCCTCGGTGTTCTCCGGGACGCGGAGCAGGAAGGAGAGGTCGAGCCCGACCTCGTTGTCCAGCTCGCGGAGCAGTTCGACCCGTCCCACCAGCTCCTCGAGCCGGCGGGCGCCGAGGCGGGCCAGGTGGCGCCGCACGTCCTCCGCGATCAGGGTCAGGTAGGAGACCACGTGCTCCGGCCGGCCCTTGAACTTGGCGCGAAGGTCGTCGCGCTGGGTGGCGATGCCGGTGGGGCAGGTGTTGAGGTGGCACTGGCGGGCCATGTCGCAGCCGAGCGCGACCAGCAGGCCGGTGCCGAAGCCGAACTCCTCGGCGCCGAGAAGGGTGGCGACGACGATGTCGCGTCCGTTGCGGATGCCGCCGTCGGTGCGGAGCGTCACCCGCTCGCGCAGGCCGTGGTCGACCAGCAGCTGCTGGGTCTCGGCCAGGCCCAGCTCCCACGGGGCGCCGGCGCTCTTGATCGAGCTCAGCGGGGAGGCTCCGGTGCCGCCGTTGTGGCCGCTGACCAGGACGTAGTCGGCCTTCGCCTTGACCACCCCGGCCGCGATCGTGCCGACGCCGGCCTCGGAGACCAGCTTGACGCCGATCCGGGCCCGGGGGTTGGCCGCCTTGAGGTCGTGGATGAGCTGGGCCAGGTCCTCGATCGAGTAGATGTCGTGGTGGGGAGGAGGCGAGATCAGCTGCTGCCCCGCCTGCGCGTGACGGAGCCGGGCGATCATCTCGGTGACCTTGATCCCGGGCAGCTGGCCGCCCTCGCCCGGCTTCGAGCCCTGGGCGATCTTGATCTCCAGCTCGTCGGCCCGGCGCAGGTATTCGGGCGTCACGCCGAAGCGGGCCGACGCCACCTGCTTGATCCGGTTGTCGCGGCGGGTCTCGGTGTCCTCCCGATAGAACGCCGGGTCCTCGCCGCCCTCGCCCGAGTTGGAGCGGCCGCCGATCTGGTTCATGGCCACGGCCAGCGTCTCGTGCGCCTCCGGGGATAGGGCTCCGAGCGACATCGCCGTTGAGATGAAGCGCCGGCAGATGTCGAGGGCGGGCTCGACCTCCTCCAGCGGCACCGCCTCACCGAGCGGGGTCGGCTCGAGCAGGTCGCGGAGGTCCTGGGGCGGTCCCATGGTGGACAGCTCCTGCCAGCGGTCGTAGTCCTCCTGGCTGTTCTCGCGTGCCGCCCTCTGGGCGGCCCGCACCGCGATCGGATTGTAGGCGTGGAACTCACCCGCCTTGCGGAAGCGGATGCGGCCGTGGTCGGCGAGCGCGTCCTTGCCGCCGGGCTCGTCGCCGGCCCAGGCGTATTCGTGCCAGCTGCGCAGCCTGGCCTCGATCTCGGCCAGATCGGC
>DATAXV010000157.1:0-1683 GCA_036272915.1 Candidatus Dormiibacterota bacterium
GCTGCGGGTCCGGGGCATCGACCGGGTCCGGCTCCATGCCGACCTGACGATCCTGACGAGGCTGGGTTGGGCCCTGGCACGGACGCGGGCGACGGCCGGGACGCCCGCCCGGCCGTCGCGGACCGTGGCGCTACGGACGTAGCCCTTCCAGCAACCCGCAAGGGTCCACGTCGAGCGCGTAGGCCAGCATCAGGAGCGTGTGGAGGCGCACCGAGCGCCTTCCGTACTCGATCTTCTGCACGCTGGTCCAGTGCAGCCCGGCGATCCTCGCAAGCTGGGCCTGGGACATGCCGAGCCGCTGCCTTTCCTTCCGCAGGTTGTGGCCGAACTGCTCCATGAGGGTCACCGGTCGCCCTCCTCGCCGACGACGAGCCGGCCGTAGGAGTACTCGGCAGGCTCCCACTCAAGCCCTGCCAGCAGATCGTTCGGGGTGACCGAGCAGGCGCCGGCCAGCTTCACCAGCGAGAGCAGACGGGGCACCTGGGCGCCGTTCTCCCACAAGGACACCTGCGTGCGATGCACCTGGGCTCGCCATGCGACCTCTTCCTGGGCGAGCCCCGCGGCCTTCCTGGCGCCTCTGAGGTTGGCGCCGATCATCTCCGCGGGAGTCACGGGGCGAGCCGGTCGAGATGGACGGCGGCACGGGTGGGGAGGATCGAGTCTCCGTCCCGCCGCAGGAGGCCCACGGCGACGAGGTCGCGCACGGCGCGTCCTACCGCGTCTTCGGGCCTGACCTCCATCGCCAGGTCGCCCAGCGTGAGCAGGGTCGGCTGTTCAGCCATGACGAGGCCGAGGATCGCCCGTTGGACACGGGCGTCCGCGTTACGGTTGCCTTGCATCAGGGGTTCACGCTCCTGTTGCCGGGCCGGGGGCCGTTGGTGCGGCGCCCCGGCCGTTTTCATTTCGGCGGAAGGTGAACTACGGCGAAGCTCTACGCAAGAGTTTCGCTAGTCGTTTCGCGAGACCCTCCTAGGTGAACCTATGCGTAACCAGGGTCGCCCGCGGTCAGCTGGGGTTTGCGTAGGTCGCCCACGCTGGTCGGGAAGTGTGACGGGCTCCCCGTCCTCCCCGATCCCTTCCTCCGCCTCCCGACCTGCCGCGGATGCCGGGCCGATCTCAGCCTGCCCGGGTCGGGCCGGCATCCGCGGCAGCCGTACTGCGCACGCCGCGCCTCAGGCGGTGAGCAGCTCCGGGTCGGGCGGCGAGAGGATGTCGGCGATGCGCTCGGCGGCGCGGCCGTCCCAGAGTGGGGGTGGCTCGGGGCGCTCGGCGGGACGGTCGGCGAGCGCGGCGGGGATCTCGGCGATCGCGCCGGGGTCGAGGCCGAGCAGCGTGTTGGTGCCGAGCTCGACCGTCACCGGCCGCTCCGTGTTGGCGCGCAGGGTGAAGCAAGGGACGCCGAGGTAGGTCGTCTCCTCCTGGATGCCGCCCGAGTCGGTGAGGACCGCGCGGGCGTCGGTCTCCAGCGAGAGGAAGTCGAGGTAGCCGAGCGGCTCGATCAGCATCAGGCCCGCGGGCGGGCTCCAGGCGGCGAGCCCCTCCATCATCTTGCGCGTCCGCGGGTGGACCGGGAAGACGACCGGCATCTCGCGGGCGAGGTGGGAGAGGTGCGCGACCGTCTCGCTGAGCAGCGCGCCGTCGACCAGTGCCGGCCGGTGCAGGGTGACCAGCAGGTAGGAGCCG
>DATAXV010000158.1:0-19990 GCA_036272915.1 Candidatus Dormiibacterota bacterium
GCCGAGCGCAGGTGCGCCACCTGGCTCGGGTCGCCGGCCCTCGCCTCGTCGACCTCGGCGAGTCCGATGAAGCGGCCGGGGTATCGAGCGCTGGCCGACGCGAAATACTCGTTCAGCCGGCCGTAGAGATGGGCGTTCTGAAGGATCGCGACATCGACGTCGGCGTAGGCCATCTCCGTGAGCAGGTATTCGGCGGAGCTTGAGTTCGTCTGGAGCGATGGCGGCATGAAGTGTGTGTACAGCTGCTCTTTGCCGTCCCTCCAGACGAAGCGGCCGTTCTCCTCGACCCGGAAGTCCACGGAGCGTAGCCGCTCCTGGCCCGTGATCGGAAGGTCGGCCAGACCGCGCTCGGAGACGGCTCCGTGATCACGGAGCCGTCGCGCCGGTTGCCCGTGCGTGGCGACATAGAGCTGCAACCAGCGGAGGTGCTCGGCCGAGGACGCGTAGCCGGCGGGAGCACCGAGGAAGGGGAAGATGTGGGCGTGGGAGTCGATGATCACCGGGCTCGCTCCGTTGGTCGGGGAGCGCCGTGCGGACCCGCGCTATCCCCCCGCACAGGTTGGGCCTCCTGAGCGAGGCCGAGGGACGGCCGACTCCGTGGGGCTGGAACCGTGTGGAGGCCCCGACTGCCTGATCTCCTCGTTCTCATCGAGCAGTCGGTTGAGATCAAGGACCGCATCCCACCAGCCGTCCGCCTTCGGCGAGAGCTGCTGCACCTCACTGGCACCTTCTGCAATCCGGAGCAGGTAGGCGACGTCGGAGGCGCTGATGTCGCCGATCCGCCCGAAGCGCTCCTTGATCGCGGCCCATCTCCGCATCGCTTCAGTCTCCGGGCAGCGTCGCCGTGTCGTCAACCCACTCCCACCGCCGCGGTCACGGCCCTCGGCATCAGGAAGAGCGCGGCCATGGGCGCGCACGACCGACGGCCACCACTTCGGACGCGAGGGCTGGGCCAGCTCGACCATCGGCACCATCACGGGTCGACGCCGGCGGCCCCGCCCAGGCGTCGCCGACGCCATCTCCCGAGGTGGCCACAGACTTCGCCGTGGGCACGCCCAATCAGACCCTGACCTGGTACGACGAGCATCCGGGCCAGCGAGGGACGCATCGTCCCGAGGGGGTCGCTGACCGTGCCGGCGACGCCGGACGAGGCCGTCGTCAGCTGCGATTCCAGCGGCACCACCGTCGTCGTCGCATACCAGGCCAACGGTCCTGGATCGCTCTACCGCGTCGACCGGAGCACAGGCCGCTCGGCCGGAACGATCCTCGTACCGGCGGCGGCCAGCATGCCCGTCTCGGCGAACAACCAGTACGCGGCCCTGTCGATGGGCGCCCCGACACCCTCCTCGACCATCATCAGCGTCGCCAACGACCAGAGTCTGGCGACCATTCCCGGCGATGTCTTCGGATTCTCCGCCGACGGGACCCTCGTCGTCTACTCCAAGGGAGACTCCTGCTCGGTGGAGAGGTGGCAGGACGGGCGGACGATATGGACGGCGCCGGGATCCTGTGCCGCCTTGGCGGCGACCCTGTACCAGTCCGACCTCGACGGGATCGTCTTCCAGGGCGGCCCCTCGGACGTGTGGCTGGTCACCGGTCAGGGAAGCGCCGTCGACATCTGGAGGTCAGATGTGCTCGGTCAGCCAGCCCTCTAGTTGATCGACGATCTCCGGCGCGGGCGGCCAGTGCAGCGCGCCGGGGACGATGCGGAGGTCGAACACGGCCCTCAGGTCCGAGTACTGAGGACGCAGCGCCGCGGCGAAACGCTCACTGGTGACGCACGGGTTCCAGGTGTCCTCGGATCCATGCAGCAGGAGCAGCGGCAGGGGCGGGAATCGATCGGGATGGCCGAGGGGGTCGATCCTCTCGATCCGCTTCTCGGTCTCGCCGTCGATGGCGCGGTCGGGCGGCCCCCACCCGTCGGGCCCGATCGAGTCGGTCCGGGCCATGCACTCGCGCAGGTCGCCGCAGCCGGCGACGCAGACCGCGGCCCGAAGGCGATCGTTGAGCCGGGACGCGACGAACGCGGCGGTGAAGCCGCCCATGGAGATACCGGCGACGCCGATCCGGGACGCGTCGACCTCCTCCAGGGATTCCAACCAGTCGAGCAGGGCGGGCGCCTCGTCGCCGGCCTGCTCGATGTCGCAGCAGAACTCGTGGGCCAGGCTCTTGCGCAGCCGCCCGACCAGTTCAGGACCGCTCGGCCGCTCGCCGTGCCCGGGAGCGTCGGGAACGACCACCGCGAAGCCGGCGTCGGTCAGCCGCCGCGCCACCGGGTTGCCGTCGATGTACGCGTCCTTGGACTGGGTCACGCCGTGGTACAGAACGACCGCCGGGCGAGGGGAGCCGGGCTCCGCCCGCCGGTACAGCAGCAGCGGGATCGGCTCACGGGGTCCCTCCACATCCCATCGGGACAGCTCGTAGGCGCGGCGCTCTCGGAGCTGACCGCTCACGCGCTCCCCATCGCACGATCGCCCGGGACGATGCGGCGGAAGGGCATGCTGGTCAGGCGCACCCCGCAGGCATCCTCGATGGCGTTGGCGATCGCGGCCGCGCCGGGGATGGCGGGCGGCTCCCCCACCCCCTTGGCCCCGAACGGGCCGGCCGTCGAGGGCACCTCGACCAGCTCCACCTCGGTGAGTGGCGCCTGGTCGATGCTGGGGATGCCGTAGTCAAGGAAGCTCGCGGTCAGCAGCTGCCCCTCGCCGTCGTAGACGAGCTCCTCGCCCAGCGCCCGGCCCAGGCACTGAAGGACGCCGCCATGGATCTGCCCCTCGACCTCGGGCGGGTTCAGCGACCGGCCCACGTCCTGGATGGCGGCGTAGCCGGAGACGGACCAGGTGCCCACCTCCGCGTCGACGCGGACACGGGCGACGTGCACGGTGAACATCGGTGCCTGGTCGCGGATCGCGGTCCGTCCCTGACCCTGGACCGGCGCGTACGAGGAACCGAACCTGACGGCCAGCCCGGCCAGCTGTCCGATCCCGCGGCGGCGGGTGGGCACGCCGCGGACGAAGACCTCTCCGCCCTCGACCTCCAGGTCCTCCGGGGCCACCTCGAGCTCCTCGGCGGCGATCTCCAGCAGCTGGCGCCGGGCTTCGACGACCGCCTGCTGGACGGCCGGGCCGACGGTGTAGGTGATCTTGCTGCCCCCGGCCATCCCGGCATGCGGCGAGGTGGCGCTGTCGCCCTTCTCGATGCGGACCCGGTCCAGCGGCACGCCCATGGTCTCCGCCGCGATCATGGCCATGGTCGTGTCGGTCCCGCTGATGTCCTGATGACCGAGCTGGACGGTGATGGTCCCATCCGGCTCGACCCGACAGCCGGCGGCCGCCGACTCCCTGCCGCCGCCCCAGCCTCCGACGGCGACGCCGACGCCCTCGCCGCCCGCCCTGGCCGCCGCGTAAAGGGGATGACGCCTCGCCGCCTCGAGGCATTCGACCAGCCCGATCCGGGGCCAGGTGCTGCCGTCGGGGCGGACGTCGCCCTCCCGGCTGGCGTGCCGGAGGCGGAGCTCGATCGGGTCGGCGCCGAGCCGTGCGGCGAGCTCGCCGACCGCGGACTCCAGCGCGAAGTAGGCGTGCGGGGCACCGGGCGCCCGGTAGGCGGTGACCGGCGTCTTGTTGGTGGCGACGTTGTGACCGGTGATCCGGTAGGCGGGGATGCGGTAGGTCCCGGCGAGCATCGCGGCGGCCATGCGGACCACGCGGTCGTCACCGGCGCCGCAATCGAACAGCATGTCGGCGATGAGCGCCCGGAGCTGTCCCGAGGCGTCGGCGCCGAGCGTGAGGTCCACCCGGCAGGCGGGTCCGCCCCGACCCATCAGGAACTCCTCGGTCCGGGTCAGCTCCAGCCGCACCGGGCGGCGGACGAGCTTGGCCAGCAGCGCCACCAACGGCTCCAGCAGCGACACCTTGCCCCCGAAGCCGCCGCCCACCGGCATCGCCACGATCCGCACCTGGCTCTCGGTGAGGCCGAGCGCTGCCGCCGTCCCCCGCCGCGTCACGAACTGTCCCTGCGTCGGCGTCCAGACCGTCACCTCCCCCTCCGGCTCCCACCGGGCCATGGCCACGTGCGGCTCAAGGCACGAGTGCTGGACCGCGGGCAGCCAGTACCGCCGGCTCACCACCTGGGCGCAGGCGCGCAGCTCCCCCTCGGGATCGCCGCTGCGGAGGTTGACGCTGGCCCGCTGGTTGGGCGCCTGCGGTTGCTCCGCGCCACCCGCCGCGGTGCCGTGCGCGCCGGCGTCGTCGGCATCGGCGGCCGAGGACCGCACCACCGGCGCCCCGGGCTCGAGGGCCAGCTCCGGATCGATGACGCCGGCCATCGGTTCGTAGTCGATCTCGACCACCGCGGCGCCGTCGGCCGCCGCCTCCTCGGTCCCGGCGATGACCGCCGCCACCGGCTCGCCGACGAAGCCGACCCGGTCCTTGGCCAGTGGGACCTGGAGGCCGGCGGCGAGGAGGTCGCCGAGCTCGCCTGCGGTCGCCACCGCCAGCACCCCCGGAACCCTCGCCGCAGCGGCGGTGTCGATCCGCGTGATGCGCGCCGCCGCATGCGTGCTCAGCACCAGACGCGCGTGGGTCAGGCGGTCGACCCGGAGGTCTGCCGTGTACTGCAGAGCGCCGGTGACCTTCCTGCCGCCCTCCAGCCTGCGCTGCCCGGTGCCCAGGACCGAGCCGCCGGTCGCGTGCTCCACGGCCGTCATGGGTGCACCAGGACCTTGATGGCTGACGAGCTCCGCTTGTCGGCTGCCGCCGCGAATGCGTCCACGACCTGCTCCAGTGGGAAGTGGTGGGTGATCAGCGGCTCCGCCCGCAACCGGCCTGCCGCCAGCAGGTCGAGCGCGATCTGGTATTCGGAGACGCCGTTCCATCGAGAATAGCTGTTCGACCAGCGGAGTACGAGCTCTCTCGAGAAGGCTGCCTGCGCCGGCAGCTCCGGGGAGCCGGTGAAGATCCCGAGGACGCACACGATGCCGCCGCGCCTCGACATCTCGATCGCCTCGGTCAGCGTCCGCCCCTTGCCGCCGACCGTCTCGAAGACGATGTCCGCGCCGCCACCTCCGGTCGCCTCCCTCACCGCCTCGACGGGATCGCCCCTCTCGGCGGCGACGCCGGCGTCGGCGATACCCGCCTCCACCGCCAGCTCGACCGGGTCCTGCCGGGTGCCCACGATCACGATCCTTCCGGCTCCCGCCGACCTGGCCACCTGGGCCAGCGTCATGCCGATCGCGCCGGTCCCGATCACGACCACGGTCGACGCCGGGGTCGGTGGGACCAGGTGCACGGCGTGGACCCCGCAGGCGTAGCAGTCGAGGATCGAGGCCGCGTCCAACGTCACCGCATCCGGGAGCGGGTGGACGTTCTCGGCGACGCAGGCGTCGAACTCGGAGAAGCCGTGGCTGTGATGGACGGCGCCGCCGCGGCGGCCGCGGGAGGCGCAGAGGTGGGTGTCGCCGGCGAGGCAGCGCTCGCAGCGGCCGCACCCGATCAGGTGCTCGGGCTCGACGCCCACCCGCTGACCGACCCGGAGCGCCTCGACCTCGGGGCCGAGCGCCGCCACCTCGCCGGCGAGCTCGTGTCCCGACTCCTCCGGGCCGCGCCGAGCCCAGGGCGACTCCGACCGGTAGTGGTGCAGGTCGCTCCCGCAAATGCCGGCGGCGCGCACGCGCACTAGGACCTCGCCGGGCCCCGGCTCGGGCAACTCGCGCTCCTCGACCCGGATGTCATGGCCGCCGTAGAAGACCGCCGCCCTCATCCCATCCGCCTCCTCCCGATCCCGCCCGGGCCGTCAGACCGGAACCAGCAGCTCCTTCGCCGCACCCGCCACCGTCGCCCCGCCGTGGACCAGCTCGACCAGCGCTGAGACCATGCGGTCGGGGCGCGGGCTGGTCAGAACGTTGCGGCCGAAGACGACGCCCGAGGCGCCTGCCTCCAGCGCGTCGGCCGCCATCTGGAGCGCCTCCCTGGGCTCGCCGCGGGCCGCCCCGCCGAGCACCACGAGGGGGACGCCGCACGGCTCCACCACCCGGCTCCGGTAGTCGGCGACGGGGCCGACGTAGTGGACCTTGACCAGGTCCGCCCCGGCCTCGACCGCGATCCGGGCGGCGTCGCCCACCTTCTCGACGGTGTGAGCCGAGGTCTCCTGGAAGGACACCGGGATCGACTCCCCGAGAAGCGGCATCCCCCACTCTCGGCAGCGGGCGCCGAGCCGTCGCAGATCGGCCAGCCTGCTCTCCGTCGGGCTGCCCGGGAACACCTTCAGCTCGACCGCGTCGGCCCCGTAGCGGAGGGCCATGTCGACGCCGTAGTCGGCGATCGGGCCCTCGCTGTCGAGGGCCAGGATCAGGCCGCGGCCGCCGAGCTCGTCGGCCACGATCCCGGCCAGGCCGATCGTGGCCAGGATCGCGTCGACACCACCCTCGACGACCTGGCGCACCAGCTCCTGTGGCCGCTCCAGCCCGCGGGCGACGCCGCTGCGGGAGTGGTCCATGGCCACCGCCACCATGCGGCCGTCGGCTCCGAGGAGGTGATGCATGCGGCGCTTCGAGAAGGTCATGACCCGTTCTCGCCTCCGTAGGGAAGGACCATCGACTTGAAGCCCCGACGGCCGGCCGTGGTCTCGAAGGCCTCGACCACTCCGTCGAGCGGGAACCGGTGGCTGATCAGCGGGGTGACCCGGACGATGCCGAACTGGATCAGGCGCAGCGCGGTGGTGAAGTGGTGGGGCGAGAAGTCGTGGCTGCCCGTCACCCGCAGCTGCCGGTAGTGGACGAGGTTGGGGTCGAACGGCATCTCGGTCGGTGGGTGGGTTCCGGCGAAGATGTTGACCCAGCCGTTGATGGCGGCCATCGCCAGCCCCTGCCGGATCGGCCCCTCGCCGCCGACGGCGACGATCACGGTGTTGGCGCCGCGTCCCTCGGTCAGATCGAGCACGGCCTTGATGGGGTCGGCGGCGTCGACCGCCACGTGAGCCCCCAGCTCGAGCGCCTTCTGGCGCCGCTCCGCGATCGGGTCGCTGACCATGACGCGGCCGCCCCGGGCCAGCGCCACCTGCAGGTGGAGGAGGCCGATCGGACCGGCCCCGACGATGACCACGTCGCCACCGAGCGGGATCTCGGTGTAGCTGTGAGCGTTGATGATGCAGGCCAGCGGCTCGCAGAAGGCCGCCGCCTCGAAGGGCACCTGGTCGGGCAGCACCCGGAGCTGGTCG
This sequence comes from Candidatus Dormiibacterota bacterium, assembly GCA_036272915.1. Lineage (GTDB taxonomy): Bacteria > Chloroflexota > Dormibacteria > Dormibacterales > Dormibacteraceae > DATAXV01. The sequence goes on from DATAXV010000158.1 coordinate 7,216, forward strand.
AGGGGGGCCACCCCGTACTCGGCGTACCCGCCGCGGACGGTGCGCGAGAGCCGCTCGCAATAGTTGAAGACGCCGCGCCGGCACTGGTAGCAGCGGCCGCAGACGACGCGCCAGTCGGCCACCACGCGGTCGCCGACGCGGATCCCGGACCCATCCTCGTCGTCGCCGATCGCCTCGACCGTCCCCGCCCATTCGTGACCGGGCGTCCACGGTCCCTCGCGATCCCGCTGCCGGCTGCCCAGATAGCCACGGAGGTCGCTCGGGCAGACACCGCAGGCATGGATGCGGATCAGGGCCTCGCCCGGCCCCGGCTCGGGCTCGGCAACATCCTCCACGCGGAGGTCCCTGACGCCGTACAGATGGGCCGTTCTCATGCCACCTTCACCTCTCCACCGGCGCGGCTGACGGGGTCGGGGAACGTCGTCGTCAGATCCTGGGCGTTGCCCGTCCGGGAGGCGACGATGGCCTTCTCCATGATCTCGACCACGTGCGCCGCGTGCTCGGCGCTCAGGAGTGGCCGCGTCCCCCGGGTGACACAGTCCGCCCAGTGCACGATGTCGGGCGAGGGCGCCCTCCTCCGCCCGGACACGGCCCGGCCCCGCTCGACACGGCGCGGCCCAGGACCGTCGGAGCTCACCTCCAGCTTCTCCGGATCGATCAGCCGCCCCTCGCCGTCGACGTCGCACCAGCCCCGCGGGAATCGGTCGCCCGCCTCCGACTGGTAGAGCCGGAAGCTGGTGCTGAAGCCGGCGTGGGTGATGACGCCCTTCGACCCGTAGATGGTGAGGCCCCGGGTCGAGGGCTCGATCATGGTGAAGCTGCCGTCGACGCAGCCGAGGGTGCCGTCGCCCCAGTCGAGCAGGACCATGCCGTTGTCGTCCGCCGTGATGTGCTCCGGCTCCGGTTCCGGCCGCTCGGGGCTGAAGAAGGTGCGCTCGGGGAAGGCGGTCCCGCTGAACGCGCTCACCCGCCTCGCCGGCCCGATGATCCCGGTCACCGTGTGGAGCCCGTAGACGCCCATGTCGAAGAGCGAGGTCCACTCCCCCGCCTCCTTCATGAAGAACCAGCGCGAATCGGTCAGGCGGCCGCGCCCGGTGGCGCCTCCGTGCGAGGAGCGGCAGAAGACCATCGCCACCTTGCCGAGCACGCCCTCCCGGACCAGCGAGGCGATGCGCAGCGTGACCGGGTTGACCATCGAGGGCGGGGCGGCCATGAGCACGACGCCGCGCTGCACGGCCGCCTCGAGCAGCCGCTCGGCGTCGCCGAGGTGCTGGCACATGGGCTTCTGGACGTAGACGTGGCGACCCGATTCGAGCACCCGCAGGCACATCTCGAAGTGGAGCGGCCAGGGGGTGAGGACCTCGACGCCCTCGACCTCACCGTCGGCGAGCACCTCATCCAGGCTGGTGTAGGCCCGGCAGCCGGGCGCCCCGAACTCCGCCGCCGCCGATCGGGCGCGGTCCGCGACCGCGTCGCAGGTGGCGACGATGTCGACCGTACCGGCCAGGGCATGGGTCCCGGGCAGGTAGTTCCAGCCGGCGATGTCGCCGCACCCGACGATCCCGACCTTGAAGCTCATCGCCCGTCACCTCCCTGGTCGACCCGGGCGGCACGGCCCGACTCCGCCGAGCGGTAGGCGGCGTCGATCACCCGCTGGGTGTGAAGCCCGACGGCGAGCCCGGCCGCGTCGGGCAGCGGCACGCCATCGCGGAGCAGGGCGACGAACGCCCGCTGCTCGGTGCCGCCGCGGCCGGCCTCGGATCGGGGCGGCGTCGGCAGGCGCCAGCCGCGGACGTCCTGAGCGGGACCGTGCGCGGCCGCGACCGGCAGCGGCTCCCACCCCTCCCGGACAGCCCCCTTCCGCGTGTGCAGCTCGGCGCGGTCGGAGAAGACGCTGAGGGTCCCCTCGGTGCCGTGGTAGGAGGCGACGAGGGGTGCCGGACCGACCTGACCCCACTTGGCGTCGATGACGCCGAGGGCGCCGGACGCGAAGCGCAGGATGACGACCGCGTTGTCCTCGATGCCGGCGGGAAGGTAGTCCCGGGTACCCATCTGCGTGGTGAAGGCGCTGACCTCGACGATCGGCCCGACGTAGTCGACCATGGTGTCGACGACGTAGCAGCCCTCGTCGACGAGGGCCCCTCCCCCGTTCCGCGCGGGATCGAACAGCCACTCGCAGAAGTACCGGGAGCATCCGAACTCGACCGGCCCGCCGTGCCCGATCGCGCCCCGGGCCAGGAAGACCTGGCCGAGCGCGCCGTCCCGGACCACGCGCCGGAGCTCCTCGTAGTGGGGGCTGAAGGCGCGGTGGTAGGCGACCATGAACCGGATGCCCGCATCCTCCACGGCTCGGGCGATGCCCTCGGCCTGCTCGGCCGTCGCCGCCAGCGGCTTGTCCTGGTAGACGTGGACGCCGCGGCCGGCGGCGTCCGCCACCACCTCCGCCTTGGCCGCGTTGTCGCAGCAGATGAGGACGGCGTCGGGCCGCTCGCGCTCGAGCAGCTCCCGGTGATGCTCGTAGGTGGTGGGGACGCGCCACCGCCGCATCGCCTCCTCCCTGAGCTCGGGATGGCCGTCCGCGGCCGCCACCAGATCGACCCCGGGCAGGGCGGCGAGCCCCTCGCCCATGCCCCAGACGTGGTCGCTGGTCAGCCCGATGACGCCGAACCGGAGACTGCTTGCCGCCATCGCTCGAGCCCTCCTCCTGGGAATGCCCCTAGAACCGCTTCCTCGCGTTCAGCGTCTGCCGGCCGCGGGCCAGCGCCTGCCGGCTGGCCTCACCGCCGCGCAGCGTCAGCGCCACCCAGATGGCGTCGATCACGGCCAGCTCGGCCACCCGTCCGACCAGCTCCAGCCCGGCCTCGAGCTGCGCGCGACCGCCGGCCAGGAGCGTGATGTCGGCCACCTTGGAGAGGGGCGAGCGCGCGTGGCGGGTGAGGCAGACGCAGGTGGCGCCCGCCTCCCTCGCCGTCTCCAGGGTCTCGACCGTGTCGTGGGTGCTACCCGACTGCGAGATGGCGAAGCCGACGTCTCCGGGCCGGAGCCGGGTGGCCCCCCAGAGCTGGGTGTGCGGGTCGCCCACGGCCACCACGGGAACCCCGATCTGCAGCAGCTGAGCGCAGGCGAACTGGGCCAGCGCGGCCGAGCTGCCGACGCCGTAGAACTCGACCCGCCGGGCGCCGGCGATCGCCGCCACGGCCTGGTCCAGCGCCGCGTCGTCGAGCAGATGGAGCGTGTCCTCGAGGCTGGAGACGCTGGTGCTGAAGGTCTTACGCTTGATCGCCGCGATGTCGTCGTCGGCGGTGAGCTCGCCCGGGGCCGGGGCGCTCGAGCTCTGCAGCTCGAGCGCGAGAGCGATCTTCAGCGCCGAGAAGCCCGAGAAGCCGAGGGTCCGGGCGAAGCGCATGACCGACGCCTCCGAGGTCCCGGTCACGTCGGCCAGCTCGGTGATCGAGAGATGGACCAGCTCGACGGCGTGGTGCATCAGGTAGTCGCCGATCTTCCGCTCGCTCTCCCTGAGGTTGGGCTGGGTCGACGACAGGCGGGCGAGCACGCCGCTCGCCGAGCCGGCGAAGATGGCTGACCCCTCCGCGGTCATGGCTGGGGGTCTCGCTCCTCGCCGAGCCCGGCCCGCGCCGGCTCCGGCGCTCCGTCCGGCTCCGGGAAGGTCGTGGTCAGGTCCAGGGCGCGTCCGCCGCGCGCGGACTCCTGCGCCTTGAGCATGATCTCCAGCGCGTGCCGGCCGTGCTCGGCGCTGAGGACCGGGGTGCTCGCGCCGCGGATGCAGTCGACCAGGTGGTCGACGAGGATGCCCCGGCGCAGCTTGTCGGCGCGGGCCTGGGCCGAGCTCACCTCGCGGAGCGTGGGCACCGTCCATCCGGAGAGGCCGGGAAGCGCGTCCAGCCGGTAGACCTCGAGGGCGGGGTCTCCGCCCTGGCTGATGTTGAGCGTGCCCGCGCGGCCGAAGATCTCGACCCGCGGGCTCTTCGCGGCGTTGACGTTGAAGGTGCCGTCGACGAAGGCGTAGGCGGAGTTGCCGAAGTCGAGCATCATGACCGTATTGTCGTCGGCCGTGACCCGGATCTCCTTCCCCTTGAAGGGGCCGCCGCGGACCGTGCGCACGGGCTCGGTGATCCCGGAGAAGGCGACCACGCGCCGGGCCGGACCGACGATGCCGGTGATCTCGTGGATGCCGTAGACGCCCATGTCGTAGAGGGGTCCCGAGCCCTCCTGGTAGAACCAGGTCGGGTCCATCGGCCAGTCACCCGAGGCGGGACCTCCGTGCGAGCCGCGGACGCGGGCGAAGGCGACCTGGCCGATCGCGCCCTCGCGGACCAGCCGCCTCGCCTCGACCCGGCTCGGATAGAGCATGTTCGGCGGCGAGCAGACGACGATCAGGCCCTGCGCCCGGGCCAGTTCGACGATCGCGTCGGCGTCCTCCATCGTCGTGGCCAGCGGCTTCTCCGTGGCCAGGTGCTTGCCCGCCTGCAGGATCTTGATCGAGGTCGGGCCGTGGAACGGGATCGGCGTGAGGTTGATCACCGCGTCCATGTCGACGCGCTCCAGCATCTCCTCCAGGGTGGCGAAGGCGTGGGGGATGCCGAAGGCCGCCGCCGCCTCCCTCGCCCGGTCCAGGGCGGGGTCGGCGATGGCCAGGACCTCCACCTTGTCGGGGATGTGCCGGAGCCCCGGCAGCACGCCGTAGCCGACGGTTGCGATCATGCCCGCGCCGAGCACGCCCAGCCGGATCGGAGCCTCGCTCATACGGCACCTCCCACGCGATTTTCCTGAGAGCCGACCGGCTCGACCGCCACTCCCCTCGCCGCCGACTCGTAGAAGGCGAGGCAGGCGGCCAGGTTCCGCCGGCCGTCCTCGACGGTGGCCACCGGCTCGGCATCGCCGCGGATCAGGCCGGCGAAGTGGTCGATGGCGTCCGCCTGGGCGCCCGCCGCGGCGACCTGGATCCAGCCGGTGAGGGGCGGGAAGTTCCCGCTCACCGAGAGCCGCCCCTGACCCCGGTCGTAGGTGAAGGCGCCCTCGGTGCCGACCACCGTGGTCATCGCCCGCGACGCGCCCGGCGGGCAGGTCCAGGTGTCCTCGATGGTGGCCACTGCCCCGTCGTCGAAGATCACCGTGGCCACGCCGTAGTCCTCGACCCTGAGGCCGGGGTGGGTGAGCGTCGCGGCATGGCCCTTGACCGACGCCACCTCGTGCCCGCTCAGCCAGCGCAGCAGGTCGAGCTGGTAGATGGAGTGGTCGATCCAGGCACCGCCCACGGTCAGCGCCGGGTCGGCGAACCATCCCGGGTCGGGGTCACCCGGCCAGCGCTGCGGAAGCGAGGCCCAGAGCGTGGCGTAGGAGCTGATGATGCGGCCGAACCTGCCCTCGGCGAACCACTCCTTCAGGCGCTGATTCTGCGGCGCCAGGCGGGCGCGGGATTCGGCGGGCAGGAAGACCACCCCGGACCTGGCCACCGCCGCGGCCACCCGGTCGGCCTGCTCGAGGGTGCGGGCCATGGGCTTGATCGAGAGCAGGTGCTTGCCCTCGCCGGCGGCGGCGATGCAGATCTCAGGATTCCGCTCCGAGTTGACGAAGCTGGCGATCGCGTCCACCGACCGGTCAGCGATGAGGTCCGCCACCCTCACCACCAGGTCGGGGCGGCCGACCCGCTCCCCCACCTGACCGGCCCGGTCCGGGTCCGGGTCGGCGATGCCCGCCAGCTCGGCGTCCGCGTGGCCGACCAGGCGCTGGGCGAAGGAGATGGCCGTGTACCAGTGATCGAAGCCGACGACGCCGATCCGGATCTTGGTCTCGTTCACGGTGGAAACCTCACTCCCTTTTCACGGTTCAGGTGATATTTACCATCATAGGCCCTCGGTCGCTTTTCGCCCACACCCGCCGGCGCCGCCTCAGCCCAGCGGCCGCAGCGCCGCCTCGACCTCGACGAAGCGCCGGTAGACGGCCGCGTAGGCCTCGACCAGGTCCGGATCCGGCTCCTCCACTCCGACCGGGCTCGACCAGGCCCGGGCCAGAGCCTGGTAGCCGCCGCCGACGCCGATCGCGGTGGCCCCCAGCATCGCCGCGCCCAGCGCCGCCGCCTCACCGCTGGCGGGAAGGAGCACGCGGCGGGCGAAGGTGGCCGCGCAGATCCGCCGCCAGAGCCCGCTCCGGGCGCCCCCACCGGTGAGCAGCACGTCGCCGAAGGGGACGCTCGCCAGCGCCGGCTGGCTGACCGCCCGGAGCCAGAGCACCGTGCCCTCGAGCACGGCCCTGGCCAGGTCGCCGCGGCCGTGGGCCAGGGTCAGGCCGAAGAAGGCGCCGCGCGCGTCGGGCCGCATGCCACCACCACGCTCGCCCATCAGGTGCGGCAGGAAGAGCAGCTCGCGCGCACCCGGGCGGCTGGTCTCGGCGGCGGCGAAGACGCGGTCGTAACCAGGGCCGGCCGGACCGCTGTAGAGCAACCGGCGAAGCCAGCTGAGGGCGGTACCCGTGGAGGTGACGCTGGCCAGGTTGCGGATGCTGCCCAGCCGCCCCAGCTCGGCGGCCGAGGTGAAGGCGCCGAGGAGTCCGGCCGAGCCCAGGTAGAGGCAGGCGCGCTCGGGCAGGAAGCAGCCGGATCCGACCAGGGTGGCGAACCAGTCCCCGGTGCCGACCACGACCGGCGTCCCCGGCCGGAGCCCGGTCTCCCTCGCCGCCCTCGCCGAGACCGCGCCGCAGATCTCGTCCGCCCTCAGGATCGGCGGCATGCACTCCACCGGAATTCCGACCATGCTCAGGAGCTCCGCCGACCAGGAGCCGGTGGCGGCGTCGACCAGGCCGGACCCGCGCGCGTCCCGGGCGTCGGTGGCGCGCTCGCCGGTGAGCCGGAAGCGGACGAAGTCCTTGACCAGCAGGAAGCTGCGGGCCGCCTCGAGGACGTCGGGGCGGTTCTGACGCAGCCAGAGCAGGCGGGGCAGCGACGACATCGTCGACAGCGGCTGGCCGGTCACCTTGGCGACAGCGCCGGAGACCGAGGCCAGGGCCTCGGTCTGGGGCGCGCTGCGCTGATCCGACCAGAGCATCGCCGGGTGCAACGGCCGGCCGCCCGCGTCCAGGGCGACCAGCGTGTGCATGAAGCCACAGAGAGCGACGACGCGGACCCTCTCCGGCGCCATACCCCGGCCCCGGATCAGGTGGCGAACGCTCCGGGAGGCGGCACGCCACCAGTCCTGGGGCTGCGACTCCGCGTACCCGGGCGACGGGTAGCTGACCGGCGTCTCGATCTCCGCCTCGGCCTCGACCCGGCCGTCGAGGTCGATGCCCAGCGCCTTGGTCCGGCTGGTGCCTACGTCCAGGGCGAGGATGAGGTCACCGGCCGTCATCGCCGGCCACCCGGTCGGTGTGGGCGCCGAGCCGGGCCGCGGCGATGCCGCGGATCGCCTCGCGGAGGGCGGACACGGCGACGTCGACGGCGTGGTTGGTGGGCACGACCAGATCGGCGTACTGGCGCGAGGGCGCCGTGTAGAGGGGATAGTTGGGCGCCACGTCCCGCCGGTACCAGGCGACCGAGCGCTCCAGCGTGCCGCCCCGCTCGGCGATGTCGCGGTGAAGCCGGCGCAGGACCCGCTCGTCCTCGTCGACCTCGAGGTAGACGCGAAGGTCGGCCCGGTCACGGGAGCGCTCGTCCCAGAGTGCGAAGAGACCCTCGACGATGATCAGGCGGCCGGGGCCGAGCCACCGCTCGCGGAGGCCCCTCGACCGTCCCCGCGTGCCCGGCGCCGGCTGCAGAACCCGACCCCCCGCGGTGAGCGTGTCCAGCGCCTCGTGGAAGGACTCCCAGAGCACCGCCGAGGGGTGGTTGGCGGTCCTCACCCGCTCTCGCTCCGCCTCGTCGAACTCGGCGAAGTCCCGGAAGTAGTCGTCCTGGCGGAGGATCGCCGGTGCCAGTTCGCCGAGCTCCGCGGCGAGCAGCCCGGCCAGCGTCGACTTGCCGCTGGCCGAGGGCCCGGCGATAGTGACGACGACCGCCGCCTCAGCCGTCACCGCGAACCCGCTCCGGCCCCGGCCTCGGCGCCGTCCACCCCGCCCGCCGCCCCGAAGAGGTGGCAGCGCGCCCAGTGCCCGCCGCCCAGCGCCGACGAAGGGGGCATGGCCGTCCGGCAGATGTCCATGGTGTGGGGACAGCGCCCGGCGAAGGGGCAGCCGGGGCCGGGATCGATCCTCGAGGGGACGCCGCCTCGCCCGGCCAGCCGCCTCGGGGCGAGCCCGGTCTGGGGATCGGGCACGGCGGAGACGAGCAGTTGCGTGTAGGGGTGGGCCGGCCGCCGGATCACCTCCTCGCTCGCCCCTCCCTCGACCATGTAGCCGGCATACATCACCACCGTCTGGTCGGCGATGTAGCGGGCGCTGGCGATGTCGTGCGTGATGTAGAGGCAGGCGAGGCCCTGATCCCTCTTCAAGTGCCCCATGAGATTGAGGATGCCGATCCGGATCGAAACGTCAAGCATCGAGACCGGCTCGTCGGCGAGGACCAGCTCGGGGTCGACGGCGAGCGCCCGGGCGAAGGCGGCGCGCTGCCGCTGGCCGCCGGAGAGCTCGTGCGGGTACTTGTCGGCGGAGTCGGCCGGCGGATCGAGCCCGACCAGCGAGAGCAGGTCCCCGACGCGCTCCCGGATGAGACGCCCGCCCCGGGCCCGGCCGTGGATCTGGAGCGGCCGGGCCAGGTGGTGACCCAGCGTGTGGACCGGGTTGAGCGAGGCGAAGGGGTCCTGGAACACCATCTGCACGGCGCGCCGGTAGGACAGCGACGCCCTCCGCGGCTCGGTCCTGAGGGCACGTCCCTGCCCTTGAGCCGGATCTCCCCGGCGGTGGGCGGCGTCAGCCGGGCGAGGATGCGCGCGGTCGTGCTCTTGCCGCTGCCCGACTCGCCGACCAGGGCCACGATCTGGCCCCGGGCGACGGTGAAGGTGGCGTCCTCGACGGCGTGGATCTCGTGGTGGGCGAGGACGCCGCCGGCGGGGAACCGCTTGGCCACGTGGCGCACGTCGAGAAGGACCGCGTTCGGTTCGGCTGGTCGCGCCGCCGTGCTCATCAGGGCCTCGCCTCCTCGCCGTCGCGGACGCCGCCTCCGCCGGAGGCGGCCCGCACCCCGGACAGATGGCAGGCGGCGAGGCGGTCCCTCGCGACCGGGACCAGGCGCGGCTCCACCCCCCGGCATTCCTCGAGCGCGTAGGGGCAGCGCGGGTGGAAGCGGCAGCCGGTGGGCGGGCGGGCCATGTCCGGGGGCGAGCCGACGATCCCGGTCAGATCCCGCCGCTCGCCGGCGACCGAGGGGAAGCAGTTCATCAGCCCCTCGGTGTAGGGATGGATTGGATGGCTGAAGAGCGTCGCCACCGGTCCCTCCTCGACCACCTTCCCGGCGTACATGATCGCCGCCCGCGAGCACAGCTCCATGAGCAGGGAGAGGTCGTGGGTGATGAACAGGATCGAGAAGCCGAGCCGATCCTTGAGCTCCTGGATCTGCTGCATGATCTCGCGCTGGACGACGACGTCGAGCCCGGTCGTGGGCTCGTCCATGATGATCAGCCGGGGCCGCAGGGCGAGGGCCATGGCGATCATGACCCGCTGCCGCATGCCGCCCGACAGCTCGTGCGGATAGGCTCGCGCCCGGGCCGCCTCGATGCCGGTCAGCGCCAGCAGCTCGACCGACCGCTGCCGGGCCTCGCTCCGGCCCACCTTCTCGTGGGCGAGGATCGCGTCGACGATCTGGTCCCCCACCCGCATGACCGGGTTGAGGGCGTTCATCGCGCTCTGGAAGACCATCGACACGGTGCGCCAGCGCACCGACTCCAGCTCGGCGCCCTCCAGCTCGAGCAGATCCCTCCCCTCCAGGAGGACCATGCCGCCCGCGATCTCGGCCGGGGGATGGAGGACGCGCATGATCGTCATGGCCACGGTCGACTTGCCGCTGCCCGACTCGCCAGCCAGCCCGAAGACCTCGCCGGGGGCGATGCGCAGCGACACGCCGTCGACAGCGCGCACCATGCCGCGGTCGCTCCAGTACTGCACCTTCAGGTCGCGGATGTCGAGCAGGGCGCCCGATTCGGCCTTCATCCCGCCATCCCCGCCCGGCCCCGCCGGAACAGCGCCCACGGCAGCCGCGAGCTCCTCATCTCCCTCCGGATCGACCGCAGACGGGGGTTGGTGATCTCGTCCATGGCGTAGTTGCACATGATCAGCCCGAAGGCGACCAGGGCGATGGCGAGCCCGGGCGGGACGAACGTCCACCAGGCGCCCTGCTCCAGGTCGCCGAAGTTCTCGGCCCAGTAGAGCATCGTCCCCCAGGTCACCTGATGCACGTCGCCCAGCCCGATGAACTCCAGGGCCGCCTCGGCTCCGATCGCGTAGACGGTCGAGCCCATGAAGTTGGCGACCACGATCGACCAGATGTTGGGGAGCATCTCCCCCACCATCACCCGCCACCCCGGCTCCCCGCTCACCACCGCGGCGGCCACGAAGTCGCGCTGGCGAAGGCTCAGCGCCTGGGCCCGAAGGATCCGGGCCGGCCACGCCCAGCCGGTGAAGGCGAGGACGAGCACGATGGTCACCGCCCCCGGCGGGAGGAAGAGGGCGAGGGTGATGATCAGCGGCAGGCCGGGGATCAGGAGGAAGACGTTCATGAGCAGGCTGAGCACGGCGTCGCCGGTGCCGCCCAGGTAGGCGGCGGCGATCCCGACCAGCGTCGCGATCAGGGTCGTGATGGTCCCGACCAGGAAGGCGACGCTGAGCGAAACGCGCGCCCCCCAGAGGAGCTGCTGCAGGTCGTCCTGCCCGTTGCCGGTCGTCCCCAGCGGGTGTGCCCACGAGGGCGACAGGCTGGAGGCGGCGACGAACGCGGTCGGGTTGCCGGGCCGGATCACCGGCGCCAGCAGCGCGATCACGCCGAAGAGGGCCAGGATGACGACGCCGAACAGCGCCTTGCGGTTCCGCAGCATGAGCTGGAGCCAGCGGAGCCAGACACCATGGCCGGCTCCGCCGGTGGTGCCGGAGGCGGCGTCCGCCGTGAGCTTGGCCGGGTTCGCCTCCATCCGCTCCACCCCCTAGGCGGCTCGCGCGCGCGGGTCCAGCCTGACGTAGACGATGTCCACGAGCAGGTTGGCCAGCAGCACGGTGATGGTGATGATCAGGAAGAGCGCCTGCAGGAGCGGGTAGTCCTGCCCGCTCACCGCCTGCAGCAGCTGGTAGCCGAGGCCGGGCCAGGAGAAGACGATCTCGGTCAGCAGCTGCCCGCTGAAGATGAACCCCAGGTTCATGCCGAAGGACGTCACCGTCGGCAGCAGGGCGTTGCGCGCCGCGTAGCGCAGCATGATCCGCATCTGGGACAGGCCCTTGGCCTCGGCGACGGTCAGATAGTCCTCGGCGAGGACGCCGATCATCGTGTTCCGCATGCGGATCAGCCAGCCGCCGACCGCGACCAGGATGATCGTGGCGGCGGGCAGGATCAGGTGGAAGATCACGCTGCGGATGAAGGGGAGGTTGAGCCCGGGCGTCACCTGGTCCCCGAAGGCGTTGCCGTGCGGGAACCAGTTGAGCTCGAGGCCGAGGACGTAGAGGAAGATCAGGGCCAGGAAGAAGTACGGGAAGGAGCCGACGAACATGAGGATGGGCGGAAGCAGAGAGTCGACCAGCCCGTTGCGCCTCCAGGCGGCGATCGCGCCCAGCACGGTGCCGATCAGGCAGCTGAGGACGAGGCTGGTCAGGCCCAGGAGCAGGGTCCACCGCAGCGCCACCCCGATCACGTCGACGACCGGCGTCGGGAAGTGCGACAGGGAGATCCCGAAGTTGCCGTGGAGAACCTGCCCCAGGTAGCTCAGATACTGCTGCCACATCGGGGCGTTGCTCAAGCCGTACGCGGCCTTGAGCGAGGACAGCTCCTGCGGCTGGAGCTGGCCCCGCATGCTGGCGAAGAGGGTCGTCGCCGGGTTGCCGGGCATCGTTCTCGGCAGGATGAAGTTGAGGGTGATCGCCGCCCAGGCGGCGATCAGATACATGCCCAACCGCCTGGCTATGAAGCGCACTGTCCTCCCCCCTCGGACTATCGCGGCTTTATGTGGTTGAGGACGATGTTGTAGGTGGGGAACGAGGACACTTCGGACAGCGGCGCATATGGATGCGGGAGATTGGGAAAGTCGGTGAAGTACATCGTGTTGTACGCACCCCACTCGGGTTCGTAGTAGAGCGGTATGACGGGCAGATTCTCTGCGAATATCCTCTGCAGATCGACCGTTATCGACTTCTGCTCGGAGAGGCTCGACGTCGCCGCGAACTTGTTGAGCAGGGTGTCGGCGTCAGCGTTCTTGTATCGCTGCCAGTTCTGCTGCGCGGAGGTTCCCACAGGCTCGTAGGTCTGTGAGGACAGGTACCCTCGGTAGGCCTCGAACGGGGTCGCCCCGAAGCCGCCCGGGTCGTCCAGGCACATGTCGAAGTGGGCGGGGTAGACGTTGTTGTACCAGGTGTCGACGGAGGGGGTGTAGATGGTCAGATCGACCCCAATGTCCTTGCAGTTGTTGGTGATCACCTCGCAGTCCGAGATGAAGTCCGTCCAGCCCGTGGGAACGCTGATCTGATACCGCATCGCGCTTCCGTCGGAGAGTGTCCGGACGCCGCCCGACCCCTTCTTCAGACCCGCCTCCTCGAGCAGCGAGTTGGCCCTGTCGACGTCCCTCTTCATCAGCCAGCTGTACGACTTGACGACGCTCTTGTCGATCCAGGTGCTGTACGGATAGATCGGCAGGTT
>DATAXV010000159.1:0-6223 GCA_036272915.1 Candidatus Dormiibacterota bacterium
TCGGGATCGCCGACGAAGAACGGCGCCACCACGAGCTGAAGCTCGTCCACCAGGCCGGAGGTCAGGAAGGCGGTGTGGGTGGCCTCGCCCCCCTCCACCATCAACCGTCTGACTCCGCGTGAGGCGAGATCGGCGAGCAGCCAGCGGAGGTCCACGGCGTCGCCGGCGGCACGGACCTCCGCCAAACCCCCGAGCAGGTCCGCGAGCGGCCCAGCCGCCGCCGGCGGCGCGTAGACGAGCTTGCCGGCGCCGTCGGCGGCGAAGAAGCGCATGCGCGGATCGAGATCGCCCCTCCGCGTCATCGTCACCTTGAGCGGGCTCGCCGGAAGGCCGTCCGCCTCCCGGCGAGCCCGGCGCTCGGCCGACCGCACCAGCAGCCGGGGATCGTCGCGGCGCAGCGTGTTGGCGCCGACCAGGATGGCGTCGCTGCCGGCGCGCTCGGCGTCGACGCGGTCCAGGTCCTCCTCGTCGGAGAGGATCAGGCGATCGGGGGAGGCGTCGTCGATGCAGCCGTCCACCGACATGGCGCAGCTGAGCAGCACGTGGGGCCGGGGATGGACGGGCTCGTTCACGAGTGCACATTCTGGCGGCTGCCGTCGCCGCCGACGCGGCTGTACGCGATCCGAGGGCGCTGCGAGATGATGGTCATCGTGCCCAGCAACGAGAACGCGGCGGACGACGGCAGGATCAGGGGAGCGGATCTCGACGAGTTCCTCCGGGAGGGGCGTCTCGCCCGCCTCGGCTGCCTCGACGACCAGGGGTGGCCCTACGTGGTGCCGGTCTGGCACGAGTGGGACGGCGAGGGCTTCTGGGTCATCCCCCGGCTGCGCTCGGCCTGGCGCCCCTACCTCGAGCGGGACCCGCGCTGCGCGCTGACGATCGAGGAGGAGGGTGGCCCCCGGCGCGTCATCGCCCAGTGCCGCGCGGAGATGATCGAGGGACCCAACGTCGGCGGCCGCTGGGTCGCGATCGCGGAGCGGATGGCGGTCCGGTACATGGGCGAGGGCGGCCCCGCCTACCTGGACTCGACGCGCAGTCAGAAGCGCGGGCTGTTCCTGCTGCGGCCGACCAGGATGCTGACCTGGCAGGGGGCGAGCTGGGCGCCGCGCTACTGGGACCGGACCTGACCAGAGCCGCGCGTCACCCCGCCTGACGGACGCCCGGTCGCCGCTCGTAGTCCCGCCGCCAGCCGTCGACCCATGCCGCGACGTCTGCCGCCGCCTCGGCCACCGACCGGCCGCTGGTCGAGACCACCGGCATCGGCGGCGCGAACTCCGGCGCCCGACGAAGCAGCTCGGCGGCGAAGGCGCGGTGCCGGTGGACGACCTCCTCGCCATCGGGCTGGCCGTGTTGCCAGCGGGCGCGCAGCCGCCGGTCGCGGTCCTCGTCGGTGCAGTGGAGGTCGAGATAGAGGAGGTCACCGACCAGGCAGCGGTTGGGCAGCGAGTCGACCCCGCTGGGCAGGACCGTGCCGCAGAACACCGTGTCCAGCCCGCAGAGGCCGTTGGCGTGGGCGATGCGGAGCCAGTTGTCGTTCCGCTCGTCCCAGGTTCCGCACCAGATCAGGTCGACGTCGTAGACGGCGCAGCCGGCGAGCAATCGGGGCAGTTCGGTGGAGACGGCGGTCTTTCCCGCCCCGCCGGTGCCGGTGACGACATAGGCGGGTCGCACGGGCGTCTCCTCGGTCTCGCCGCACGCCGTGCAGCGCAGCGTGGCGATGGTCCCCGATCGCTTCGCGGCGACCGCGTCGCCGCCGCAGCGGTGGCAGTAGTTGCCCATCATCATCGGGCTACCTGGTCGCGAAGACGAACGAGGCGGTTCGAGCCGGCATCCTCTGCCTCGCGCTGCGCGGCGGCGACGAGAATGCGCACCAGCTCCTCGGGCGCGTCCCGCATCAGGTTGTGGCGCCCGTCGAGTCCGTGCACGTGCCAGAGCGGGTCGTCCATCAGGCGGCCGTAGGTCGGCGCGAAGGGAGATTCGCCCTCCCATCGCTCGGCGTAGACGTGGTCGCGGCGCCGGAAGCGGGTGAGATCGCCCGCGAGCCTGATGCGCTGCAGCAGCGGGTGCGGCCGCGCCCTCTCCTCGAAGAAGCGCAGCGCCGGCACCAGGTAGCCGGTCTCTCCCACATCCATGTACCACTCGCGCTGGTCGTCGTTGGTCAGCATCCAGCAGGATTCGCCGTCACGGGGGACGAAGGCGTCGAGGTAGACCAGCGCGTCGACGCGCCCGGGTGCCCGGTCGGCGGCCCCGGTGACGACCATCCCGCCGTAGCTGTGGCCGACCAGCACCGCCTCCTCCACCGACTCGGCGGCGAGCATCCGCAGCAGATCGTCGATATGCGTCTCGAGGTTCACCGTGGAGTCCGGCGCCTGGCCTCCCGGGTCGAGCCCGGTCAGGGTCACGGCGTGGACGCGGTGGCCCAGATCGCGCAGCGGCGCGGCGATGGCATCGAAGCACCAGCCGCCGTGGCAGGCGCCCGGGACGAGCACGAAGGTCGGCACGCCGAGGAGGTCAGCTGGGAGCCGGAACGGCCTGGCTCGGCGCTGCGGCGGCCTGCCGGCCGGTCTCGGCGGCGGTGGCGATCAGGCTCGCGCAGGCGTCGAGGCTGAGCGCGGTCGGGTCGAGCGCGAGGTGATAGAGCTCACCGGCGGCGGCGCCCTGGGCGGCCTCCGCCCAGGCGGCCTGGTCGGCCGCGTCGGCCGCCTCCAGCCGCTCCCTGGCCGCCGCCTCCTCCTCGTCGGCTCCCCTCATCAGCTGCATCCGCCGGTCGGCCGGGGCCGTCAGCCGCACCCGGAGCCCGCCCAGCTCAACCCCCAGCGGCAGCACCGCCGCCGGGGCACCGCAGACGACGCCGCCGGAGCGCGTGATCAGCTCCAGGGCCGCCTCGCGGAGCCGCGGGCGGAGCAGTCCTTCGCCGCCGTCGGCCGCGCTGGCGGAGAGCCGGCGCAGCAGCCGGGCGAAGTCGGCCCGCGCCTTGGCCTCCTCGGTGAGCATGGTCATCAGAGCCTCGGAGAGGTTCTCCACCCCACCGCTGAGGTCGACCAGGCGCACGTTCAGGCGGCTGGCGACGCTGGCGCCGATCTCCGCCACCGGCAGCCCGGCGTCGGCGCAGAGCGTCACCACCGGCCGGTCGCCCCGGTGCATCCGTGCCGGCTCCGGCAGCTCGGACGAGCCGTTCTGGGCGGCGCGGTCGAGCAGCCCGTCCAGCTCTCGCTGCCGGCTGCGGTCGTTGGCGAAGGGCGCGGCGTAGGAATAGAGGACGGGCAGGATGACCAGGCTGAGGAAGGTGCTGGTGAAGAGCCCGCCGATGACGACGATCGCCAGCGGCGCGCTGATGAAGGCGCCGCCGCCGCCGTTCTCCCCGCTGGCGGCCAGCGGGGCCAGGGCCAGCATCGTCGCCAGCGCCGTCATCAGGATCGGCCGCAGCCGGTGCCGGCCGCCCTCGATCAGCGCCTCCTGCACCCCGAGGCCGCGGGCGCGGTACTGCTCGACCAGATCGAGCAGCACGATCGCGTTGGTGACCACGATCCCGATCAGCATCAGCAGGCCGACCAGGGAGGGCAGGGACAGCGCGGTGTGGGTGGCGACCAGGGCGACGATGGCGCCGGTGGCGGCGAAGGGGATCGCGGCGAGCAGCACCAGCGGCTTGAGCAGCGACCGGAAGGTCGCGACCATGATCAGGTAGACCAGTCCGATCGCCCCGAGGATGGCGAGGATGAACTGCGTCAGGACGGTGGAGAGCTCGGAGAAGGCGCCGCCGGCCGAGACCGACACGCCGCCGGGCAGCTTGACTTTGTTCAGCGCCTTGTCGACCCGGTTCTGCACCGCCCGCGTGTTGCTGCCGGTGATGTTGGCGGTGATCGTCGCCGTCTGCTGGCCGTTGGTGCGGTTGACGCTCTGCGGCCCGGGCACCTCCTGCAGGGTGGCCAGGTTGGAGAGCGGCACCGAGCCGGTCGCCGTCGGCACCGGGAAGCTGGCCAGCGAGGCCGGCGTGTCGGCGGTGCCCGGAGGCAGCTGGACGACGACGCCGGTCTCTCCGGTGGACAGCGTCGCCTCGGTGGCGACATCACCCTGGACCGCCGCCGAGACCAGTCCCGCCAGCTGCTGCAGGGTGAGGCCGCTCGAGCTCAGGGCGGGGGTCGGCGTCAGTACGTACTCGGGCTTGGAGGTGGTCAGGTTGGACGTCACCTGGCTCAGCCCGGAGATCCCCTTCAGCGCCGATATCACCTTCTGCGTGCTCTGGTCGAGCGTCGCCGCGTTGGAGTCGTGCACGACCTCCTGCACCTGGCTGGTGCCGGAGGTGGAGCTGTTCTGACCGGCGGCGGTGGTCACCTTGGCCGCGCCATGGTAGCTGCGGACGCGCGATCGGATCCGGTTCAGGACCTTGGCCGGATCGGCCGTGGCGTCGGCGACGACCGTGATCGAGGCGGTGGTCGGGTCGGCGGGGATGCTTCCCGGCGGGGCGAACGGATCGGGGGTCCCGCCGACGGTTGCCTGGTAGGCGCTGACCCCCCTGGTGCCGTGGATCAACCGCTCGACCGCCTCGGTCTGGGCGTTGGTCTGGGCCAGGGTGGCGTTCATGGGCATGGCCAGGTTGACCGACACGTCGGGTCCCGCCGACTGGTCGAGCAGGTTGATGCTCAGCCGCGGAACCAGGCCGGCGGTCACGACCAGGATGGCCAGGGCGACGAGGAGGACGACCGGCCGGTGCGAGGTGGCGAAGCGGATCACGGGGACGTAGCGGCGCTGGAGCCAGCCGGAGACGACGTCGGTTCCCTGGCGCCGGGGCTTGGGCAGCAGCCGCGAGGCGAGCAGCGGCACCACCGTCACCGCGACCGCGAGCGAGGCGAGCAGCGCCGTCACCACGGTCAGGGCGAAGGGCCTGAAGAAGTCGCCGGCGATGCCGGTCAGGAAGATGATGGGCAGGAAGACGGCGACCGTGGTCAGGGTCGACGAGGTCACCGCGGTGAGGATCTCCCTGGCGGCGTTGTAGGAGGCGACCAGCGGACGCTCACCCTCGTTGATGTGGCGGCTGATGTTCTCGAGCACGACGATGGCGTCGTCCACCACCCGCCCGATGGCGACCATCATCCCGCCCAGGGTGAGGATGTTCAGCGTGATGTCCTGCCACCAGAGGATGAGCAGGGCGACGAGCAGGGAGAGCGGGATCGAGATCGCCGCGACCAGGGTCGCCCTGGCGCTGCGAAGGAAGGCGAAGATGACCAGGATTGCGAACAGCGCGCCCAGCAGCCCCTCCCGGAGAATGCCGGAGATGGCGTTGGTGATCGGCGTCGCCTCGTCGGTGATGATCTGGAAGTGGGTGCCGCCGCCCATGCTCTGAGCGATCCCGGGCAGCGCCTTCTTGACCTCGTTGGCGACGGTGACGGTGTCGGAGCTCGGGGTCTTGAGGATGTTCATCCCGATGCTCAGCCGGCCGTTGGTCCGGGTGATGGTGTCGGCCGGGACCGAGCTCAGGGTCACCGTGCCCAGATCACCGATGGCAACCGGCGACCTCGCCGGCGAGGTGGTGCCGCCGGAGCCGTTCTGGCCCTGAGATCCGGAGCCCTCGGCACCCGAGCCGGAGCCCTGACCGGCCGACCCGGAACCCTGGCCGGAGGAGCCCGTGGCCGAGGCGGACGGGGTGACGGTCAGGGCGGCGATCTGGGCGAGGCTCTGCAGCGAGCTCGAGATCCGGACCGGGACCGCCTGCCCGTTGTCCTGGAGCGATCCCACCGACTGGACCAGGGAGGCGCTCTCGAGGGTGGCCACGACCTGGCTCATGGAGACGCCGTCGGCGGTCAGCTTCTGCGGGTCGAGGGTGACCTGGACCTCCTGGGTGGGGGCACCGCTGACGCTGACCGTGGCGACGCCGGCGAGGCCCTGCAGGCGGGGCACCGCCACGGTCTCCAGCCGGCTGGAGGTGGTGGCCAGCGAGGCGTTGCCGTAGACCGAGTACTGGAGGATGGGAAGCTCGCTGGTCGAGAAGGCCTCGACGTCGGGCGCCTTGGCCGTCGCCGGCAGGCTGCCCTGGATGCGGGTCAGCGCGGCGTTCAGGTTCTGGAGGTCGGTCTGCTCGTCGGTGCCGTCGTTGAACTCGACCTCGATGATCGAGGCCCCGGAGGCGGAGTCGGAGTCGATCTCATTGACGTCGGTCACGCCCTGCAGGGTGGTGACGACGGGCACCGTGACCTGCGCGTCGACCACCGTCGGCGAGGCCTGCGGG
>DATAXV010000160.1:0-98259 GCA_036272915.1 Candidatus Dormiibacterota bacterium
ACCAGCCGATCTGGTTGGCGACGGTGCCCAGCCAGGCCCCCGGCGCGTGGATGAGAGCGACCGCCAGGTAGACGACGACGCCGCCGAGCACGACCGCAGCCGACAGCGGGAAGGGGAGCCGAGAGCCGACCGCGTAGGCGGCGAGGGAGGGAGAGAACAGCGTCGGGCCGTAAGGATAGCCCAGCGCCAGGTAGGCGGCGGTGGCGGCGACGACAATGGCCAGGACCCCGGCCGGCCAGGCCCGCCGAGCCGAGATCGCCAGCGGCCCGATGACGAGGAGGATCATGCCCACGCCGTCGAGGTGGTTGGTCGCCGGCGGACCTCCGAACCGGCCCATCCAGTGCGAGGCGAGCAACGACAGCGCGGTGAGGCACAGCGCGGCCAGGCTGTCCACGAGCAGCATTCGCCAGCCGGGGAAGGTCGGGAGCAGCGACTGCCAGCGGGCCCGGATCACAGCAACGACGTTAGCGGTATGACGCCGCATCCGGCATCCTCAGATCCGCGTATCACCGCTTACGCGCGGCGACGTACGAGGTGGGACCTGGACGGCTGAGACGGACGGTGAGCCCGCCTCAGCCAAGAGCCACGAAGAAATCGAACTGAGTGGGCGGCCCATGCCACCGGGGGCGGAATTCTAACAGCCTGGCCGGCCGCGGACGGGGCGGTGCGGCGTGGCACACTCCGAGGTGTGACCGAGCTTCCGAATCCGCCCCGCGCCAAGCGCGTCGCCAGCGAGCGGACCCTGCACGGGGACACCGTCGTCGACGAGTACGCCTGGCTGAGGGACCGTGAGGACCCCGACACCCTCGCCTACCTGGAGGGTGAGAACGCGTACTGCGAGGCGGTGACGGCACACATGGCGCCGCTGCGGGCCTCGCTCTTCGACGAGATCAAGGCGCGGGTGCAGGAGACGGACATGTCGGTGCCGGCCCGGCTCGGGGACTGGTGGTACTACACGCGCACCCTGGAGGGCAGCCAGTACGCCATCCAGTGCCGGCGGCCGGACCGGCGGGGGGAGTACGACGAGGGAGCACCCGAGATCGTGCTCCTCGACGAGAACGTGCTCGCCGCCGGCGCCGCCTACTTCAACCTTGGCGCCTACGCCGTGTCACCGGACGGCACCCTCCTCGCCTACTCGGTCGACACCTCCGGCGACGAGGCCTACACCATGCGCTTCCGTGATCTGGAGCGTGGTCAGGACCTTCCCGACGAGATCCCCAACACCTCCTACGGCGCCGCCTGGTCGGCCGACGGGCGCTTCCTCTTCTACGTCACCCTCGACGAGGCCAAGCGGCCGTACCGGCTCTGGCGCCACCGGCTGGGGACGGCGAGCACCGACGACCGGCTGATCCGTGAGGAGCCCGACGAGCGCTTCTTCCTCGGCATCCACACCAGCCGCAGCCGGCGCTACCTTTTCCTCTCGCTGCACAGCATGGTCACCAGCGAGATCTGGATGCTCCCGGCCGACGCCCCCGAGGCCGACTTCCGGGTCATCGAGCCCCGGCGCCAGGGGATCGAGTACGACGCCACCGACCAGGGCGACCGGCTGCTCATCGTGAGCAACGACGGCCACGAGGACTTCGCCCTCTTCTCGGCGCCGGCCGGCGCTCCGGAGCGCGCGAACTGGGAGCCGCTCTGGGCGCCCGGCCCGGGGACCCGGGTCCTCGGCGTCGACGCCTTCGCCGGCCACTACGTCATCTCCTATCGAGCGCGAGCGCTGACCGGGCTGCGGGTGGTGCGGACGGCCGACGGCGAGGCCCACGACATCGCCTTCCCCGAGCCCGTCTACAGCGTCGGGCCGGGCACCAACCTCGGCTACGACACCACCATGTACCGGCTCGGCTACACGTCCATGACCGTGCCCAGCACCGTCTACGACTACGGGCTCGACGACCGGCGGCTGACGCTGCGCAAGCGCCAGCCGGTGCTGGGCGGGTTCGACCCCGAGCGCTACGAGTCGGCGAGGGAATGGGCGACGGCGCCGGACGGCACCCGCGTTCCGATCTCGCTGGTCTGGCGGCGCGGGGTCGCGCGGGACGGCGGCGCCCCCTGCCTGCTCTACGGCTATGGAAGCTACGAGGCGAGCATGGATCCCGGCTTCTCCAGCTCGCGCCTCTCCCTCCTCGACCGCGGCTTCGTCTACGCCATCGCCCACGTCCGCGGCGGCGGGGAGCTGGGCCGGCGCTGGTACGAGGACGGCAAGCTGCTGCACAAGCGCAACACCTTCACCGACTTCATCGCCTGCGCCGACCATCTGATCGAGGCCGGCTGGACCTCGGCCCGCGGCCTGGTCGCCAGGGGGGGCTCGGCCGGCGGGCTGCTCATGGGCGCGGTCGCCAACCTGGGCCCCGACCGCTTCCGCGCGATCGTCGCCGAGCAGCCCTTCGTCGACGCTCTGAACACGATCATCGACCCCTCCCTGCCCCTGACCGTCATCGAGTGGGAGGAATGGGGCAACCCGATCGAGAGCGGGGACGTGTACCGGTACATGAAGGGGTACTCGCCCTACGAGAACGTCACCGACCAGGAGTACCCTGCGCTGCTCGTCACCACCGGCCTCAACGACCCCAGGGTCGGATACCACGAGCCCGCCAAGTGGGTGGCGCGCCTGCGGGAGGAGGGCTCCCTGCGGCGGCCGCTGGTGCTGAAGACGGAGATGGGCTCCGGGCACTTCGGCCCGTCGGGCCGCTACGAGGGATGGCGCCAGGAGGCCTTCGTCCTGGCCTTCGTCATCGACGCCGCCGGCGCTCGGACCGCCCCGGACTGAGCCTCAGACCGCCTCCGCCATCTCGTCGCCGCCACCCTCGGCCTGATGGATGAGGGCGGTGAGCACCGCCGCGCCCTCGGCGTGCGTCTTGACCTTCCACTTGACCCGGATCCGGGCCCAGTACTCCCGGGCGCTGTTGATGGTGATGCCCATCCGGTAGGCGGCCTCCTTCAGCTGCCGGCCGTGGGCGAGGTGGTCGATCAGCTCCCGCTCCCGGCGGGACAGCCGGCCGAGCAGCTCGCTGGCGTCCTGCCCCACCTCCTCGACGTTGTTGGGCAGGCCCAGGCCGGCGAGGTGCTTGGCCAGCGTCTCCGCGGCCCGGCGCTCCGAGACCCAGACGGTGAGGCGGCGGTGGCGCAGGTCGATCCGCCGCGGCTCGATGCCGAACTGCTGGCAGAGCGAGAGCACCGGGAAGAGCACGCTCCACTCCGTCGGCGCGTCGAAACGTAGTGCCCACATGGCCGCGGTCCTCCCTGGCGCAGCGCCTGCGCCGCCCGGGGCAGGAGCCAACATGATCACTTCAACACCGCTCCGTGATCCCTCATTCCATTGTCGTCGAAAGAGGGGACATCCGTACTACCAGCGGAGCCGTCTGAGGCCCCACTGTCCCACATCTAGAGGACATCGTGTCCCGGACCGGGTTGCCGGTCCGAAGCCCGCCCGAGGTCTCTACGTAGACTCGTCCAGAGCATGCGTGTGCTCGCTCACCGGTGGCGCCCGCGACACCACGAGTGTCGCTGATCGAGCCCCACCCGTCCGTTCCGGTCGAGCCGTCTCGCAGCCGGACCGGGAGCCGTCCCCCAAACCGCCATGCCCGACGAGTGTTTTCCATGAAGAGCCCCGAGGTAAGCAGCAGATGAGTGATCCCGATCTCCGGCCGCGCCTGGAGGAGCAGTCCAAGATCGAGTCCTACAAGGCTGCCAGCGAGCATCTCCGCGGCCCCATCGTCGAGGAGCTGGAGAGCTCAGAGCCGGCGTTCACCGACAACGCGATCCAGGTTCTCAAGTTCCACGGCGTCTACCAGCAGGACGACCGCGACCTGCGCAAGCAGGCGAGGGCCAGGGGGCTGGCCAAGCACTGGCAGATGATGATGCGGACCCGCATCCCCGGCGGCAAGGTCTCGCCCGAGGGCTACCTCGCCCACGACGAGATCGCCGAGCGCTGGGGCAACGCCACGCTCCGGATCACCACCCGGCAGGACTTCCAGCTCCACGGCATCCTCAAGGACAACCTCCGGAACTCGATCCGCGCCATCAACCAGGCGATGATGACGACGCTCGGCGGCTGCGGCGACCAGGTGCGAAACGTCATGTGCTGCCCGGCCCCGGTCGGCGACCGGCTCCGCGACGAGATCCAGGAGGCGCTCTGGAACATCGTCGGCACCGTCACCCCCCGCACCAACGCCTACCACGAGATCTGGGTCGACGGGGAGCGGGTCACCGACGCGCCGCCCGGCGAGGAGGAGGACCTCTACGGGGACCAGTACCTGCCCCGCAAGTTCAAGATCGCGGTCGCGCCCGAGGGCGACAACTGCATCGACATCTACAGCAACGACCTCGGCCTGGTGGCGATGCGGGACGACGACGGCGGACTGGCCGGCTTCAACCTCCTCGTCGGGGGCGGGCTGGGCCGGACCCACCACAAGCCCAACACCTACCCGGCCGTGGGCCGCCTGCTCGGCTTCGTTCCCGCCGACCGGGTCGAGGAGGTCACGCGGGCGGTGATCACCGTCCAGCGCGACAACGGCGACCGCGCCAACCGCCGCCACGCCCGCCTCAAGTACCTGCTCGCCGACCGCGGCCTGGACTGGTTCCGTGAGCAGGTCCAGGAGCGGCTCTCGTTCCCGCTGGAGGAGGGCAGGCCGCTGCACTGGCACGGCGTCGACGACCACCTCGGCTGGCACCGCCAGCAGGACGGCCGCTGGTTCTACGGTCTCTTCGTGGAGAACGGCCGGATCAAGGACGAGGGAGAGTACCGTCTCCGCAGCGCCATGCGCCAGATCGTCACCGAGCTGCGGCCGACGCTGTGGCTCACCGCCCAGCAGAACGTTCTCTTCGCCGACCTCGAGGAGTCCGCCAAGCCCAGGCTGCGCCGGATTCTCGCCCTGCACGGGGTGCCGCTGACCAGCTCCATCCCACTGGCCGTGCGCAACTCCATGGCCTGCCCGGCGATCCCGACCTGCGGGCTGGCCGTGGCCGAGTCGGAGCGCGTCCTGCCCCAGGTGATCCGGGAGCTGGCCGCCGTGCAGGAGGAGCTGGGTCTGGCCCGCGAGCGTATCAGCGTCCGGATGACGGGCTGCCCCAACGGCTGCGCCCGCCCCTACCTCGGCGACATCGGCTTCGTCGGCACCACGCTCGGCAAGTACGACGTCTACCTGGGCGGGGACTTCGAGGGCACGCGGCTCAACATCCCCTACTCCCACAACGTCGGCCAGGAGGAGCTGGTGCCGCTGCTCCGGCCCCTGCTCGAGGCCTTCGTCAAGGAGCGCAACCGCAAGGAGGGCTTCGGCGACTGGTGCCACAGGCTCGGCGTCGCCTACCTGCAGCACCGCTTCCAGGTCCTGGCCACGGCATGACCGGCGGGGCGGCCGGGGACGGGTCCAGGCCCGCCTACTACCCGGTCTATCTCGATCTGTCCGGCCGTCCGGTCGCGATCATCGGCGGGGGCGCCGTCGCCGCCGCCAAGGTCGGAGCGCTCCTCGAGGCTGGGGCGGACCTCACCGTGATCGCGCCCGGTGTCGAGGACTCGATCCGGGAGCGCGCGGATGAGGGGCGGCTGCGCTGGAGCGCCCGAGATCTCCGGCGGGGCGACCTCCACGGGGTCCGGCTGGCCATCGACGCCACCGAGAACGGCGACGGCAACCGGCTGGTGCGCGACGAGGCGGACCGCGAGGGATGCCTTCTGAACAGCGTCGACCGCACCGCGCTGTGCGACTGGATCGCGCCGGCGGTGGTCGATCGGGGAGCGCTCAAGGTGGCCATATCCACCGCTGGCGAGAGCCCCTTCCTGGCCGGCGCGATCCGGCGGCGGCTGGAGGTCGTGCTCGGCGAGGAATGGGGGCCGTTCGTCCGCCTGATCGGAGCCCTGCGCCGTCGCCTGCGCGCCGACGGCGTCGGTCCGCGCGAGCAGGAGGCCATCTATCGCCGGGCACTGCGCTCGGATGCGCGGACGCTGCTGCGCAAGGGCCATGAGGGCGATGCGCGAAGCCTCCTCGACCGGCTGCCCGGCGAGCCGAGGACGGGCGGGATCACCGTGGTCGGAGCCGGACCGGGACTGCGAGAGCACCTGACGCTGGCTGCGGTGGAGGTCCTGCAGAACGCCGACGTGGTCTTCGGCGACCCCGCCGTTCCGCGAGACCTCCTGTCCGTCGTGGGCCCCAGGACCCGCCTGGAGGAGGCCGGGGCGGACGTCGTCGACCGTCTGCTATCGGGGGCGGCCGAGGGAGTCGAGGCGGTCTGGCTGCGGCTCGGTGAGGGGTGCGTGGACGGCTTCGACGACCTCCGCCACACCGGCGTCCGGATCTCGCTGGTGCCGGGCGTCGACCTCAAGGGCTGACCAAACCGTGCGCTCCTGGTCCGTCGATCGACCGTAGGGTCGAGGCCATGGGGATCAGAGACGCGGGAGAAGAGTCAGGGGCACGGCCGACCAGGTCGCCTCTGAGATTCAGTTGAGCAGGATGCCCACCGAGGACGATCCGATCTACCGGATCAACCGACCCGAAGCGTACGGAGCCGCTCACGAGAGCGGAGCAGCAGCTCCTGGACGAACGGATGAGGGCGGCGAAAGAGGGGCGGGAGCTGGGCGACTGAGGGGCTCCACACCTGGATCGCGCCGCCGTCAGTCGAGACCGCGGCTCCGTAGGGCGGCGAGGAACTCCGCCCACTCGGTCGCGCCGTAGACAAGGACGCCGCCGTCGCGATCCTTCGAGTCGCGGACGGCGCGCGCACCACCCGGCAGCTTGGCCACCTCGACGCAGTTCTGTGCGTTGGCGCCGTGAAAGCTCGACCTCACGAACCGCGCGCTGGATAGATCTCTGATCATCGCCTCACCTCCTGCAGAACGCGTTACCGGTCCAGCGGCTCCTGAGGGATCAGCGCTCGCCGCAGGATCGATTCGAAGGACACGTTGAAGAGAGCCAGAATACGCTCTCCACGACCCCGCAGGCCGGCCACGGTCATGCCATTGCGAAGGCTCGAAACGGCGATTTCTCCCGGCCCCAGATGCCCTCCGGCCATCGCCCGCTGGCGTCCCGATCGAGGAGTCAGCCGAGCGCTGTGGCCGCCGTGCGCAGCTCGGCGAGTGCCTGGCGTGCGAGTTCGGTGTAGGTCTGTTCGTTGGCCGGTTCGCTCCAGCGGGCGAAGGCGCTGTGGAAGGCAAGGGCTCCAAGCTCGCCGGCGAGGGTCGCCGTCGGGTCCGGCACGCCGCGCCCGTGCAGCCCCTCCGTCATGACCACGGCGAGACCGGCGCGCTTGAACGCGCTGCGCTCCCGCAGCTCGGGATTGGCGGCGATGACCGCCTGGAGTCGCGGGCCGAGAGCGCGCT
The DNA here is from genome assembly GCA_036272915.1 of Candidatus Dormiibacterota bacterium. GTDB lineage: Bacteria > Chloroflexota > Dormibacteria > Dormibacterales > Dormibacteraceae > DATAXV01. Next base: position 7,310 of record DATAXV010000160.1, read on the forward strand.
GCTCGGGGGAGAACGAGGCGGTGAGGGCGTCGAGGCCTGCCGCGACCGCCTCGAGCGGGGTGGCCGAATCGGCCGCCGCGGCGATCCCCTCCGCGAGAAGCCGGCCGTGCATGACCTGGCCGGCGAACAGCACCTCCCGCTTGTCCGGAAAGTGTCGGAAGAAGGTTGTCTTGGTCAGTCCGGCGCGCTCGGCGATCTGGGCGACGCTGGTCGCGTCATAGCCCTGCTCGCTGAACAGGTCGAGCGCGGCGCGCACGAGCCGCCCTCGTGCGTTCGGTTCCCATCGACCCATGCTGAAAGAGTAAGTGATGTGACTCGGTACCATCGCTCTGCTACAGTGAAGGTACCAAGTCACATCACCGCGAGGAGCAGTACTCATGCGCGTCTTCGTCACCGGCGCCGGCGGCCACATCGGCTCAGCTGTCGTCCCGGAGCTGCTGCAGGCCGGACACGAGGTCGTCGGCCTGGCTCGATCGGAAACGTCGGCCGCTGCGCTCACGACCCTGGGCGCCCAGGTCCGGCTCGGGGATCTTCTCGACCTCGATGGGCTGCGCGAGGCCGCGGCCAACGCGGACGGGGTCATTCACCTCGCCTTCAACCACGACGCCATGTCGGCCGGGGACCTGGCCGGGGCGGCCGCCGCCGACCTGGCCGTGGTGGGGGCTCTCGCCGACGCGCTGGCCGGGACGGGCAAGACGCTCATGGGTGTCGGCATGGTGCGCGCCGGCACCGAGGGCGGCGCGACCGCGCTCGATGCCAACCCCAGGACCGCCGTGGCGCGGGCGGTCGCCGGGCTCGACGGCCGCGGCGTCCGGTCCATGCTTGTCGCGATCCCGCCGGTGGTGCACAGCACGCGGGACCGGCACGGCTTCACGCCGACGCTGATCCGGATCGCCCGGGGCGCGGGCGTGTCCGGCTATGTGGGCGAGGGCGCCAACCGCTGGCCCGCCGCTCACGCACTGGACGTCGGACATCTCTACCGGCTGGCGCTGGAGGGCGCGCCGGCCGGGTCACAGCTCTGCGCGGCGACCGAGGACGGCATCACCCTGCGTGAGATCGCCGAGACCATCGGCCGCCAGCTGGGCGTCCCCACGGTCAGCATCCCGGCCGAGCGGGCCGCGGACCACTTCCGGTTCCTCGCCCCGTTCATGACCATGGACATCCCGATGTCCAACGCGGAGACCCGGCAACTGCTGGGCTGGGAACCGGCCCATCCCGGGCTCATCGCCGACCTCGAGCAGGGCCACTACTTCACCACCGACTGACCTCCGCCGCTCGGTCGCGACCGGCAACCGCACGCGCCAAGGTCAGGGGACGAGGCCGAACAGGTCCCTGAAGCTCCTCCACCGGCCTCAGGCCGGTGCGGCCGGACCTGGACGATCGAGTGAGCATAGCCGTCGGCCCGATGAGGAGGACCGCCGGCCGCGGGTCTATGGCACCCGACGGCCGGCGGAAGCCCGCGGATCAGTCGAGAACGCTGGCGCGGAGGGCGTCGATGAACTCGGCCCACTCGGTGGGGCCGTAGACCTGCTCGCCGCCTTCCCGGTTCTTCGAATCGCGGACGGCGCGGCTGCCGTCGGTCAGCCGCGCGACCTCAACACAGTTTCCGCCGGTTGGGGTGCTGAAGCTCGACTTTACAAAGCGTGTGCAGGACCGATCCACGATCATGGTGTCTCCTTGAGAATCGCGTTCAACCAATCCGTCGACTCCTCGGGCGAGAGCGAGCGCTCGAGTATCGACTCGAAGGCGTGGTTGAACATGGCGACCATATTCTCGTCCTCCATGTACGTCTCACCGGCGAGGGTCTCGACGTAAGCGACATCGGGCACACCGGCGAAGCTGAGGAGGGAGAAGGAGCCGACGAGGCCAGCCTCCATCATCCGGTCATTGGGCAGGATCCGGATCGTCACCGATTCGGCGGCATTCACCAGCACCAGGACCTGCGCCCGCCGGAGGTCGTGGGCCATCACCCCGAACACGGCCTCGCCCAGCACGGCGACGACGGCCGGCGGACAGGGCCGGGTCAGGATCAGCTGTCGGGAGAGGCGTCCTCTCACCTTCTGTTCGATGACGTCGGCTGTCGGGTCGGGTCTGATGCCTGAGAACAGCGCTCGGGCATAGGCGGGGGTCTGGATGAGGCCGGGGACGTGCATGGGCTCCCAGGTCCGGATGAGGTCGGCCTCGTCCTCCAGGGCCGCGTAGGTCGTCGGCATCACGTCCTGGTACTCGGTCCACCAGTTCCGCCGCCGGGCGTTGCGGGTCATCTCCAGCAGGCGGGTCCGCCGCACCCCGTTGACGCCGTAGAGATCGAGGAGCGCCCGGACGTCACCCAGGCTCGGAAAGTTCTTGGCGTTCTCGATGCGCGAGAGCTTGGAGTCGTACCAGCCGAGCTCCCGGGCGATGCTGTCGATCGAATGGCCGGTCGCGGTCCGCGCCGACCTCAGCTCGCGGGCCAGGCGTCGAAGACGGACCGGCGGGTTCGACAGCTCAGGCACGGATCATATTGTGTCGCCGTCGCAGCCGGACTGTGCAGTGGAGGGGCCATTACCACCAGGCACGCACAACTTTGTGCGGTAACATACCACCATGGCGCTACCTGCGGAATCGATCGACTTCGATGCCGACCCCGCCATGGTTATGCGGCTGCTGCGGGCGGCCAAGAACGAGCACTCCTACCTGCGGATGCTCTCCTACTGCTCGATGCCGCCGGCGGTATCTTCGGAGTCGGCGTTGGAGATGGACAGGGTCCTGGAGGAGTGGGATCGATCCATGAGTCCAAGGATCGAACCCGCGACCTGATCGACCTCCCTTCCCTCCGAGGGCCCTCGGCCCAACCGGGCCGAGGGCGTTCTCCATCTCGGCCTGCAGATCGACGTCGGCCGCGCTCACCTCATGTCGTCGGCCGGCTCACCCTCCAGGTTCAGCAGCAGCTTGCGGAGGAGACCGATCAGGATCCGCTGGTCGGCCGCGGAGAGCGCCGTGAGCAGGCGGCGCTCGTTCTCCAGGTGGAGGCCGACGACATCGTCGACCAGGCGCAGCCCGGCCGGTAGCAGCTCGACCAGAACGCCTCTTCGATCGTTCGGATCGGGTATGCGCCGCACCAGGCCCATGGCCTCCAGCGTGTCGATCCGCCGCGTCATCACGCCCGAGGTCCGCATCACCTGCCGGTAGATCTCGGTCGGCGTCAGCCGGTGGGGCGCCCCCACCCGCCGCAGCGTCGCCAGCACATCCCAGCTCGGGCGGTTGAGACCGTGCCGGCGCAGGAGGACCTCGATGCCCCTGTCGAGAAACAGCGAGGCGCGGCCGACCCTGGCGACCAGAGCGGCTGGCGAGGTGTCGAGGTCCGGCCGCTCCGCCGCCCACAGCCGAAGGGTCCGATCGACGTGGTCCTCGGGCATCGCGCAAAGACTATCCGCCCTGAATGTATCTGCTGCTAGAGTTACTTCTCCCGCAGGCATAACCCCTGGGAGGAGCTTCATGACCATCTACGAGCACGCTGGCGGGCTTCCCGCGTTCCAGCGTCTGGCCCAGGCGCAGTACCGCCGCTGCCTCGAGGATCCGATCCTGTCCCCGATCTTCGGCACCGAGCCCAGGCCCGAGCATGCGCCCCGCCTCGCCGCCTGGCTGGCCGAGGTCTTCGGAGGCCCCCGGACCTACACCGAGGAGTTCGGCGGCCATGAGGGGATGGTCGGGCACCACCTGGGACTGGCGGTGAACGAGGAGCAGCGCCGCCGGTTCGTCGAGCTGATGCTGGCGGCCGCCGACGAGGCCGGCCTGCCCGACGACGAGCGGTTCCGGCGACGGTTCCAGGACTACGTCGAGTGGGGCGCCCGCCTCGCCGTGGCCTTCTCGCGGCCGGGCGCCAAGGCGCCGGCCGGCGGCGCCGTTCCGGACTGGGACTGGAAGGACGAGGCGGAGGTCGGCGAGGGGCGGGCATGATCGTCGAATACATCCGGTACCGGATCCCGGAGGCGTCGGCCGGAGAGTTCCTCGCCGCCTACGGGCGGGCCAGTGCGTCGCTCGACCGGTCCCAGCACTGTCTCGGCTACGAGCTCAGCCGCGGCGTCGAGGAGCGCGGAAGCTGGATCCTCCGGATCGAGTGGGACTCGGTTGAGGGCCACGAGAACGGGTTCCGCCGCAGCGTGGAGTTCGGCGAGTTCCTGGAGGCGATCCGGTCCTACGTGCCGGCCATCGCCGAGATGAAGCACTACCAGCCCAGCGCGGTGGCGAGCGCCTGACGAATCGCTGGTGGACCCCGCCGGACCGCAAGTAGCATGGGGCGATGAACCCCGCCGCCGCCGCCCAGGTGCTGTCCTCCCCCTTCACGCCTGAGGAGCTGACCCGCTACGGTGAGATCGCCGTCGGGGCCTGCCTGGACCTGCGCCGGGGAGACCGCGTGCTGATCAGCTACGAGCACGAGCACCGCCCGCTGGCCGTCGCGATCGCGGAGGCCGCGTTCCGCCGGGGCCTGATCGTCGATACCCACGTCCACGACCCGCTGATCCGCCGCGCCGAGATCGAGCTGGCACCGGATGAGACCCTGGGTGCTTTCACGCCCTGGGGCCGCGGCCGGTTCCTCGCCCGCACCGAGGAGGACACGGTCGGCATCTACATCCGCGGTGAGAGCCTTCCCGGCATCCTCGACGGCTGCGACCCGAAGCGGGTGCGCCGCCAGGTGCAGCGGCAGGCCGCCGAGGTGCCCGAGCTGTTCGAGCGGGTCCGGGCCAAGCGGGACTCCTTCCTGATCCTCGGCTATCCGACCCGGGCCTGGGCCGAGCGGGTCTACCCCGAGCTGGCGGGCGAGAACGCCGTGCGCCGGCTCGCCGAGGACCTCCTCGGCTTCTGCCGCATCGGTCCTGAGGACGGGGAGGGTGGGGATGCCCTCGACCAGCACATCTCTCGCCTGCAGGCGAGGGCGGACGCCGCCACCGCGCGCGACCTGCGCCGGCTCCACTTCGAGGGCCCGGGCACCGACCTCTGGTTGGGCCTGACCGACGACTGCCAGTGGCTCTGCGCCCGGACCGAGAACGCCTTCGGGCGGCGCCACTTCGTCAACCTCCCCAGCGAGGAGATCTTCACCAGCCCGGCCGCGTCGGCGACGGAGGGAACGGTGCGCTGCACGCTCCCGCTCTCCCGCAATGGAGTCCTCTTCGAGGACATCTCCCTCGAATTCCGAGGCGGCCGCCTCGAGCGTCTGGAGGCACGGACGGATCGCCAGCGTGAGGCGCTTCTGGCGCAGCTCGACATCGACGAGGGTGGGCGCCATCTGGGCGAGGTGGCGCTGGTCGATGAGCGCTCCCGCGTCGGCAGGACCGGCCGCCAGTACTGGAACACGCTGCTTGACGAGAACCAGGCCAGTCACATCGCCCTCGGAGTGGGATTCGCCAGCAGTCGCGGCCGCGGCGAGGATTCGCCGGACCTGAACCAGTCCAAGACCCACATCGACGTGATGATCGGGTCGGCGGAGGTCAACATGACCGCGGAGACGGCCTCCGGGGAGACCCTGCCACTGATCGTCGACGGACGCTGGCAACTGCCGGACTGATCGACTCGGGAGCGGGCGGAACCGGCCTCAGTGTCCGCGGTCGTCGTCGGGATCGCCCGCCGGGCCGGGCAGCTCGGGAGGCTGCTGGATGACCATCCTGGGCCGCCGCCCGCCGGGGCGAGGCGGATCGGGCTGCACACGTGTGGAGTTCCAGTACCTCGGTGGCGGCTGACCGGGGGAAGCGCCAAAGTTCATATCGCCGGTCGACTGCCAGCTCTGTCGATACTGCCGGCCGTCGGGGTCTGTGTAGACGAACTCCTGACTCGTGCTGTTGGTGCCCGAGGCGCGCACGTAAAAACCCATCCTCGCGAGGTTCTGGAAGGCTTGCGCCCAGTTCATGTTCCACTCCGTTTGCATGGCGACGAGCCTCGGATCCGGGAACGGACGGTCGAAGCCGATGCCGGGAAGTCCGACTCCCTGGCCCTGGCGCTGGGCCTGCGGCGGCCCGAGACGCCCCTGAGCCGCGAGCTCTCGCAGCCGGCGCAGGTGTCCTTGGCTGCGCACGGCACGCGCAGCCCCGACGGTGAGACCGGCGGTTCCGCCGGCGGCTGCGACGAGGGCGACGGCCACCGCCACCGGCACCGAGACCGTGGCCACCGCCGCCGCCGCGAGCACACCGAAGGTCCCGCCGACCGCGCCCAGCAGCACCAGGCGGATCGAGCGGTTGCGACGCGTCATGAGCTGGGCGGGATCGGCCGGCGGCCGACCCTCCCTGACGTCACGGTCGGCCGCATTCCGGCCCGACTTCTCGATCAGCGCTCCAATCCCGGCGACCACCGGGTTGAGCGCAACCCCCCAAGCGAGCCACTTCAGTCCCCAATGAGTCCGGGGGGGTCTCGTCGCCACACCGCGACGGTATCGCAGCCACGCGGACCCGGCACGGACAGTGGATTCATCCCGGCGAGTGCATCGACTGGGCGCCGGGGACCGGCGCCTGCCCATGGCGGTCGAGCCAGCCGGACCGGATCCGACATGGTCGGACCAACCAGGTCCCCTGAGGCCTGGCGGCGAGGACCTGCGGGATCCGCCGGCCCGATCGACCGGGCAGACACCTGCCACCGCCACCGGGCGGCGGTACCTAACGGCGTCGGCTCACGCGGACCACGACACTGCCGGCGGCGGGGACGGTGATCGTGTCGTCCACCTGCCACGACGGGGGCAGTCGCGGGCGCGCGACCACGTAGATGCGAGGCCGATCGGGGTCGGGATTGTGCAGGCAGGCCTCGTTGCCCGTCATCAGGACCCGCCAGCCCCGGTCGGGGTCACGCCGCTGCAGATAGGCGTGGCGGGCGACGTGGCCAAGGCCACACCAGCGGACCTCACCCACGCCGGCGGAGACACGAGCGCCGAGATCGGCCAGCGGCTCGAAGCCGGGAACGAGGTCGCGGGGGTTGCATGAGAAGAGCGCCGGCGCTCCGAAGAATGCGTCCAGCAGGTAGCCGTCGTCGCGGATCGAGCGCCGCCAGAGGAGCGGGAACCCACCCCAGGAGAGCTCCGCCGGACGCAGTCCGAGATCCGCCCCCTCGATCTCCCTCGGCGCCGGTCGGCGCTTGCGAGGACTGCTGCAGGCGATCATCCCGCCGATCCAGAGATCCGACATCGCCTCGGGGGGAAGCGGTCCCCGCGGGAGCACCAGAACCGGATCGAGGGAGAGATCACGTTCGGCGGCGAAGCGCGATGCGGCGGCGCCGGACGGTTCCGGAGACGGCCTCTCGAGGAGGCATGCGGAGAGGGCGTCGGACCGGTCTCTCAGGGTCCCCACCACGGCGGGCTGGGCGAGGTCCAGCTCACCCGGGATCGTGGCCACGGTGACGTGCAGGCCGTGCTCGGAGGCGACCGACGCCAGCCGGTCGTAGGCCAGTCCCAGGCGGCCGGTCCGCAGAGCGGGACCATCCAGCGTCAGGTTGGCGAGCCGGGCCGGCGGATGCCAGGCGGTGTCCCCGGCGAGCCGGCGGAGGAGCATGAGGACGAGCAGGAGCCCCGACCCCCGCTCCGCGCCGATCGCGTCCATGACTCGCGACTGGACATCGGTGGGAAGCACGGAGACCACCAGCCGGCCATCCCCGACGAGCCGGTCCACGGTGAGTGGCAGCCGGTCGAGCCCGGTCGTGCCCAGGACCAGCGGGTGCCAGGTGGGGTCGCTGGTCAGCCAGGTCCTGCCGCAGGGGATGTCCAGCCGCGAACCCGCCAGCTCTCCGGTGAGATCGGCGCGGTCGGCGGGGAAGTGTGGCCCCCGCATCGGGGCCGGAGCGCGGGCGAGGCCGGGGACGGCGATGCCGAACTGCTCGGAGCAGCGCCGCAGCGAGGCCGGATCGTCGACCAGGAGGAGCGCCGTCCCGCCGCCGCGGACGTGCTCGACGATGCCCTCCGCGGATCCGACCAGGTCGGCCGAACCGGCGACCAGCGACCAGGGCCGCGCGCGCCGGGAATCGAAGGTGTCCACGCCCAGGCCCCAGAAGGCGGCGCATGCGGCCAGCTCCCGGCGGCGGGCGTCGCCCTCGATCAGACCGAGAACCGAGCCCACCCCGACCGGAATCGGCAGCGGGCCGTGGCGGTCAAGGGTGTGCACCGTGGGTCCTGGGTCGGTCGCCGGCTCGGAACGCGAGAAGACAGTTCGTGCATCGTCGCCCCGGTCGTCCCAGAAGCGACGCCAGATCGAGCCGGCGAGCATCGCCTGCCGCCTCACCCTAACGTTCCGCCCGGCCACCCTCGTCCGGCCCAGACCTGACGCATCGTCACCGAGTGTAGGCTGCGCCTCCTCGCCACCTCAAAGACCGCGGAAGGCCTCCTCCCAGCCGCTCGGCGACGACGTTGGGGACGACCTTGACCTTGACCAGCATGCCCGCCGGTCGGTCGGGTCGGAGACGCAGGTACGTCGCCGGCCACCAGCCGGCAGGCCCCGTCCTCAGCACCTTCTGATGCGCTGACGACGGGCTCGGTCAGAGCGGCTCGGGGTCGGCGCCGCGAACCGCGAGCTCCTGCCCTGCCGGCGATCCGGCGCGGCCTAGGAGCGCGCCCACGACCGGAGCGGCGACGGCCAGTGCTTCCACCGAGATGGCCACCACCCAACCTTCGGCCAGCCCACGGATCCCGTCCCGCTCGGCACCGAGTACGGCCAGAGCGAGTTCGAGTCCGGCGAAGCCCAGGAAGAGCAGGATCGGGATGGTCAGCCGGCCGCGCAGGCGGACAACGGCGATGTAGTGCAGCTTGACCACCTGCGCGAACACTGCAAGGCAGAGCACCATCAGCACCGGCGTCGCCTCGCGCCCATAGGCGCTCCCGTAGAGGTGGAGAACGGGCGAAGCGAACAGCGCGCAGCCGCCTAGACAGGCGAGGCTCCAGATCAGGGACAGGACCAGGGTCAGGATCAGCGGCCCGCGCAGGCCGGCCCGTCGCTCGCCGAAGGCGAACAAGACCATGGTCAGGGCCATAGGCCCGGCGAAGACCAGCCCGGCCATGGTCCAGGCAGTGTAGAAGTAGGCATCGGCCGTGGCCGAGATCGCGGTGGTCGCAATGAGGGGGAGGATCCAGCTCGGTGCCGAGAGCACCAGATTGAACACGTGGTGGGAGACAGCGCTGACGCGGACCCCACGTAAGCTGCTCAGCCGCGGGGCGACGAAGGCGGAGGCTCCCACCGTGAGCAGCACCACCGCAGCGAGCAGGAGCAGTGAGGCGACCTGCCCGGCGAGCCAGGTGGCGTAGATTGCGCCGGCGCCGCGCGCGCTCTCGGGGAGCGTGGCGACCAGGGCCACGGCGAGAAGCTTGGAGGCGGCGAAGACGACATTGCGCAGCAACTGGAGATCGCTCCTGAGCAGCCCGATGAGAGCCTGGTCCAGCACCTGGGTCACGGCGGTGGCGCCGACCCCTGCCCCGAAGAGCAGGATCGTCGCCGGGCCCAACCCGGACAGGGCGAGGTCGGCGCCGACGTGCCCGGCCACGGCCTGCCAGATCGCGCCCAGCAGCACTCCCAGCGCGCCGACCAGGGTCAGCGCGGTCGCAATCAGCGCCGCCGCCCTTCCCGCGGAGCGGTCTTGGAGCTTGGGGATGATGGCCGTTGTCAGACCCACCGTGGCGACCACACCGAGCAGGGTCATGGCGCTGACGGCGGCGCCGGCGCCGCCGACCGCCGGGGCGGGGAAGCGCCGGGCGGCGAGCCACCAGTACGCGGCGCCGAGCATCGAGGTGATTGCCGTGGTGGCGATCAGCGAGGCCGAGTTGCTACCCACGGTGGCCACCATCCCGGTCCGGCGCAGGGTGGGTAGCCTCATCGGACCTCCACGGCGAGCGTGGGGATCCGGCTCAATCGGCCTTCCCGATCGCAACCCGGGCCGATCCCAGGGGCGGCGTGACCGGCTCGCCCAACTTCGGCAGTCGGCGCACCACGGACAGTCGGGGATGGGCCCGGTGCGACAGCACGGTCTTCAGCACGCGGCAGCCGTCGGGGATGGCGCGCAGGTTGCTCGAGCCGTTGATGCGGGGCCGCTCGAAGCTCGGGACCTCGAACACGTTCAGGCCCCGGACCAGGGCGCGCAACGCCATCTGGGCCTCAATCTCGAAGCCGGCGGCGTCGGGCTGGACCAGGGGCAGGACCCTGCGCCAGAAGGCGGTGTAGCCGTAGCAGAGGTCGGAAAAGGCGTTGTGGTACAGGACGCGGGTCAGGGCCACCAGTCCCCGGTTGCCCAGGGATCGGAAGCGGGTGAGATCGCTGCTCCCCCCGCCCTGCACGTACCGCGATCCCTTGACGAAGTCGGCACCGGACATCAGCGCGCCCACGAAGAGCGGGATCTCTGCGGGGTCGGTCGACCCGTCCGCGTCCATGGCCACGAGGATGTCGCCGCTCGCGGCCTGGAAGCCCTGGTTGAGGGCGTTGCCCTTGCCGCGGCCGCGCTGGCGGACCACCGTCACATCCGGCCACAAGCGACGGGCCACCTCCACCGTGCCGTCGGTCGACGCACCGTCGACCAGCAGCAGCTCGTCGATGAAGGGGGGGATGCGGGGCAGGATGTGGGGCAGGTTGGCCGCCTCGTTGCGGGCGGGGATGACGACGCTCACGCGCACCGCTCCGACGTAGGGGAGACGGCCGGGGCCGTAGGCGTTGGTCAGGTGGCCAGCCAGGCGGCTGGCCAGCATGCTCACGCCAGGCTCGGCCAACAGCGTTCCCTCGGCGCCAGGCAAGACCTCGACAGCCATCGGCCCAGGGTGCTGACGGCGCCAGCCCAGAGTCGGCTCGCCCATGCGCCGGCCAAGCCCATCGCTGGCCAGGACAAGCAGGGGGAGGTCCGGTCGGCCTCGGTCCAGGCCGGCCCGTGCCGGCGTGTCGATCAGGCAGAGGAAGGCGACCTCCTCGCCGGCGCGGGAGAGGTGCACCGCCAGCCCGTGCGCGAGCAGGCCGCCGCTGCCGTACCCGGCCAGGTGATAGGGCCCACGGGCCTGCACGCGGCGCAGCGAGGAGGCCAGCTCGCCAACGGCCGAGGCCAGGGCGCGCGGATCCTCCGGCTCGCCGCCGGTCAGCGGATGCACCAGCCCGACCAGGGGGAGGTCGGGGCAGTGGCGGGGCAGGACGCCGTGCAGCGGGAGCAGCGCGTCGCGCATCGACGCCAGAAGGAAGAGCGGGGGCGTCGGCCCTTCGCCGCCCGCCGGCCGCTTCATTACCGTGGCCGACCCGCTCCCGGCGGCATGGTCGAGGCGGCCAGGAATCGGAGCCAGCGGGGCATCGGCTCGGGACTCGATCATGCTTGCGAGGCTACGGACGGACCATGTCGGAGTCAGTAGGACAGATGGTCACGACGGTTAGGACGATCCGGAAGGACAATCACCCGAACGCCCGGGCGCGCCAGGCATATTCGGGCGGGACCGCAGCCGCGGCCATGGCGTCGGCAGGCAGGTCGACGGGCGTCGACACGTATGGGGAACGTGCGCCGGGGACTCTGGCGCTGGCGCGAGGGGGCCGCTCCCGGGCGCCCGGACCCCTAAGGACAGGCTCGGGTGACGGCGGGACCGTCCGCACCCCGCCTGGGCGTCCGTCCCAGCGAGGGTAGGAAGCGCCTATTCCGGGCGGGGGCCTCGCGTTCCTAGGCTCTAGCCCGTGAAGGTCCGCATGCGCTGCGCGGTCGTTCGTGCCGTCGTGGAGCCGGACACCGTCCCTGCGCGCGATCAGCAGGCGCCGCCGTCACCGCGGCCGCACGCATCATGACACCCCCCGGGCACGGCCGCACCCTCCACCCGTGAAGACGTCGTCATGACCAGTCCTATGGCCATGCGGCCGCGCCAGCTCGAGCGCGAGGGCCTGACCCAGCGGCCGATCGAGTGGGGATGGCTGTTCCCCGTCTTGGTCGTGTCGGCCACGGGCGTGCTCGTGCTCGCCCTGGGCGACAATCGGGCCCGGACCTCATCTTCTGGCGCCCAACTCCTCTACTGGACCGGGCTGCTCCTGATCTTCGTCCCACCGGCCCTGCGTGCCCTGGCACCAAGCGCGGAGCGTGCAGAGCGGGTCGCGCTGCTCAGCGCCCTGGCCCTGCTCCTCTCCCTGGTCAAGGTGCTCGAGCAGCCCACGCAGCTCAGCTTCTTCGACGAGTTCGGCCATTGGCGCAGCCTGATCAACCTGCTCCAGACCGGCCACCTGTTCGCCCCCAATCCGCTGATCGCGATCAGCTCCTCCTATCCTGGCCTGGAATCGGCGATGGCGGCCCTGATGGCGGCGACCGGACTGCCCGTCGCCACCGCCGCGCCGATCCTCATTGGGGCGGCGCGCCTGCTCCTGCTCCTCTGCATATTCCTCATCGCCGAGCGCGTCTGCGGATCGGACCGGGCGGGGGCCGCGGCCTGCATCGTCTACCTCTGCAACCCGAGCTTCCTCTTCTTCGACGATCAGTTCGCCTACGAGTCGCTGGCCCTGGGCCTGGCCGCGCTGATCCTCTATCTCAGCCTCAACCGACCCCGAGCGCGGAGCGACCGCCGAGCCTGGTGGGGCGTGCTGGCGCTGGCCTGCCTTTCGCTGGTCGTGACCCACCACCTCACCGCCTACGCCCTGATCGGTTTCCTCGTCCTCTGGGCGGCGGCGGCGGCGGTGCTCCGGCGCCGGGGCGTGGACGCGCCCATGCCCCTGGTCCCGATTCTGCTCATGGTCGGGTGCGAGCTGATCTGGCTGGCCACGGCGGGCCGGCCCACGGTGAGCTACCTGGCGGCGATCTTCGGCGCAACCGCCCAGGAGGTGCTGGCGCTGGTGCTACACCAGGCCGGGCGGGGATTGTTCCAGGCGGCCAACGGCCAGGTCGAGCCGCTCTGGCAGCGCGCACTCGGCCTCGGCTCCTCCGCCCTCATCTGCCTGGCCATGCCGGTCGGCCTGGTCGAGATGTGGCGGAACCGTCACCGGCAGCGGCGCATGCAGGCGCGGTTATGGGCGCTGGTGGTGGTCTCAGCCGGCTATCCGGCGAGCCTCCTGCTGCACCTGACCACGGACGGCGCCGAGGTCGCCAACCGGATGGGCGGGACGATCTTCATCGCCGTCGGCGTCGTGCTGGCAGCCACCCTCGACCTGGGCTGGCCGGAGCGCGTGGTGCGGTCGGGCGCTCTGGCACGGGCATCCTGGGTTCCGCCGGCGGCCATGGCCGTGTGGCTGGCGGTCGTGTTCTCGGGCGCGTCCATCCTCGGTTGGGCGCCGGTGCAGTCGCTGCCCGGGCCCTATCTGGTCGGCGCCGACAACCGCTCCGTGGACGCGGTCAGCGTGGCGGCGGCATCCTGGACGCTCGATGCCCTGGGTGAGCACAACACCTTCGCCGCGGACCTGACCAATGCCAACCTGCTCGGCACCTACGGCGACCAGAATCCGGTGTCCGGCACATCGACCGAGCCCATGGACCTCCTGTTCTTCTCCCCCACCTTCGACCAGACCGACCTCAGGATTCTGCGCCGCGATCACATCCGCTATGTGCTCGTCGACCGGAGACTGAGCACTGCCGTGCCCCTGACGGGCGCGTACTACGCTGCCGGCGAACCCATCGCTGCGCTGGACGGCCGGCCCATCCCCGCCTCCTGGCTGAACAAGTTCAACACCGTACCCGGCGTGAACAGGGTCTATGACAACGGGGACATCCAGATCTACGACGTGGGGGCGCTGCTCGATGCGCGTCGCTGAGTGGAACCGGTGGACGGCGCTGGCCGCTGGCGCGGTGATCGCGGCCGGGGTGGGCCTGACCGGAATCGGCGGGACCGTACTCGGCGTCCTCCTCGGCGTGCCCCTGGTCCTGGTCCTGCCCGGCCTGGCACTGACCGGGGCCCTGTGGCCGCGGGGCCGCGGGGTGCCTGAGCGCGCGGCCCTTGCCATCGGGCTCAGCCTGGCCCTGGCCGCGGTCAGCGCCCTGGCCCTGAACTGGCTGCCCGGAGGGGTGACCCCAGCCCGCTCGACGGTGCTCCTGGGCATGGTCACGCTCGTCGGCGCCTGCGTGGCGGCGGCACGCAGGCCGCTCGAGGACCCCGCCGCCCGGCCCCGCGACCCCTGGCGGCCACCGATCCGAGCCCACCAGGCGGCAATGCTGGTCCTCGCCCTGGCCCTTGTCGGCGCTGCGGTGACCCTGGCCGTACGCGGCGCCGAGCAGGCGACCGGCCCCGGATTCACCCAGGCCTGGATGCTGCCCCGCCCGAATGCCGTCGCAGTCGGTCTGGGCAACGATCAGGGCGCCGCCCAGGCCTACCGGGTGGTGCTCAACGACGACGGTCAGACGCTGCAGACCTGGGGCGACGTCCGCCTCGCCGCGGGGGCGCATTGGTCGGCCACCGCCTCGGTGCCGGCCGGCGCCGGGAGCGAGGTCACCCTGCGCGTGTACCGGCGCAGCGACCCCGAGCGCGTCTACCGGCAGCTGCACGTGACCGTCACCAGAGAAGGCAAATGAGCGCGTCCTCGATCCCCGCCGAGCCGGCCATGGCGGGCATGGCCGACGGGCGCGCCCTTCGGGTGGCCATGGTCACGCCCCGCTTCCATCCCCTGACCGGTGGGGTCGAGACGCACGTCCACGAGGTGGCGGCGCGCCTGGTCCGGCGCGGCGTCGCCGTCACCGTCATCACCACCGATCTGAGCGGCCAGCTCGCCGCCGAGGAGCGGGTGCGAGGGCTGGAGGTGAGGCGCCTTGCGGCCGCGCCGCGCCTGGGCGATCTGCACTGGGCCCCGGAGGTGGCCGACGCCGTGGCCGCCGGCGGGTGGGACCTGGTCCACGTGCAGGGCATCCACACCCTGCTCCCGGCGCTGGCCATGCGCGCCGCGCGTGGGACCGGGATCCCCTACCTGGTCACCTTCCACAGCGGCGGCCACTCCTCACGCCTGCGCAACGCCATCAGGCCCCTGCAGTGGCGGCTGCAACGCGGCCTGCTTCGCGGCGCCGCCGGCCTGGTCGCGGTCAGCGAGTTCGAGGCCGGCGTCTTCGCCCGCGCGGCCGGGCTGTCTCGGGAGCGCTTCAGCGTGATCCGCAACGGCTTCGAGATGCCGGCCGCGCCCCCATCGGACGGCGCCACCGATGGCGAGCCGGGTCCGGCGATCCTCTCCGTCGGCCGCCTGGAGCGCTACAAAGGTCACCACCGAGCCATCGGGGCCATGGAGGCGGTGCTTCGCGAGCGTCCCGCCGCCGAGCTCCATATCGTCGGGTCGGGTCCCTACGAGCGCCGGCTGCGCGAACTGGCCCGGACCAGCCCTGCCGCCCACCGCATCCGCTTCGACAGCTTCCCGCCCGAACGGCGGGGTGAGCTGCGCGCGCTGATGGGGCGGTCGGAGCTGGTCCTGCTGCTCAGTGAGTACGAGGCCAACCCGGTAACCGTGATGGAGGCGGCGGGGCTGCGCCGGCGGGTGCTGGTCGGTGCCAACTCGGGCCTGCGCGAGCTCGCCCGCCTGGGCCTCGCCGAGGAGGTCTCGCTGCGCCGGGGCGACGACGAGATCGGCCACATGATCACCGAGCTTCTGCGCCGGCCGGCCCCGGCCGGGCTGCCCGACCTGCCCACGTGGGACGGCTGCGCCGACGCTCTGCTCGACCTCTACCGGCGCGCCCGGCGCGGAGCGGGGGCGTCGCCGTGAGGATCCTGATGCTGAGCCAGTTCTACAGCACCGTCATCGGGGGCGAGGAGCGGCACGTCGCCGCCCTGAGCCAGGCCCTGGTCGCGCGTGGACACCAGGTCGCGGTGGCTACGCTGCAGCTGGACGGCCTGGCCGCCGAGGAGGACGAGGGACCGGTGCCGGTGCACCGGGTGCGCAGCAGCGCTCAGCGCCTGCCCGTCCTCTTCAGCGACCCCAGCAGGCCGCATGTCCCACCCCTGCCCGATCCCCACCTGGCCTGGGGGCTGCGCCGGGTGGCGCGCGCCGTACGGCCCGACGTGATACACGCCCACAACTGGATCGTGAACGCGGCCCTGCCACTGCGCGCGGCCTCGCCCGCGGCCCTCGTCCTGACCCTCCACGACTACAGCCACGTGTGCGCGACCAAGCGCATGATGCGCGCCGGCGCGCCCTGCCCCGGGCCCGCGCTGGGCGCCTGTCTGCGTTGTGCCGGGGACCACTACGGGCGCGCCCTGGGGCCGGCTGTGGCCCTGGCAACCAGGCCGCTGCGGCCGCTCCGCGACCACTTCCTGGACGGGATCATCGCGGTCAGTCGCACCGTCGCCGAGGGCAACCGGCTGGAGGGCGCTCGCGTCCCCCACCGGGTGATCCCCAACTTCATCGCCGACGAACTCTGGGAGGAGGCGGGCTCGCCACTCTCGCCGGTCCCGCATCCGGCCCTGCCCACCGAGCCGTTCCTGTTCTTCGCCGGCGATCTCAGCCGGGACAAGGGCGTGCCCGCGCTGCTCGAGGCCTATGCCCGCCTGGAGCGGCGGCCGCGCCTGGTCCTGGCGGGCCGCCGGACCCCGGACACGCCGGCCACGCTGCCGGAGGGGGCGGTGCTCCTCCCCGACTGCCCCCACAAGCTGGTCATGGAGGGCTTCCACCGCTGCCTGGCGGCGCTCGCCCCCTCGACCTGGCCAGACCCCTGCCCGACGGTGGTCCTGGAGGCGATGGCCTCGGGGGCGCCTCTGATCGCGTCCGCGATCGGCGGCATCCGGGACATGGTGGTGGACGGCGAGAGTGGATTGCTGGTCACGCCCGGCGACGTGGACGAGCTGGCGGCGGCGCTGCGCCGCCTCCTCGGCGACCCGTCGCTGCGCCTGCGCCTGACCGAGGGGGGCCGGGCCCGCGCTCTCGGCTTCACCGCGTCCCGCGTGGTGCCGCGCATCGAGGATGCCTACGCGGCGGCGCTCCACTCGCGCCGGTTGAGCCGGGAGGGGAAATGATGCATGCCCTCATCGTCGGCTCGGGCCCCGCCGCGGCCGGCGCCGCCCTGGCCCTGGCCCGCCGGCCCGACGTGCGGATCACGGTCCTCGACCTGGGCCTGCGCCTGGAGCCGGAGCGCAGGCGGGCGCTGGAGGAGCTGTCCGGGCGAGAGCCGGAGGGCTGGGACGGCGACATGGTGCGCCTCATCTCCACGCAGCCCGTGGACTCCCGGGTCAGCGGGCTGCCCGAGAAGCGCGCCTACGGTTCCGACTTCCCCTTCCGCGACCTGGGCCAGCTGGGCGGCGTCAACGCCGCGACCGGGGTCCACCGCGCCCTCGTCTCCGCCGCCTACGGCGGCTTCAGCAACGTCTGGGGCTCCCAGCTCATGCCCTTCACCGCGGCCACGTTCGAGACCTGGCCGGTCTCGGCGACGGAGATGGAGCCCCACTACCGCGCCGTCCTGGACCGGATCCCCTTCGCCGGCGAGGAGGACGACCTGGGTCGCCTCTTCCCCCTGATCGGCCGGGCCAGTCCCCTGCCTCGGCTGTCCGACCGCAGCGTCCGCGTCCTTGCCGCCTACGACCGCCACCGATCGGCCCTGAACCGCATGGGCGTCAGCGTGGGGAGGGCCCGCCTCGCCTTCCAGGCGGACGCCTGCACCCGATGCGGCCTGTGCATGACCGGCTGCCCCTACGGGCTCATCTACTCGGCGGCGCAGACCTTCGACGCGCTCCGCCGGTCGGGCCGAATCGCCTACCACTCGGGGCTCATGGCCTACCGGGTGAGCGAGCGGGGGGAGCGGGTCGCGGTCCGGGCTCGGGAGCTGGCCGGCGGCGAGCTGCGCTGCTTCGAGGGCGACCGCCTCTACGTCGCCTGTGGCGCCCTGGGCACGACCCGGCTGGTGCTCGGCTCGCTCGGCCTCTACGACCGGGAGGTGCGGCTTGCCGAGTCGGCCCAGTTCACCGTCCCCATGCTCTCGGCGCGAGCGGCGCGCGACCCGCGCGAGGAGGCCCACTTCACCCTCAACCAGTTCAACATGGTGGTCGAGCTGGACGCGGCCGGTCTGGACGTGTCCCAGCTGCACTACTACGCCTACAACCCCGCCTTCACCGCCGCTCTGCCCGCTCCCCTGCGCGCCGATCCCTTTCTGCGCCCGCTGCTGCGACGGCTGGCGGTGGGCATCGGCTACCTGCCGTCCTGGGCATCGCCCGGGCTCACGGTGCGCGCCCGCTCCGCGCCCGACGGTGAGCTCGCCGTCCTCTCGCTGGAGCGAGAGCGGCCGACATGGGGGCGCAACCGGATGCTGCGCACGGTGCTCGCGCGCCTGGTCCGCGCCGCCCCGCTGCTCGATCTCTATCCGCTCCTGCCCAGGATGATCCTCGCCGCTGGAGGCAAGAGCTACCATTTCGGGTCCTCCTTCCCTCTCGCGGCGGGAGCGCCGACCGAGCGGACCAGCGACCGCCTGGGCCGGGTCGGCCCCTGGCGGCGGATCCACCTGGTCGACGCGGCCGTGTTCCCGAACGTCCCCGCCACCACCTTCACCCTCACCATCATGGCCAACGCCCACCGCATCGCGGCCGAGAGCCTGGAGGCGCAGCGGTGACGGCGAGGAGGACGGGGAGGACGGTGGCGGTGACGGGGGCCTCGGGCTACCTGGGCTCGCGCATCGGCGCCCGCTTCGCCGCGGCCGGCTGGCGCGTCCTGCGGCTGGTGCGCACGCCCCAGCCGGGGGCGGAGGACGAGCGCGCCTACCAGCTGGCGGGGCCGTGCCCGCCCGGCCTGCTCGACTCCGTGGACGCGCTCGTCCACGCCGCCTACGACCTGCGTCTCACCCGTCGCGAGGACATCTGGAGGGTCAACGTCGAGGGCACCCGGCGCCTGCTCGCCGCGGCCACAGCGGAGGGGGTGGGGCGCGTCGTCGTCCTCTCTTCGATGTCCGCCTACCCGGGCACCCGGCAGCTCTACGGTCAGGCCAAGCTGGCCATCGAGGAGGCGGCCCTGGCGACGGGAGCGGTGGTGCTGCGCCCGGGCCTGGTCTACGGGGCCGACCCGGGCGGGACGGCGGGCGCGCTGCGTCGGCTGACCCGGCTTCCCCTCCTTCCCCTGATCAGCCCCGACGCGGTCCAGTTTCCGGTGCACGAGGACGAGGTCGGCGCGGCGGTCGTGGCCGCGGCCACGGTGGAGCGCGCGCCCGCCGGACCGGTCGGCGTGGCGGCGCCCGCCGCGGTCCCCTTCAGCCGGGTGCTGGAGATGCTGGCCGCGGCCGAGGGGCGGCGCTGCCGCTTCCTTCCTATCCCCGTCCCCTGGCAGCTGGCCCTGGGCGCGATCCGAGCGGCCGAGCTGCTCCGCCTCCCCCTGCCCTTCCGCTCCGACTCGATCCTCGGCCTGGTCCGGCCGGCGGCGTCGGTGCCCGGCGCGGAGGAGCTGTCCCGACTCGGCGTTCAGATTGGTGGATTCGGATGGACGACAGCCCCAGACCCTCGGTGACGGTGATCATCAGCGCCTACACGGAGCGGCGGTGGCCGCTGCTCAGCGCCGCGGTCGCCTCAGTGCGCCGCCAGTCGCCGCCGCCCGACGAGATCATCGTCTGCGTTGACCACAACCCCGACCTGCTCGGCGCCTGCCGGCGCGAGTGGCCCGGGACCGCCGACGGCGACGGGCCCCCGGTGCGCTGCGTGGCCAGCCGCTATCCCGGCCACCTGGGCGCCGCCCGCACGACCGGGGTGGAGAGCGCGAGCGGGGAGGTCGTGCTCTTCCTCGACGACGACGCCGTCGCCGAGGATGGCTGGCTGCAGCGCATGGTCGCCGGCCTGATGCCGCCGTCGGTGGTCGCCGTCGGCGGGGCTCCCCAGCCCGACTACGAACGGCCCCGCCCGCGCTGGTTCCCGTTCGAGTTCGACTGGGTGTTCGGCTGCGCCTATGCCGGCCTGCCCACCGTCCCCGGTCCGGTGGCGCGCGTGATCGGCGCCGCCATGGCCGCGCGGCGCTGCGACCTGCTCGCCATCGGCGGCTTCCACTCCGACGATCTGGACGATCTGGACATGTCCCATCGGCTCCAAGCCCGCTTCCCGGAGCGAGTCATCATGTACGAACCGGGAGCGCGGGTCAGCCACCGCGTGCACGCCGAGCGGCTGACCTGGAGCTACTTCTGGCACCGCTGCTTCCGCGTCAACCGGGGCAAGGCGCAGATGCTGCGCATGCTCGGGGGCGCCGGCAACCTCGCCGCCGAGCGCCGCTTCGCCGGCCGGACCGTGACCTCGGGCACGCTGCGCTGCCTGCGCGAGGCCGCCACCGGGGACGTGGGCGGGCTGCAGCGGCTGGCCGCCATGTGGGCCGGGCTGGGTCTGGCCGCGCTGGGCTACGCGGTCGGCAGCCTCGAGCTCACAGGCCCGCCCCGGAGCAGGATGCGGCAGGGAACGGAGTGACGCGCCGCTCCATCGCCGACCCGCTCCCGTTGTCACGCCGCTCCGCGCGGGACGCCGCCATGGCCTCCGCCCAGGGGGAGGAGAGGTCCGGCAGCGGGCTGGTACGTACATGGTGAGACGCGTCGGGGTGCTGGTGGCGGTCATCGCCGCGGTGGCGGTGGCGCTGACGTCGGTGTTCCTGACCACGCGGCCGACGGCGGCGCGACGGCCCACCGCCCCCAGGCCCATCGCCAGCGGGCAGCCCCTGCCATCGGCGACGCCGGTCAGCACCGTCACACCCCATGGCCCTCCGGGCGACTGGGCGCCGACCTTCGATGACGAGTTCAACGGGACCGAGCTGGACACGAGCAGATGGAGCACCTGCAGCCCCAACATGCAGCAGAACCCGTGTTCGGGCTGGGGCGGGGAGCTGGAGACGTACGACGCCCAGAACGTGAGCGTCAGCGGCGGCTCGCTGCACCTCACCGCCCGGCACGAGGACAGCGGGTACACCTCGGGGATGGTCAGCACCTACGGCACCTTCTCGTTCGAGTACGGGTACATGGAGGTGTCGATGAAGGTGCCCGCCGGGCAGGGGCTGTGGCCTGCCGCCTGGGCGTTCGGCACCGACCTGGTCCCGCCCGACGAGCTCGACGACATCGAGGTCCTGGGCGGAGATCCCCACACCGCCCTGGTCACCGTCCACTACCCCGGCGGCCAGGTCAGCCAGCACCTCGCCCAGGCGGCGAACCTCTCCGCCGGATACCACACCTTCGGGCTGGACTGGGAGCCGCACCACCTGAGCTGGTACATCGACGGCAATCCGGTCTCGGAGTCAATCACCGATCCCTCCAAGATCCCGCACAAGCCCATGTTCCTGCTGCTCGACCTGGCCGTCGGCGGCGATTTTGGCGGACCCCCGAACGCGAGCACCTCCTTCCCGGCCAGCATGGGCGTGAACTACATCCGGGTCTTCGAGCCCGCCTCCTGAGCCGACGAATGTCCGGCGCCGAGGACTGCCCGAGGCGGCCTGGGACACCGTGTCCCGAGCTCGGGACACGGTGTCGGGGCATGGTACGAAGCCTCCATTTGAATCCGAAACAGGCGTTTCTAGCATGGGCTCTGTGATCCTGAACGAGCGCGAGAGCCTGGTGGAGCAGCTGTGGCAGACGTCGCTGCCTGTGCCTGCCCAGATTGAGCTGCAGGCGGAGGCGCGTCCCGACGCCACCGCCGTGACCGACGCCGCCTGCATGCTGACCTTCGCCGGTCTCGAGCGTCGCTCCTCCGCGATCGGCGCCAGCCTGGAGGCGATGGGCTGTGGCCGCGAGACGGTCGCCGCGCTCCTGGTGCCGCCGTCCGTGGACTTCGTGGCGGCCGCCCTGGGCGTGCTTCGCGCCGGCGCCGCCTATCTGCCCATGGACGTCTCCCACCCGGCCGACCGACTGGAGCTGATGCTGCGCGACTCCGGCTGCCCGGTGGTGGTCGCCCTCCCCGAGACCGCGGCCCTGATCCCGGCCGGTCCCTGGCGGGTCCACGTCCTCGGCGAGGAGCCGGCGGGCCGCCGCGTCTCCGCAGCGAGGCCGGCGCCCGACGATCTCGCCTACGTGGTCTACACCTCGGGGTCGACGGGCACGCCGAAGGGCGTGGAGATCACCCACCGCAACCTCTCCCATCTCTGCGCCTGGCACCGTGACGCCTTCGCCGTAACCGCCGCCGACCGGGCCACGCAGGTGGCCAGCACCTCCTTCGACGCGGCGGTGTGGGAGCTCTGGCCCCACCTGACGGCCGGGGCGGGGGTCTGGGTGGCGGACGCCGACACGCGGCGTGACCCCACCCGTCTGCAGCGCTGGCTGCTCGACAACCGGATCACGATCACCTTCCTGCCCACCGCCCTGGCCGAGCTGGCCATGACCCAGAGCTGGCCCCGGGACGCCGGCCTCCGCCTGCTCCTGACCGGCGCCGACACCCTGCACCACCATCCCTCGCCGCACCTGCCCTTCACCGTGGTCAACAACTACGGCCCCAGCGAGTGCACGGTCGTCACCACCTCGGGCGTGGTCGCCGCCAGCGGGCCGAACGGGGGCCTGCCATCCATCGGCCGGCCCATCGCCGGCGCCAGCGTCTACATCCTCGACGAGGCGATGAAGCCGGTGCCCCAGGGGGTCGAGGGTGAGATCTACATCGGCGGCGACGGCGTCGGCCGTGGCTACCGCGGCCACAAGGAGCTGACCGCTGAGTCCTTCATCGCCGACCCGGTCCGGCCCGGCCGCCGCCTGTACCGCACCGGCGACCTGGGCACCTTCCGAGCCGACGGGGAGATCGCCTTCCTGGGCCGGCGCGACGGCCAGGTCAAGATCCGGGGCGTGCGCGTCGAGCTGGAGGAGGTGGCCGCCGCCCTGCAGCGGCATCCCCTGCTGCTGACCGCCGCCGTCACCGCCTGGAACCGGACCGAGGGCGACACCCAGCTGGCCGCGTACGTGGTCCTCCGCCCGGGGACGGCGCCGACGGCGGGCGAGCTCCGCGCCTTCCTCGAGGGGCTGCTGCCTGCACAGATGCTGCCCGGGGCCTTCGTCCCGGTGGAGCGGCTGCCGATGACGAGCAGCGGAAAGCTCGATCGGGGCGCCCTGCCCGCCCCCGAGGACTGCGCCCCGGCCCTGGTCCTGCCCCACGCCGGCGGCGACGGGCGGGCGCCGCGGACGGCGGTCGAGGAGCGCATGACCGCGGTTGTGGCGGAGCTGCTGGGGCTGGATCGCGTCGGGCCCGAGGACAACTTCTTCCTGCTCGGCGGCCACTCGCTCCTGGGCACGCAGATCGTCTCCCGCGTGCGCGACACCTATGGCGTCGACCTCCCCCTGCGCAGCATCTTCGACCATCCCACGGTCGCCGGCATGGGCGCCGAGATCGAGCGGCTGCTGGTCGAGCGGGTGAGCGCGATGAGCGATGACGACGTCGAGGACCTGCTGGCATGAGCGCGGAGCCCGCCGCGCAGGCGCCGCCCAGCCTCTACCAGCTGCTCGACCCCGCGGTCCTGGCCGACCCCTATCCCCTGTACCACCGGCTCCGTGCCATGGGCCCGGTGTCCTGGGACCCCTACCTCCACGCGTGGGTGGTCACCGGCTACGCGGAGGTGCTCCAGGTCTTCCAGCGCTTCTCCGCCGACCGGACGCCGACGCCGGAGCGGCTGGAGGTCATGGGCATGGGTCACCTAGGCCCGATCGCCCAGGTGATGGTGCGCCAGATGCTCTTCCTGGACCCGCCCGCCCACACCCGGATCAGGACGCTAGCCGCGCAGGCCTTCACCCCCCACCGCGTGGCCGGCCTCCGTCGCCACATCGAGGAGATCGCCGAGCGCCTGCTCGACCAGGTGGAGGGGCGGGGCGAGATGGACGTCCTCGCCGACCTGGCCTACCCACTGCCCGCGATCGTGACCGCCGAGATGCTGGGCCTGCCCACCGAGGACTGGCCCCGGCTCATCCGCTGGTCGGCCGACTACGCGGGCATGCTCGGCAACTTCCAGCACAACCCGGAGCTGGCGGGGAGGGTGCTGGGCAGCCTGGAGGAGATGACGGCGTACTTCCGCGGCCACATCCACCGCCAGCTGCGGGAGGGAGGCGAGGCCGGACTGGTCGGAGCGCTGGCCCGGGCCGAGGTGGACGGCAACCGGCTCAGCGAGGAGGAGGTGGTCGCCAACCTGATCGTGACCATGGTCGGCGGCCAGGAGACGACCACGAACCTGATCGGAAACGGACTGCTCGCGCTGCTGCGCAACCCCGACCAACTGGAGCGGCTGCGCCGCCAGCCGGACCTGATGCCCACGGCCGTGGAGGAGTTGCTCCGCTACGAGAGTCCCAGCCAGCACACCGCCCGCATCGCCCCCGCCGACTGCGTCCTCGGCGGCCAGGCCATCCGCGCCGGGCAGGCGGCGATCGCGGTCATGGGCGCGGCCAACCGCGACCCCGACCGCTTCCCCGACCCCGACCGCCTCGATCTGGGCCGCCAGGACAACCGGCACGTGGCCTTCGCCTGGGCCACGCACTACTGCTTCGGTGCGCCGCTGGCCAGGATGGAGGGTCAGATCACGTTCGCCAGCGTGCTGCGGCGCCTCCCCGGCCTGCACCTGCGGCCCGGGGCGGCGCTGCGCTGGCGCGAGAACCTGGGCCTGCGCGGGCTGGTCGCCCTTCCGGTGCTCTTCTGAGCGGCCGGCCGTGAGCTTCGATCTGGCCCAGCTCTCGCCGGCCAAGCGGGCGCTGCTTGAGCGGCGGCTGCGCGGCGAGCTGGAGACGAGGACGGTGGCGGGGATCCCCCACCGCCTCTCGGAGGGCCCGGCACCCGCGTCGTTCGGCCAGCGTCAGATGTGGTTCCTGACCCAGGTCGCGGGCGCCTCCACCGTCTACAACGAGGCGGTGACCATCCACTGCCCGGCCGACGCCGACCCGGCCTGCCTGGAGCTCGCCTTCAACGAGGTGCTGCGCCGGCACGAGGTGTGGCGCACGCTGCTGCGCCCTGAGGGGGACGACCTGGTCCAGGTCGTGACCCCGTTCCAGCCGGTGCGGCTGCCGCTCGTGGATCTGCGCCCGCTGGAGCGCGACAACCAGATCGTCGAGGCCAATCGCACCGCCACCGAGGACGCGCATCGCCCCTTCGATCACCGGAACGGGCCCATGTGGCGGGCGATGCTGGTCCGGCTGGATGACGCCTGCCGCCTGCATCTCACCCTGCGTCACATCATCTTCGACGGGGTCTCCGTCTACCGGGTGCTCCTGCCCGAGCTGATCGCCCTCTACGACGCCTTCCGCGCCGAGCGGCCGTCGCCGCTACCTGAACCGCCGGTCCAGTACGGTGACTATGCCGCCTGGCAGCGTGAGCGGGCGCGGGGCCCCGAGGCCGCCCGCCAGCTCGAGTACTGGCGGCGCCAGCTCCGCGACGTGCCGCCGCTGCTCCTGCCCACCGACCGACCCCGGCCGGCGGAGGAGAGCTTCCGCGGCAGCTTCCACAGCCTCGAGCTCACCGCTGAGCTCACCGACCGGCTGCGGGCGCTGGGCCGATCCGTGGGCGCATCGCTGTTCATGACCACGCTGGCGGGCTTCCTCTTTCTGCTCCAGCGCCTTGCCGGGCAGGAGGATCTGGTCGTCGGCACGGTCACCTCCGGCCGGCGGCGCCCCGAGCTGGAGGGCCTGCTCGGCTACTTCCTCAACTCGCTCGCGCTTCGCTCCGACCTGAGCGGCGACCCCACCTTCCGCGAGCTCATGCTCCGCGTGCGCGACACCACCCTGGCCGCGCTGGCCAATGACGAGGTCCCCTTCGAGCACGTGGTCCAGGCGCTGGGCGGCCGCCGCCAGGGCACCAACCCGCTCTTCCAGGTCGTCTTCTCACTGGAACCGCCGCTCCCCGACCCTCCCCGCGGCTGGAACCTGACTCAGATGGACGTCGATACCGGGACCTCCAAGTTCGACCTGTACGTCGAGCTGGACGAGCGCCCGCAGGGCCTGATCGGTCGGTTCATCTACCGCACCGACCTCTTCGATCGCCCCACCGTGGAGCGCATGGCGGCCCAGTTCGCCGCCGTGCTGGAGCTTGTGGTGGCGGAGCCGGATCGGCGCCTGTCCGAACTGCCCCTGCCCGGCGGCCGCGCCGAGGCGCCGCTGCGCGGCCCCGCGCCCGCCGTCCCCGAGCAGAACATCGGCCAGCGCTTCGAGGAGGTCGCGCGGCGCTGGCCTGAGCGCGTCGCGCTCAGCGCCGGGGTCCGCCGCCTGACCTACGCCGAGGTGGAGCGACGCTCCCGCCAGCTGGCCCTGCGGCTGCGCGATGCCGGCCTGCGCCAGGGGGAGCGCGCCGGCGTCATGATGGAGCGCTCCCTGGAAATGGTGATCGCCGTGCTCGCCGTGCTGCGGGCCGGCGGGGCCTATGTGCCCCTGGACCGGCGGGATCCCGACCGGCGCCTGGATCGGCTCGCCTCCGAGGCCGGGGTCCGGGTCCTGGTCACGACCGGCGAGGACGGCGAGCGCCTGGGCACCCTGCCCCGCGTCCTTGTCGACAAGGACGCCGAGCCCTCCACCGGCGTCCGGCTGGATGCGGCGGGGCCTGACGATCTGGCCTACGTCCTCTTCACCTCCGGCTCGACCGGGGCGCCCAAGGGGGTGATGGTCGAGCAGCGCAGCATCCTCCGGCTGGTCTGCCCCTCCACCTACGCCGAGCTCGGCCCGGACCAGGTGCTGCTACAGCTGGCGCCGCTCGCCTTCGACGCCTCCACCTTCGAGATCTGGGGCGCGCTCCTCAACGGGGCCCGCCTGGAGGTGGCCCCGCCCGGGCTGCTCTCCGCCCGCGAGCTAGGCCAGGCGATCGAGGGTGGCGGCGTGACTACGCTCTGGCTGACCGCGGGCCTGTTCAGCCAGATGGTGGACGCCGGGCTGCCCGGCTTCCGGAGCGTTCGCCAGCTGCTCACCGGCGGCGAGGCGCCGTCCGTCCCCCACTGCCGCCGCGCCCTCGAACTCCTCCCCGGCGTGCGCCTGATCAACGGCTACGGGCCTACCGAGGCCACCACCTTCACCTGCTGCCACACGATCACGCGAGAGGATCTGGAGGGGGGATCGATCCCGATCGGCCGGCCCATCGGGAACACCACCGTGTACCTCCTCGACGAGGGCGGGCGTCCGGTCGCGGAGGGCTCGCCCGGCGAGCTCTGGGTCGGGGGTCCGGGCGTGGCCCGCGGCTACCTCGGGGCGCCCGAGCTGACCCGCGAGCGCTTCCCGCCGGACCCCGACGGCGGCGCCGGGTCCCGGCGCTACCGGACCGGCGACATCGTGCGCCGGCGCCGGGACGGCGCCCTGGAGTTCGTCGGCCGGCGCGACCGCCAGGTCAAGGTGCGCGGCTTCCGCATCGAGCTCGGCGAGATCGAGAACGCCCTGCGGGAGCACCCGTCGGTGGCCGACGCGGTGGTCGAGGCCCCTGAGGTCGAGGGTCAGGGCAGGCGCCTGGCCGCGTACGTGGCGGCCAGTCAGGGCGCGGCGCAGGCGGATCGCGCGGAGCTCCACGGGTTCCTGGCGGCGCGACTGCCCGGGCACATGCTCCCCGACGCCTACGTGGCCATCCCCACCGTGCCGCTGAAGGCGAACGGCAAGGTCGACCGCTCCGCCCTGCCCCCCATCACCGCCGACGCTCTGACGCAGGACACCGGCCGGCGGTTGCCGGCCGGCGCCCCGTTGCCCACACTGGCCGCCGACGTCGGCGCGGTCTGGGCGAGTGTGCTCGGCCTGGATCAGGTTGATCCAGGCGCCGACTTCTTCGCCCTGGGCGGCCATTCCCTCCTCGCGGTGCGCATGATCGCCGAGGTCGAACGTCGCTTCGATTGCTCCCTGTCGCTCAGTGTGATCTTCGGCGAGGGGGCGACAGCCGTGGGGTTGGCCCGGCTCATCGAGGACGCGCATCCGGTGGCGGCCGCGGGTGGGACCTCGATCGCCATCCGGGCCGGCGGCACCAAGCTGCCGCTCTTCGTCATCGAGCCCAATCAACAGAGCGTCGTCGCGCTGCGCAACCTGATGCCCGGCCTCGACCCGGAGCGGCCCGTCACCGCGCTGCTGCCACCCACGCCGGAGGGTCGCTTCGACCGCGAATCCAGCATCGAGGAGCTGGCCCAGAGCCTGCTGCGGGTGGTGCGCGCAGCACAGCCGGCCGGCCCATACCATCTCGCCGGCTACAGCCTCGGGGGCTATCTCGCCTACGAGATGGCGGCCCGACTGCGCGCCGCCGGTGAGGACGTCCGGTTCTGCGGCCTGATCGACGTGATGACTCCGGCGGCGGCTGTCGCGCACAGCGACCCCGCCATGAGCCTCGGCACGCGCCTGTGGCGGCTGGCTCTGACCCGGCCGACCCGCTGGCCAGGCATGTTTCAGGGCGGGCTGCGCCGCGTCACCGGACGCGAGCCGCCGGTCGACGGCGACAGCACGTTCGACGCCGACGGCGCGCTGGCCCTGGTCACCGCGTACGAGCCCCCTCACTCCGACACGCCCCTGACCGTCTTCGGCAGCCGCTGGCAGCAGCGCTGGGTGCGTGACCGCTCCCTGGGTTGGGGCGCCGTCCACCACGGGTCTCTGCGAACCTTCACCATCCCGGGCGACCACAGCACCATGCTCTTGGAGCCCAACGTCACCGTGCTCGCGGTCCGCATGGCCGAGGAGCTGGCGCCATAAGGCGACCCCAAGGCGGTTTCTCCGCGACCGGCGCGGGGGCGATGGTCTGCCGTCAGCGGTGAAAGGGTTGGCAACGGCGGGACGGGGCGGGCGCTCCAGCCCGGTCGTGCCCAGGGCCGGCGGCGGCCGGGAGGCGTCGCCGGTCGGTCAGAGCCTGCCGCAAGGGGCCTGCTCCTGCCGACCCGGCGCATCGTCCCCGAGGCTGCGGCCGGCCGCGCTTCCCCGCCACCTCAGTGACCGCGGAAGGCCTCCTCCAGCCACTCGGCGACGACACTGGGGACGACCTTGGCGTCGACCAGCATGCCCGGCCGGCCCTCCCCGTCCAGCCACGGCCCGACAGCGGCCAGATCCTCCGGGCGGCGGACCGTGAGCCCCTCCAGACCAGCCGCCCGGCCCAGCGCGGCAAGATCGGTGTCGGGGAAGTGGACCAGGTCGAGCGGCTGCCCCTGGGGGCGGAAGTGGTGGACCTCGGCGGCGTACGACGCGTCGTCGTAGACGACGATCAGGATCCGCAGCCCGAGCCTGGCGGCGGTCTCCAGTTCGGGGAGGCTCATCAGCGCTCCGCCGTCGCCGAGGGCGGCGACGGTCAGCCGGTCGGGCCGGGCGACGGCGGCGCCGATCGCGCTGCCCAGCCCCAGGCCGATCGACTGGAAGGCCTGGGTGAAGACGAAGCCGGCCTGATCGGGGACCTGCATGTACATCGCCGGCCACCCCATGAAGTGGCCGGAGTCGATGGCCACCGTCCGGTCCTCGGGCAGCATCCGGTCGAGCTCGATGGACAGGGTCCGCGGGTCGATCCGGCCCTCCCCGCCGGCGTCGGGATAGGAGACCCCCGCCCAGGCGCCCTGGTGGATGCGCTCCGCCGTCTCCCTCGTTCGCCGGCCGGTCGAGCGGTGCTTTCGGCGTTCCAGCTCCTCGAGCAGCGCCGATGCGGTCTCGGCGGCGTCGCCGACAACGCCGATGTCGACCCAGTGGTCGGCTCCGATTGCGTCGGCCCGATGGTCGACCTGGATCACGGTGGCGCCGTCGCCGAGCAGACGGCCGTGTCTCGTGGTCCACATGTTGAGCGCGGCACCGACGGCGAGGACCACATCCGACTGGACGATCAGGGCGGCGGCCTGCGGCGAGGCGAACCCGCCCGAGATGCCCAGGCTCCAGGAATTGCCGGAGAAGAGCCCGTTGGCGGCCGCGGAGGTGGCGAGGAGGGCGCCGACGCGCTCGCCGAGCCGCTCCAGGGCCTCCGACGTCCCGGCCAGTGCCGCACCGCGGCCGGCGATGACCAGCGGCCGCCTGGCCCCGACCAGCGCATCGGCGACCTCGGCGACGGACTCGGCCGAGGGACGCACCGGACGCAGCCGGGGCGGCGCTGGCGGCGGGGCGGTCACCCGGCACTCGGCAGCCTGGACGTCGAGGGGGAGCATCAGCACCACCGTCCGGCGCTCGTCAATGGCTCGGCGGTAGGCGCGCACGGCGTCGGCCACCGCGGTGGCAGGGCCGTGGAGGCGCTCGGGCACGGCGCCGACCGCCGCCACCAGCCCGTCCTGGTCGATCTTGAAGTTGGACCTCAGCGCGGAGGCGGCGGTGTCGGCCGCGAGCAGCAGCAGCGGCGTCCGGCTCTTGGCCGCCTCGGTCAGCGCGGTCATCGCGTTGGTCAGCCCGGGACCCTGATGGACCGAGGCCACGCCGACCCGGCCCGAGACCCTGGCGTAGGCGTCGGCCATGCTCACCGCGCCGCACTCGTGGCGAGAGGCGACGAAGGTCGCGCCGGACCGGACCAGGGCGTTCGAGACGGTGAAGTTGCCGCTGCCGATGACGCCGAAGACGTGCTCCACGCCGAGACCGGCGAGCGCTTCGCCAACCGCGTCGGCGACGTTCATCACCGCGACCCGCGGGGCGCAAGCGCGTAGGCGCGGGCCGGGCTTCCGGAGCCACCGACGATCGGCAGCGGGGCGACGACGAGCATGATGCCGGTGGGCGGCAGCCGGTCGAGCCCGACCAGCGAGGTCAACCCGTACTTGCCGGCCCCGTGCATGAAGGTGTGACAGGGGAACGGCGGATCGAAGGTGCCGGCCAGGCCAGCATCGGTGCCGACCGTCTCGACTCCGAGCCCGATCACGGGCGACTCCTCGGCGATCCAGCGGGCGCAGGCGGCCGAGGGGCCCGGCGTGTGCGACCCGGAGTCGTCCGTGTTGAGGAACGCCGCGGGGTCGTCGGCGCGCCGGTCCCAGCCGGTGTGGAGGAGCAGCCAGCCGCCCTCGGGCAGCGGACCGTGCTCCTCCTGCCAGCGCTTCAGGTCGGCGACCTCGAGCAGGTGGTCGGGGTCGCCTGCGCACTCGTCCGCGATGTCGACGACCGCGGCCGCCGCCACCAGGTGGCGAGGAGGAACGCGGTCGACGGTGGCCTTGTCCCGTCCCGTCACCCAGTGGGCGGGGGCGTCGAAATGGGTGCCGGCGTGCTCGCCGATGGTGATGTTGTTCCAGTACCAGCCCGGGCCGCGGTCGTCGTAGCGGCTGACCTCCTCGAGGCTCAGGCCCCTGGTGTTGGCGAACGGCGGCGGCAGGTTGATCACCGGCGTGCGCTCGGTCAGCGGCACCGTGAGATCGATCAGCTCGACGTCCCCGCCGGCCAGGCCCGCGATCAGATCACCGACTGCGCTCATGCCGACATCTCCTTCTCCTGTGGGGTGGTCAAGACCTCGACCACCGTGCGCCGGGTCAGCTCCAGATGTTCCGCCGTCGCCGCCAGGACCGCGTCGACGTCGCCCCGCCGGCAGGCCTCGAGCAGCACGAGGTGCTCGGCCCCGACGCGCTCCGGATGGCGGCGATGGATCTCGCCGAGCCGGAGGTAGCGTTCGCTCTGGTCCCAGAGCATCCTCAGCATGGCCAGCAGGCGGGGCGAGGCGCCGGCCTCGAAGATCGCGAAGTGGAAGGCCTGGTGGTGGTGGCGCTGCGCTCGCCAATCCCGGTGGCGCTGCGCCTCGCCGAGCCGCGCCAGCTCCTCGTCCATGCGGGTCAGGTCGGCCGCGGACAGCCGCGGGACGGCGCGCTCCACGGCGTGGAGGTCGAGTGTGCGGCGCAGCCGGAAGAGATCCTCGAAGTCGTCGAGGGCGAGCGGGGCGACGCGGAAGCCGCGCTGAGGCAGGGCGAGGACCAGGCCCTCCGAGCTGAGACAGCGCAGGGCCTCCCGGATCGGGATCTGGCTCATCTGAAGGCGAGCCGCCGCCTCCTCGATGCGGACCCTCGAGCCGGGCGCGGCGTCCCCGGCCAGGATCTCCTCCCGGAGCAGGGCCACCGCCCGATCGACCAGCGTCCGCCGTGCCGGTGCCATCGGCTCCGAGCCTCCGCCGCCCGGCCGCCGGAGGGACGAGGCGGGTCGGGAGGGAGGGCGGCGCCGGCCGGACCCAGAAGGCGCCTCCATCTCAGTAAATATATATTTTTCATGGAGTCTGGGTCAACGGGAGCACCCCGCCGGGACGCCGACCCCATGCCCGGTCGGGACACCCTCGCCGGGCGCTGCGGAGTCTGCCCATACCGCCTCGGAGGCGCAGTCCCTAACGTGGCAGGAGGCATGATCACGCATCTCGCTCCGGCCCCTGGTGGACCGGCGAGACTCCATCGGCCGACGTGTTCCGGCCGGCTCCGCTCCTGCCCCGCCATCCCGCCGCCGGTGCCCACCGGCGCTCCGACCACCTGAGAAGTGAGGCCATGCAAGAGCCCATCCCCCTGCTCGATCTGAGGGCCCAATATCAGGCCATCGCCCCTGAGCTGGAGTCCGCCGCCCTCCGCGTCATGCGCAGCGGCCGGTACGTGCTCGGCGACGAGGTCACCGAGTTCGAGGAGCGGTACGCCGCGTATACCGGGACGCGACACGCCATCGGAGTCAACAGCGGAACCAGCGCGCTGCACCTCGCCCTGCTCGCCCTCGGCATCGGCCCCGGCGACGAGGTCATCACGGTTCCCTTCACCTTCGTCGCCAGCGTCGCCGCCGTGATGTACACGGGCGCGACGCCGGTCCTGGTCGACGTCCGGGCCGACAGCCTGACCATGGACCCGGCCCTGCTGGAGGCGGCGATCACGCCGCGGACCAAGGCGATCATGCCCGTCCACATCTACGGCCAGGCCGCCGACATGGATCCGATCCTGGAGGTCGCCGCGCGGCACCACCTGCCCGTGGTCGAGGACGCGGCCCAGGCCCACGGTGCCCGAGACCGAGGCCGCCGATGCGGCTCGATCGGGACCATCGGCTGCTTCAGCTTCTACCCCGGCAAGAACCTGGGCGCCCTCGGCGAGGGTGGTGCGGTCACCACCGACGTCGACGCCGTCGCCGACCGGATCCGGCTCCTCCGCGACTGGGGCGCGGCCCACAAGTACGACCACACCGTGCTCGGGTACAACTACCGGCTGGACGCCCTCCAGGCGGCGCTGCTCTCGGTCAAGCTGTCCCACCTCGAGGAGTGGAACCAGGCCCGGCGGGTCCACGCCGACCTCTACCGCGACGCTCTGGAGTCGGTCGTCGGCGATGTGCAGCCGGTGGCCGAGCGGGCCGACGCCATGCACGTCTACCACGTGTTCGCCGTCCGCAGCCCCCGCCGCGAGGCCCTTCGCGGCCAGCTCTCGGCGCGCGGCATCTCGACCGGGGTCCACTACCCGATCCCCGTCCACCTGCAGGAGGGCTACCGCCTGGGCTACGGCGAGGGGAGCTTCCCGGTCGCCGAGAAGGCGGCCAAGGAGGTGCTCTCGCTGCCCATCTACGCCGAGCTGCCGCCGGCCCACCGCCAGCGCGTCATCGACGCCATCAGGGAGGCGAGCACGGCCGGAGCCAGGTCCGCCCAGTCGACCGTGGCCGCCGTCGGGGAGGGCGCCGAATGAGGATCCAGGGCAAGCGCGTGCTGGTGACCGGCGGCGCCGGCTTCATCGGCAGCCACCTGGTGGAGCTGCTCGCCATCGACAACGACGTCACCGTCGTCGACGACCTCTCCGCGGGCAGCCTCGACAACATCGCCCACATCCCCTCGGTCCTCTTCATCGAGGGCGACATCCGGGAGCGCTCCAGCATCGAGCCGGCGGTCGCCGACGCCGAGGTGATCTTCCACATGGCCGTGGTCTGCCTCCGGGTCTCGATCCCCGACCCGATGGCCGCCCACCTGGTCAACGACCTGGGCACGCTCAACCTGCTCATGGCGGCCCGCGCCCACGGCGTCGAGCGGTTCGTCTACTGCTCCTCGTCGGAGGTCTACGGCACCGCCGAGCGGCCGGCGATGGATGAGGGGCATCCCCTCAACCCGACCACGCCCTACGGCGCCGGCAAGCTCGCCGGCGAGGCCTACAGCCTCAGCTTCGAGAAGACGTACGGGCTGCCGGTGACGGTGGTCCGGCCCTTCAACTCGTACGGACCGCGCGAGCACGCCGAGGGCGCCAGCGGCGAGGTCATCCCGCGCTTCGTCGGTTGGGCCCTGGCCGGACAGCCGCTGCCGGTGTTCGGTGACGGCCGCCAGACCCGCGACTTCACCTGGGTCGGCGACACCGCCCGCGGCATCAAGATGGCCGCCGAGCACGACCCGCTGGTGGGACGCGTCATCAACATCGCCCGCGGCGAGGAGGTCGAGATCCTCCGCATCGCCGAGCTGATCAGGGAGCTGGTCGCTCCGGTCCCGATCGAGCACCGGGATCCGCGCCCCGGCGACGTGCGCAGGCATTGCGCCGACGTGACGCTGGCCCGGAAGGAGCTCGGATACGAGGCCCCGATCGGCATCGAGGAGGGTCTCCGCCGCTACGTCGAATGGGTGAAGGCGCAGCCGGCCCAGTCGTGGACCGCCCGCGAGGGCGCCGCGAACTGGCAGGCCGAGCCCTCGCCGGTCTGATTCCGACCAGGAGTACCGATGCCCGATCCCGCCGAGATATCGCTGTCCGGCCGCCGCATCGCGGTGACCGGAGGCGGAGGCTTCGTCGGCTCGCACCTGGTCGACGGCCTGGTCGAGCAGGGAGCCGTCGTCCGGCTGCTCGGCCCCCTCGGCCGTACCCGTCCGCAGGTGACGGCGCTGCTGGAGGCCGGTCGCGTCGAGCAGGCCGAGGCGGGCGAGGGCTGCCAGGCCCTGGTCCATCTCGCCTACCGCGCGCCCGGCGCCCTCACGGCGGCGGCCGCCCTCCACACCGAGGTCGCGCAGAACCATCTGGAGACGGTCCGGATGCTCGAGGACGCGGAGCGCTGGGGCATCGAGCACGTGGTCTTCGCCAGCTCGGTCTCCGTCTACCGGCCCGCCGAGGAGCGGATCCCTGAGACGGCGCCTGCAGGCGAGGGCGTCGCCCCCTACGGCGCGGTCAAGGCGATGCAGGAGATGCGGTGCCGGAGCTGGGCCGAGGCCACCGGCGGCCTGGCCACGATCCTGCGGCTGAGCAACGTCTACGGCCCCGGAGAGACACTGCGCCGGGCCATCCCCCGCTTCCTTCAGGCGGCCCAGGAGCGCCGGCCTCCGGTGGTCGCCGGGACCGGGCGCGGACGCTTCGACCCGATCTTCGTCGATGATGTCGTCGACGCCTTCATCTCCGCCCTGCGTCGCCGCCGGTGCCGCACCTACAACGTCGCCAGCGGCGTCCCCCGCACCACGCGGGAGGTGGCGGAGCTGGTGCTCCGCATGGCCGGCCTCGACATCGAGCCGATCTACGAGACCGAGCGGGACGACGGCGACCGGCCGCTGCCCGACGTCGAGCGCGCCGCCAACGACCTCGGCTTCCGGGCCAGGACGCCGCTGGAGACGGGCCTGCTCGTCGAGCGGGGCTGGCTGCGCCAGAACCCGCCGGGGGCGGGCCTGGGCACCTCCACGCGCTCAGCCCGCGACGTCTGACCGCAGCCGCGGCCGCGCCACCCCGGTGAGGCGGGCGGCGTCGTCCAGGATCCGGCTCTGGGCACCGGCGTCGACCGAGAGCTCGACGACCGCGCCCAGCAGATGAACCAGGAGCGCCCTTGCCGCCTCCTCGGGGTCGGCGGCGCCCGCCGCCCGGAGCCGCTCGGCGAACACGCCCCTGACCCGGTCCATGACGCCAGCGATCGCGTCCTGGCGGCCCTTGCGGGCAGCGCTGATCCAGTACTCGAACCAGAGGTGGGCGACGCTGGGCCGCTCCCGGAAGCTGTCCAGATGGCAGTCGACGGTGTCCCAGAAGGCGAGCACCGGGTCGGGATCGTCCCCGGCCTCCTTCAGCGTCGCCTCGAAGCCCGCGACGTGACCGGCCATGGCGCGGTCGACCAGGTCGTCCATGTCGGCGAAGTAGTAGTGGATGGCGCTCTTGGTCAGCGGCCCGTTGGCGGCCACGCCCCTGGCCGTGCAGCCCTCGAGGCCCTGGCTGGTGAGGACGTCGATGGCGGCACGCACGATCTGGCTCTGTTTGTCGAGCTGGTTCGGCGTCAGGTGCTCGCCTGCTCTCGGGGCGCGCTCGGCCATGTCGCCAAACATACAGCAGCGCCCTCAGGGCCAGGACAGTCGTACCAACCATCAGGACATATGGACTAAATGAGTGGGGGCGGACGCGTCCTCGGAGTGCTCAGCCGGTGGCGGCGAGATGCTGGTGGACGAATGCGGCGTACGGGTCGTTCGGGTTGACGGTGCCGTCGGGGTTGACGATGAGTCGCATGCAGTCGTCGGAGGGGTAGCCGGCGTTCCAGACCCACGCCGCGTAGCCGATGCCGTGCTGGTCGAACCACTCGTACATCGGCTGGACGACCAGGGTCGAGCAGTCGTGGGTCGGGTTCTCGTAGTCCTCTCCGCTCTCGTCCACCATGATCGGCATCGCCCGGTAGCCGTCGCTGCCGGTGAGGATCGGCGTGTACTGCGCGGCGAAGCAGGAGGGGGTGTTGCAGGGCTGCTGATGCTCGGGGCCGTAGACGTGCGCGTCGGCCACCAGCTGGTGATAGGGATCCTTGGGAAGGTAGGCGGGCATCCCCTGGATGTCGTTGGCGAATGAGAGCCCGCCGAGCAGGATCGGCGCCGTCGAGCCGGCGTTTCGAACGGCGTTGACCAGCGTCTGCATCCCGGCCACGCCGAAGTCGACATCCGCACAGGGCGCCGCGTGGGGTGCCGTGCTGCCCCTCAGCCAGCAGGCCCAGGAGGACACCGTGGGCTCGTTGTAGAGGTCGAACATGACGTCCTGGTTCCCCTTGAACGCTCCCGCCACCGACGACCAGAAGGCCGGTGCGTGATCGAGGTCCGCCATCGGGATGTCCATGGTCGACTTGGTCGTACCCGGGGCGGCGTTGTGCAGGTCGAGATCAACGTAGATCCCACCCTCGTTCAACAGCGCCACGAACTGCTCGACCGCAGCCTGGTAATTGTGCCCGCTGTAGGCCGCGGGCATTCCGTTGATGCCCAGCCAGCAGTCCTCGTCGAGGGGGATCCGGACGAAGCGGACGTGCCACGACCGGAGCGCCTGGACCGACGCCTCCGTGCCCGGCGCGCCGGGGTCGAACACGCCCTGGTCGTTGTAGCAGGCGTACTCGGCGCCGTCGAAGTTGACGCCGACCAGATGGACGGGGTCGTCGCCGCCGAGGATCTGACTCCCCTTCACCGAGAGCGGCTGGAGGCCGCCGGAGGCGCTCGGCGTCGAGCTGGGGCTCGGGGTCGGGGTGGAGCCCGCGACCTGCGAGAGGGAGGGCCCGTGCGACCGGTGGCGGTGGACCGCGTAGGCGATGCCGAGGGCGCCGACGAGGAGCACGCCGACCGCGCACACGGCGATCACGCGCGTCTCGAACCTCACCCGGGACCACCCGGAGAGAGCCTGCCGTATCCGATCCATCCGAAACTCCTGCTCCTTCCCCGCCCCGGGGAACCAGGGTGGATAGTGACATGCGCCGCGGTGCGTTCGCGACGGGGAACTCGTCGTCGTGCGCCCTCCGCGGCGGTCAGCCCCCCTCCTGCGCCAGGTTCTGCTGGACGAAGGCGGCGTAGGGGTCGCCCGGATTGAGCTGGCCCCCGGTGGTGTCGACCAGGCGCATGCAGTCGCTGTCCGGGTACGCCGCGTTCCAGACCCAGGAGGCGTAGCCGATGCCGTACTGGTTGAGCCACTGGTACATGGGCTTGACCACCGTGGTCGAGCAGTCCGTGGTCGGGTTCTCGTAGTCCTCGCCGCTTTCGTCGACCATGATCGGCATCGCCGGGTACTGGCCCTGGCCGTCGAGGACGGGGAGGAACTGCGCGGAGAAGCAGGCCGGGGTGTTGCAGGGCTGATCCCCCGCCGGGCCGTAGACGTGCGCGTCGGCGACCAGCGCGTGGTCGGGGTCGAAAGGCAGGTTGGCCGGGATCCCGGTGATGTCCGAGGCGAAGTTCATGCCCGAGAGCAGGATCGGCTGGGTCGTCGCGCCGGCCTGGCGCACCGCGTTGACCAGCGACTGCATACCCGCCACCGCGTAGTCGACGCCGGTGCAGGGCGCCGTGTCCGGGGCCGGACTGCCGTTCAGCCAGCAGCTCCAGGAGGGGAGCGCGTGGGGCTCGTTGTAGACGTCGAAGACGACGTCGGGGTCGCCCTTCAGGGCGCCGGCGACCGATGACCAGAAGGCGGGCGCGTGGTCGAGGTCGGCCATCTGCAGGTCCAGGGTGGACTCGGTGCTCCCGGGCGCCACGTTGTGGAGATCGAGGTCGACGTAGATGCCGGCCTGGTTGAGCTCGGTGACGAAGTGCACGACGGCCGCCTGGTACCGAGCGCCGGAGAACGCGGCAGGAACCCCGTTGATGCCCAGCCAGCAGTCCTCATTGAGCGGCATCCGGACGAACCTCACGTGCCAGGACTGGAGCGCCTGCACCCCGGCCACGGTGTCGGGGGCGCCGGAGTCGAAGATGCCGCGGCCCTGGAAGCAGGCGTACTCGGTGCCGTCGTAGTTGACGCCGACCAGGTGGGTCGGCTTCCCACCGGCGAGGATCTGGTTGCCCGACACCGAGAGAGGCGGCAGCCCCCCGGGACCGGGCGCCGGGCTCGGTGTCGAGGTGGGCGTGGCGTCGCGGCCTGGCGAAGGGGTCGGCCGGCGCTCGGCGGCCGGCCGCGGGGTGCGGGCGCGCTGCGTGCGGTCGTGGAGGGCGAGACCGCCGCCGGCGGCGGCCACCACCACGAGCAGGGCGATGCCGGCGGCGATCAATCGCTGGCGGAGGGTGCTCTGCGGCAGTCGGGACAGCCACCGTCGTACCCGATCCATGCCGAAGCGCCGCTCCTTCCCCTCCCCTACCGTGACCGCCGGCGGCATCGCCGCCGGCGTTTCGCCTCAGGCCGCGGGCCGGGATCCTCCCGCCGTCGGGGCCTTGGCCCGGGTCAGCATCACCGTGCCCATCAGCGACATGGGCTTGCGCTGGCGCATCACCGGGAGCCCGGCGGTCTCCAGCATGCGGCGAAGCGTCGCCGGCCGGTGGAATCGATCGGGGTCGTCCTCGTGCGACTTGAGGAGGCGCGGCAGGATGCCCAGCCGCATCCGCCCCCGGCGGCTCTTGTAGCCGTCGGCGAGGATGAAGATTCCGCCGGGGGCGAGCACGCGCGCCACCTGGCGAAGGCCCTCCTCCTGGTCGTCCCAGTGATGGAAGGAGCTCGTGCTCACGACAAGCTCGAACTCGCCCGCCTCGAAGGGCAGCGACCCCGCGCCCGCCTCGATGAAGCGGACCTGGTCGACGCCCTCCGCCTTGCGCTGAGCGGTGGCGATCATGCCCTGGGCAGGATCGACGCCGAAGAGCTCGGCACGGGGAAAGGTGTGGCCGAGGCGTAGCAGCAGCTCGCCGGTCCCGCTGCCCACGTCGAGCACGCGGGTGGGCCGGACGCCGCTGCGCAGAACCTCCCGGACCACCTGGCGGTGGACCCGCCCGAAGAGCAGCTTGCGCGACCAGTGCTGGTCGTAGCTGGCCGCCCAGGCGTCGAAGGGCCTGACGTCCCTGGCGATGGAGGCGCTCACTGGATCCGCCGTGCCGCGGCGCCCTTGGCGACGGCGCGGGCTGAGACCGCCGCACCGGCGACGAACCGGAAGAGCGATCCGAAGGTGCCCGTCGCCAGCGCGCCGGCGAAGTGCAGGCCCGGCAGCGAGGACTCGAAGTGGGGGTTCAGCTTGGGGGTCCCCTCCCTGGCCTCGATCCGGGCATGGACCTCGGCGCTCAGGTAGGAGACGGCGCGCAGCTGAGGCCGGAAGCCGGTGGCGAGGATGAGGTGGTCGACCTGCCGGGCGCTGCCGTCCGAGAGCTGCAGCCGCAGGCCCCCGTCGGTCGGCTTGGCCTCGACGATCGCCGTGCCCAGGCTCTTGGGGACGATGTCCTCGACCCGCTCCCTCAACCAGTAGGCGCCGGCCGGGTGGATCGCCTTGCGGTCCAGCTTCCTCCGCTGGGCGAGCGGCACGCGGCTGTAGAGGAGCGGCTTGGCGATCAGCCAGCTCAGACCCAGGGGCCCGACGTCGGAGGGCGCGTACAGCGTCTTCTTGAAGACGCCCTGGTTCCAGAACTTGTGGTGGATCCAACTGATCCCGCCGGCGCGGACGATGAGCTCGGTCTCGGCGCCCAGCTCGTGGAGCAGGGCGGCGGTCTCGAGACCGCTCTGGCCGGCACCCACCACCGCCACCCGCTTCCCGGCGAAGACGGAGAGGTCGTGATGCTCGACGGAGTGGCTGGCGAGCTCGCGGGGGAGGTCGGCGGCGAAGTCGGGTATGGTGCCGAAGCTGCGCACTCCGGAGGCGACGACGACGCGCCCCGTCACCAGCTCCCTGCCGTCGGACAGCGACAGCCGGTAGGCGCCGCCCTCCTCGACGTCGAGGCTCACGACCCGGGTCGGGTCGACCTCGGGAACGGTCTGCTTCTGGAACCAGAGGCAGTACTCGATGAACAGATCGATGGGGATGGGGCCTGCCGGCCTGCCCCCTCGCGTCGCCAGATAGCGATCGAGGGTGAATTGGCTGCCCGGATGGCTGAGGCTCGAGGCGATGCCCCACGGCGACTTGAGGAACATGCCGATCGGCATGTACTGGCGCCAGCTTTCCATCGCGTCGCCGAAGATCACGTAGGGCGTGCCCTGAGCGCCCAGATGGGCGGCTACCGAGAGCCCGTACGGACCGGCGCCGATCACAACAACTCGGTCGGTGTCAGTCATGTACCAGTTTTTTCTCCAGAACCGACTATGGAGGAGAGCCAGTGGAGCGGCCATGGGCCGATCGACCCCATCCGGCGGGACAGCACGGCCGATCTTGGGCCCCCCGCCCACCCCGTCACGCCAGCAGCCCAGTGGTCCCGAGGTCGATGGGACTCGAGTCCCCTTCGAGCCTGGGAAGGGCTCGACCGCAGGGACGCGCAATGCCCATTTCCATCGGTTCCGGGCCACCCGTAGCCTGACGCTGGATCGAACACGGTGATTGTTCAACAAGACGACGTGGGCGAGAGTCCGCAGAGCCAGACCCCACGCATCGGGAGGGATGCCGGGACACCGGGAGCCGTGGTCATCGGTGGTGACTACCTCGGCCTCGGCATCGTGCGCAGCCTCGGCCGCCACGGCATCCCCGTATGCGTGATCGACGACGAGCGCAACATCGCGCGCTGGTCGCGCTACACGACGCATCGCGTGCGCGTCGTCAATCTGCGCGATCCAGAGCGGGCGATTGATGCGCTCATGGAGACCGGCCGCCGGCTGGAGCTGGACGGCTGGGTCCTGTACCCGACCCGCGACGAGACGGTGGCCGCGCTCTCCAGCCACCGGGACCAGCTGTCCACGATCTTCCGCGTCCCCGTCCCCGAATGGGACGTCGTCCGCTGGGCGTGGGACAAGGAGAACACGTACGAGCTGGCCGCCTCGGTGGGCGTGCCGACCCCGCGCACCTGGTATCCGGAGAAGGAGAGCGACCTGGATCAGATCGACGCCGACCCGCCCTACGCCCTCAAGCCGGGGGTCAAGGAGCGGTTCTTCTACGCCACCGGGGCCAAGGCCTGGCGCGCCGACGACCGCGCCCAGCTGCTCGACCTCTTCCGTCAGGCCACGGCCGTCGCCGGGCCTGGCGAGATCATGGTGCAGGAGCTGATCCCCGGCGGGGGCGATCAGCAGGTCGCCTACAACGCCTACTGTCGCGAGGGCCGGCCCGTGGCCAGTCTCACCGTGCAGCGCCGCCGCCAGCATCCGCCGCAGTTCGGCCGGGCCAGCACCTACGTCGAGACGGTGGAGCTGCCCGAGCTCGAGGCCCAGTCCGCCCGCCTGCTCGCCGAGATAGGCTACGAGGGGCTGGTCGAGCTGGAGTACAAGCGTGACCCGCGCGACGGCGTCTGCAAGCTCCTCGACTTCAACGCCAGGGCCTGGGGCTACCACTCGATCGCCCAGAAGGCCGGCGTCGACTTCCCCTATCTCCTCTACGCCGATCAGATCGGCCGGACGGTCGAGCCCGGTCACGCCCGCGCCGGTGTGCGCTGGGTCCGCCTGGTCACCGACACGCCGACCGCACTCCTGCAACTGGCCCGCCGCGAGCTCCGCCTGCGTGATTATCTGGCGTCGCTGCGAAGGGTGAACACCGAAGCCGTCTTCAGCCGGGACGATCCACTGCCCTTCATGGCCGAGATCGCCCTACTTCCCTACCTGATGGTGGTGAGGGGGTTCTGAGCATGCTCGCCGTGGTTGCGGCCCTGCCGCTTTCCATCGTCATCAGCCTCTTCCTGGGCCTGCCGCTGGCCTGGAAGTGGCAGCTCGGCGTGGCTCGGGCCGCCATCGCCCTGGTCGCGATCGCCGTGATCGTGTCCGCCGCCCTGACCCTGGCGATCCGGCCGGGTCCGGCCGGTGGCGTCCTCATCGGCCTGGTCGGGGCGGCCGTGAGCCTGGCGGCCTGCGCCCTCTTCGTCGTCTATCGCTTCTACCGCGATCCCCGGCGCACCGCGCCCGAGGGCCCGGGCCTGATCGTCAGCCCCGCCGACGGCCTCGTCATCTACGTGCAGAGGTCGGAGGGCGGGGAGTTGCCGGTGGCCGCCAAGCACGGCAAGCGCTACACGCTCCAGGAGCTGACCCGGACCCCGCTGCACGAGCAGGAGGCGACCGTGGTCGGCATCGCCATGAGCTTCCTGGACGTCCACATCAATCGCTTCCCGATCGCCGGGAAGGTGGCCGTCCAGAAGCACTTCGCAGGCGCCTTCGGCTCCCTCCGCCACAAGGACATGGTCTACCTCAACGAGCGGGCGACCACCCTGATCGAGGACGGCGGGCTGCAGATCGCGGTGGTGCAGATCGCGTCCCGTCTGGTCCGCCAGATCGTCTCCTTCGTCCGCGAGGGCGAGGTCGGCGGGCGGGGCCAGCGGCTGGGCGTGATCAGGCTGGGGTCACAGGTCGATCTGGTGCTGCCGGCGCGGGAGGACCTCTCCGTTTGCGTGAGGGTGGGTGAACGAGTCCGCGCCGGTGAATCGATCGTGGCCCGCGTCGGCGCCGCGATCGAGGCCCCCCAGGCCGACCGCGCGGAGCCGGCACCCGCCGCGAGGCCATGAGCGAGGGGCGCCCCGGAGCGCTGGTCCTGGGAAGCGACTTCCGCGGCCTGGCCGCGGTCCGAGCTCTGGGACGCAAGGGGATCCCCTCCTTCGTCGTCTGCAACGACCCCCGCTCGGCCTGGTACTCGCGCTACAGCGTCGGTCGCGAGCGCTGGGCCGGCAAGCTGCACGGCGACGACTTCCGCGACTACCTGCTCGAGCTCGCCGACCGCCGCGGCCTTCGCGGCTGGGTGCTCTACGCCCTCCAGGACGAGACGGTCGAGACCGTCGCCGAGAACGCGGGCGTCCTCGGCGACGTCTACCGGCTGACGACGCCGGGCTGGGACTCCGCCCGCAGGGCGCTGGACAAGCACCTGATGAACGAGCTGGCCGACCTGGTCGGGATCCCCTATCCGAAGACCTGGTACCCGAAGGGGGCCCAGGACCTGACCTGGCTCAACCTGACCTACCCGGTCCTGGTGAAGCCGACGATGTCGACCTGGCTCCAGCATTCGATGCGACGCAAGGCGCTGTGGGCGCACGACTTCGCCGAGCTTCGCGAGAGCTACCGGACCCTGGCCGCGCTGGTCCCGCCCGAGGAGATCGTGGTCCAGGAGGCGATCGCCGGCGATGGCCATACCCAGGTCTCGGCGGCGGTCTTCTGCCGCGACGGCGAGGTCCTTGGCGGCATGACCGCCCGGCGCACGCGCCAGTACCCCATCGACCTCGGGCTCAGCAGCTGCTACGTCGAGGCCATGCCCGTGCCCGGCCTGATCGAACTGGCCTCGAGCCTGGTCGAGGAGCTCGGCCTGAGCGGCGTCGCCGAGGTGGAGTTCAAGCAGGACGAGCGCGACGGGCGCTACAAGCTGCTCGACATCAACGTGCGGCTGTGGGGCTGGCACGGCCTCTGCGTCCCCTGCGGCATGGACTTCACGAGCCTCCTCTACCAGCAGGCGATGGGACAGGACGTGAAGCCGGCCGGCCCGGTCTACGGCTGGCGCTGGCGGCGGATGCTGACCGATCTGCCCGCGGCGCTGCAGGAGATGCGAGCCGGGATCACCACCCCGTGGGGGTATCTCGCCTCCTTCGCCAGGGGGCGCACGGTGCCGTCGGTGTTCGCCGCCGACGATCCGCTCCCGGGTGTCGCCGACATCGCCGTCGCCGTGCGCAGAGCGTCGAAACGCACTCTCAACAGGCGCTGCCGAGCGGCCACCGGACACGCGCCGCTGCTGCCCGACCGCTCCGGCTGAGGCGTTACGCACGGGCCGCGCCCAGGACGCCCAGGACCCGG
The DNA here is from genome assembly GCA_036272915.1 of Candidatus Dormiibacterota bacterium. Lineage (GTDB taxonomy): Bacteria > Chloroflexota > Dormibacteria > Dormibacterales > Dormibacteraceae > DATAXV01. Next base: position 51,448 of record DATAXV010000160.1, read on the forward strand.
GTCATATCCGAACCGGGACACCTCACTGCGGCTGTGCTGGGACTCCCATGGTCGACCTTCCGGACCGTTCCTAAGCTACGGAGAGTGATGCGAGACGCCAGGAGCGACCCTGATGGCAACCTTTGAGATTGCCACAGAGCCGCAGTCCGGGGTGCCCGAGACGGAAGAGACGTTGAACCAGCAGGACACCGAGAAGATGAGTTCGCTGGCCGGCCAGCGGCTCGAGCCCGGAGTGAGGCGCGAGGAGCCGGCCGCCGAGGAATCGGCGGTCGAGGTGAGTGGTGAAGAGAAGAGGAAGGTGACGAGGCTGGACCCCAAGCGTCTGCCCGTTCACGCCAGCGTCGTCGAAGCGTGCAGCCGCGCCACGGCCACCCTCGACGGCCCCAACCTGGCCTTCCTCGGTGTCACCAGCTCAGTCCGCGGCGAGGGCCGCACGTCGATCGCGACGGCCATGGCCTTCGTCCAGGCTCATGACTACGGGCGGTCGACCATCCTGATCGACGCCGACTTCGAGGGTCCCAGCGTGGCCGGCCTGTTCGGCCTTGACCAGGCGCCCGGCCTGGCCGACGTCCTGCGCGAGCGGATCGACCTCGAGGACGCCGTCCATGACGTCGGTGACGGACTCTCGGTGCTCACCGCGGGCAAGGTCGACTCCCCCCCCGGGCTCGCCGCCAAGCTGGCCGAGTCGAAGATCCTGCAGGACCTGCAGACCGAGCACGAGGTGGTGGTCGTGGACCTTCCCGCGATTATCGACTCCCGCTGCGGCACCGTGCTCGCAGCCCTCTTCGAGCAGCCTCTGCTCGTGATCCGTGCCGGCATCACGCCGGCCAAGAAGGTTGGCGAGGCCCTGGAGCAGCTCGATCGCGAGCCCACGGCCCTGCTCAACGGCACCCGGACCAGCCTCCCCCGCTGGATACGCCGGCTTCTGGAGTAGCGATATGCACCGGTATATGGAGACGTTCTTCCGCCACTCGCGCGTCCTGATCGCGCTGGTCGGGATCTCGTTGGTGGTGGCACTGGGCATCTCCTTCTCGGCGCCCCGCGTCTACCAGTCGACGGCCTCCCTCTGGATCCAGACCAACTCGCTGACCGGTGGCCAGAACGTCAACACGCAGCTGAGCCCGGCCCAGGCCGGCGTCTCCCTCCTGCAGGAGCTCATGGCCACGCGCGGCTTCTGCCTGCAGGTCGCCCAGGGCGGCCCGCTCTACAACTACGTCGCCCTGCACGGAGCGAGCAGCAACCCGCTGTCCAAGATCACGTCCAAGCTGTCAGGCGGCGCCGCCGCGTCCGGGCAGATCCTCCAGAACGACGTCGTCGCCGACCTCCAGAAGAACGTCGCGGTGACGGCCACGGGGCCGCAGGTGGTCACGGTCAGCTTCAACGCCGCCAACCCGGTGGTCGCCGCGGCGACCGTCAGCTCGCTGATCAAGCAGTTCTCGGACCAGGTCCAGACGCAGCTCACCGCTCAGCAGAAGCTTTACGAGCAGCAGCTCTCCCAGGCTCTGCTCCAGGAGCAGGACGCGAACGCGGCCGTCGCCCGGTACCTCGCTCAGCACCCCGATCTCGAGCAGTCGGTGCCGCCGCCCGACCCGACCTACGCCAGCCTCCAGCAGGTCGCCGCGCAGGCCCAGGAGCGCTACACGCAGCTGCTCGCCGCCTATGACCAGCTGCTCCTCCAGCAGAACACGGGTCCCAGCTCGGGCGCGTTCCGGGTGATGGACAGCCCGATCATCCCGATCAAGCCCCTGAGCCGGATCAAGACCCTCGGCCTCGGCGCGGGTGGCGGCCTCGCCATCGGCCTGATCCTCTGCGGCGTCACCCTGGTCCTCCTGGTCGTCGCCAACCGCGGCTTCGACGCCCCGGCCGACGTGGAGCGCGCCCTCGGCCTGAAGGTCGTGGGCATCGTCCCCCTGCGCGAGCAGCGCACCTCCGCCGAGGGTCGCCGAGCCAGGAAGAGCGCGGGCCGGTCGCGGACCGCGGCCTGACCGGGCCATGCAAGCCCTGGGGGCCTTCATCGGCCTCTTCCTCGTCGCGGGCCTGGCGGTCAAGGGTCCCAGGGCGCAGCGGGCGCTGGTCATCGTCGGATCCGGTGTGATCCTGGCCCTCTGGTACTGGCGGCTCGGAAAATGATCGCCGAGGTCCCGAACGCGCGCCGGTTCGAGGACGTGCTCCGGAGGCGGCGGCGGCTGATCTTCGCCCTGGTCGGGATCGCCGCCCCGCTGTTCGGCATCCTCGCCGGGATCCTCGCCGAGAATGGCCAGACCATGTCGCTGGCCCTCGTCCTCCTGCTCCTGGCCCCGATCGTCGCCTGGTGGCGCCTGCCGGTGGCGGTGCTCGGGCTCTTCTTCGTCGGCGTCGTCATCGAGCAGTTCCACATCGGCGTCAACGCCCAGGACGTGACCGAGTCGATCCCGCTCTTCACCAGCCTCAACAGCGGTGTCGGGATCAGCGGCGTCTACTTCAACCCGATGGAGCTCGTGATGATCTCCATCGTCGTCGTGATCCTGCTCCGGATGGGCCTCCGCCAGGCGACCATGCCTCGATCGGCGCTCTTTTACACGCTGCTCGTCCTGCTCGCCCTGGTCGTCTTCGGCGCGATCCACGGGCTGGCCACCCACAGCGCCTTCAAGGAGGTGATCGACGAGGTCCGGCCGCTCTGCTACCTGGCGATGATGTACTTCCTCGTCTCCCAGCTACCGGCCAAGACCTCGAGCCTGGTCGCCCTGCTCTGGACGTTCATCGGCATCATCGCGGTGCGCTCGCTGCAGGGGACGATCCTGGTCTTCACCTCGGTGCTGGGCAAATCGACCCACCCCGACTACCTGCTCAGCCACGAGGACTCGCTCTTCCTCTCCGTCTTCCTCGCCTTCGTCGCCGCCCTCTGGCTGTTCGAGCGGCGGGGACGGATGCGGCGCGTGGCCACCCTGATCGCGCCCTTCGCCTTCCTCGTCGAGATCGCCAACAACCGGCGCGCCGGCTGGCTGATGCTGGGCGCGTCGCTGCTCGTCCTGCTGCTCTTCGCCGCGGTGCGGCTGCCGCAGCGGCGCCGCCTGGTCCTCACCATAGTCACCGTGATGGTGGTCGGCTTCGCCGTCTACATGCCGATCTTCTGGAACCATGACCAGGGCCTCTTCGGCGAGCCCGCCCGCGCCGTCCGCTCGGAGATCGCTCCCGACGCCCGTGACCTCGCCTCCGACCTCTACCGCCAGGGCGAGAACATCGATCTGGGCTTCGACATCAAGAGCACGCCGATCCTGGGCTCGGGCTACGGGATCGCCATCCCCCACGTCATCCCCATCGTCAACCTCTCCCCGATCGACCCCTCGATCAACTTCGTGCCCCACGACACGATCCTCTACATCTGGTACCGGCTGGGCAGCTTCGGCGCCCTCGCCTTCTGGTCGCTGATCGGCTTCGCCATCGTCGCCACCTGCCGGCTGCTCCGATCCACCGACCTGGACGTGTCGCTCTACGCGACGTTCGCCGTCATGGCCGTCATCTCCTACGTCGCCGAGGGCTACGTCGACCTCGGGCTGGCCTTCTACCGCATCGCCGTCTTCGTCGGCGCCGCCATGGGCGGGCTCGAGGTGGCGAGGCGGGTCCAGCTGCAGATCGACGCCGATACGGCGGAGCAGGAGGCGGTGATCGCCGAGGGACGTTCCCCCAAGCGCAAGCGAAGGCCGCCGGTCAGGACCGGCGCCGCCAGGCGACCGCAAACGGCGGGCCTGCGATGAGAATCCCCCCACTGATCCGATCCTCGGAGACCGGGAGTGCGTTCAGCCTCTTTCGGTGGCGGGTGCGGAGAGACGTGTGACGGCGCCTGCCGGCGGTAAGCGCCGGTTCTGGGCCCCCCTGATCGTCGGCCTCGCCCTCCTCGTGTGCTCGTGCGGGGGCGCGCCGGCGGCCAAGACGTCGCCGCGCCCGACGGCCAGACCGTCGACGGCGGCGGGGCCGGCGCCCTCGCCGGATCGCATGGCGCCCCTGGCCGTGATCAGCCGCAACGCGCCGGCCTACGCGGTCCCCTCCAGCGCGATCCTCACCCCGGCCGCGTACGGCGACGACGCCAACTACGACCATGAGTTCAGCGCCAGGCCTCCCGTCGCCCTCGCTTACAACCTGAGCCGCGTGCCTCGCAGGGAACGCGAGCAGGTGCTGGTCACCTGGTTCAACAACGAGACCGCCTTCTACCCGCCGGGTACGCCGGGCTACAACTACTACAACGTTCCCGAGGACTACACGATCGACGTCAGCGACGCCTCGGGCCAGGTGGCACCGCCGGCTGCGACGTCCTCCGCCTGGCGGACGCTGGTCCGGGTGACGAACAACCAGTTCGGGTCGGGAATGAACCTGATCGACATGGGCGGCGCCAACTGGATCCGCATGCGGGTCACGGAGATCCGCGGATCGGTCGAGAACATGAACGCCAACTTCAAGCTCGACATCCAGAACGCCGCCGGCGGGACCGCCAACACCTGGCTCTTCCTGGGCGACTCGATCACGGCCGGGGCGATGGGCCACCAGGAGCCGACGAACTTCCCCCAGCAGATCGACGCCGCCGACCCACCCTACTTCCCGGCGGAGGTGAACGGCGGCGTGCCGGGATGGACGTCGAGCAATCCCCTGGGAACCGATCCGGTGACCGGGAAGCAGTTCCTCGAGGAGTTCCTGCAGGCGATCCCGGCCCACTACGTCACGCTCAACTTCGGCACCAACGATTGGGACGACCCGAACCTGTCCACCTTCGGAGCCAACATGGCCGAGATGGTCAAGGAGGTGCAGGCCGCCGGCCGTGTCGCGGTCGTCCCCATGATCCCGTGGAGCTGTGACTCGCTCCACCAGCAGACGGCTCCCACGCTCAATCAGGAGGTCGAGCAGCTCTGGGCGTCCAATTCCCAGATCGTGCACGGGCCCGACTTCTGGGCCTACTTCAAGGAGCACTCGAGTCTGATGTCGTCCGACTGCATCCATCCCAGCACCCCGACCGGGATGGACACCTACCGGACCGTCTACGGGCAGGCCATGGCCTCGGCGATCTACGGGAAATAGCGGCGTGATCCACGACCTGATCCACCACATCCCCGGAGAGGGCCCGGTGCAGCACTGGGTCAACGGGCACGGGATCCACGGACCCCAGATCGCCTATTGGCTCGGGGTCGCGTTCGCCGCCGCCTGCATCGTCGCCGCCCTGGCCATGGTCACCCTCGCCGTCACCGGCCACGGCGAGCGAGTTCGGCGACCGGGTTGGCGGCGCAGGATCGCGCTGGCGACGGGGGCCGTGCTCGCCGTGTGCGTCTCGGGCCTCAGCTACACCGCCGCTCAGGCCGGCTCCCCCGACCCGGAGGTGCATCCGGTATCGATCCCGACCATGAGCACTCCCGCGCCCTTCCGCTCGGTTCAGGTGGCGGATCAGGTCTGCCTCACCAACCCGACCGAGCAGATCGCCCTGCCGCGGACGATCGGAGAGGGCGACTACCTGCTGCTCGTCTTCGCGGGTCAGGGCTACCGCGGGGCGCCGGCCGCCGTGACCTCGGTCTCCGATGAACTCAACGGGAACTGGACCCGCCTCTACGACCGCCAGACGATCAGCGGCGGAGGCCGGCAGTATCTCGACTTCGCGGCGTTCCGCCTCGAACACTCGCGCGCCGGCCACGACGTGATCTCGGTCGCGGGGACATGGGGGCAGGCGGGTGGCACGGTCACGATCCTCGACATCTCCGGCGCCGAGGGCCAGGACGCCGCCTCGTTCGCCGGCGGCGTCGGATCCGACGGCGCCGGTCGGGTCCTGAGCCCGGCGGCGACGGCGACCGCCGGTGACCTCGTCCTCGGCGTCTTCGGCGCCTACAACTACGGGCAGTCCATCGGCGCGGCGCCGGGTTGGACGATGGACGTGAGCGCCGGCTCCTACACGTGCTCGGCGACCGTGATCGAGCATCTGACCCGGTCGGCCGGCTCAGGCCGGCAGGAGGCGCCGCTGGTCACCGGCAGTGCCAACTTCTTCGGGTTCGGGGCCGGCGTCGTCACGCTTCGCCCCGACCACTCCGGAGATGACTGACCGGGCCACCGACCGCGCGACCGTCAGGGCGGAGGAGTCGTTCTCGCCCGCTCCCGCCGGCTGAACCGCCGGCAGAGGTCTCGGCTCAGGCCGCCTCCGGGCAGCCCTCGCTGTCGTCCTCCTGCTCGGACTCGATGGCCTCGGCGGGCAGCGCGACCACCGCCACCACGATCGCCACCGCCGCGAACAGCGCGCCGACCATGAAACCGAACAGGTAGCCGCCGGTGAGCGTCGCCAGCACGGCCAGGCCCAGCGAGCCGCCCACCTGCTGCGTCGTGTTGACGAGCCCCGAGGCCAGGCCCGAGTCGTCGGCGGTCGCCCCCGACATGCCCAGGGACACCACGGCCGGGAAGGTGAGGCCGCCGCCGATCCCGAGTAGCAGCATCGAGGGCAGCACGTTCACGAGGTAGCCGTCGGCCGGTCCGCGGCCGAAGACGGCGAGGCCGGCCGTGACCATGACCAGGCCGACGATGAGCACCGGCCGTGCCCCGAAGCGCGTGTTGACCTGCGCCGAGACACGGAAGGAGACGACGGCCATGGTGACCGCGACGGGCATGAAGGCCAGCCCGATCTGAAGAGGTCCGTAGCCGAGCACGAGCCGCAGGTAGAGGGCGCCGATGAAGAAGGTCCCGAACATGCCCGCCGCCGCCAGCATCAGGATCACGTTGGCCCCGGAGATGTTGCGGGAGCGGAAGATGCCGAGCGGCAGCAGCGGGGTCGACGCCGTCGCCTGGCGGACCAGGAAGCCGGCGAGCAGGGTTAGGGCCAGACCGCCCATGACCAGCGTCCGGGGGGAGCCCCAGCCGTTGTCGGGGACCTCGGCGATCGTGTACACGCCCAGCATGAGCGCCGTCGTCACCAGTGCCGCGCCCGGGATGTCCGCGCCCTGGGCCAGCCCGACGCCCCGCTCGGGCTCGAGCAGGCGGAGGGCGAGCACGGTCGCCACGATCCCGATCGGGACGTTGACGAAGAAGATCCCGTGCCAGCTGGCGGCCTCGGTCAGCACACCGCCCATGAGCAGCCCGATGGAGCCGCCGGCGGAGGCGATGAAGCTGACGACGCCGATCGCCCGGGCCTGCTCGTGGCGCCCGGGGAACATGGTCACGACCATACCCAGGATCACCGACGAGGTCATCCCGCCGCCGACGCCCTGCACCAGCCGGGCGACGATCAGCATGCCCTGGGACTGGGAGAGACCGCAGGCCGTGGAGGCCAGGGTGAAGACGACCAGGCCGGCGATGAAGACGCGGCGGCGGCCGAGCAGATCGCCCATCCTTCCGGCCAGCAGGAGCACGCCGCCGAAGGGGATGAGGTAGGCGTTGACGACCCAGGCCAGGGCGGACTCGGAGAAGCCGAGCTCCCGCTGGATCGAGGGCAGCGCCACGTTGACGATGGTGGCGTCGACCACGATCATGAGCATCCCCGCGCAGAGCACGGAGAGCGCCGCCCAGCGTGAGCGGCCCGGCAAGCCGAGGGACGGGATCATCTGACGGCCTCCTCGTCGGTGTGGCGGATTCGGACTCCCTCTACCCATCCGTCGTGCGGAGGGCAGGGAATTCGGCATCGGACGGGCGAATTCCTGCAACGGCCGCCGGACACGACAACGGCCTTCGCGGGACAGAGGGCCCGCGAAGGCCGTTCTCTGGCGCCGGAGGACCGGCGCGATATTCACATTACCGACGTCGGTGGATCAGCGTCCGAGAAGGGCGGGGACGGTGAGGAAGATGATCTTCAGGTCGAGCACCATCGACCAGGTCCTGACATAGCGGGCGTCGAGCCGCATCATCGTCTCGGCTGACAGACGGTCTCGACCCGACACCTGCCACAGTCCGGTGATGCCCGGTGTCATCCGCTCCCGCTCGAAGTACCAGTCCTTGTACATCGGGCGGTCGTAGGGCATGAGCGGCCGCGGACCGACCAGACTCATCTCACCCTTCAGAACGTTGATCAACTGTGGAAGCTCGTCGATGCTGCTCTTCCGCAGCAGACCCCCAAGGCGGGTGATCCTGGGGTCCCTGACCGGCTTGAAACCCTCCGCTCCGGGGGTGCCTTCGAACCAGCGGGCCGATTGCCGCAGGTGCACGCCCTGATCGTTGCCCTGACGCATGGAACGGAACTTGTACAGTGTGAACTCTTCGCCCCCGAGCCCGATCCGCCGCTGTCCGAACAGGACTGGACCGCGACTGTCCAGCTTGATCAGCACGGCGACAATGGCCATTGGCAGAGCCAACAGCGTGAGCAAGACGGCACTGAGTAGAAAATCCAGTACTCGCTTAGGCCACAGTGCCTGGAGCTGCTCATAGGGCAGCAGCTCCTCGATAACCGCACCGCTGACTTGGGGAACCGCCATCTCGATGTTGAAGTTACGGTGAACGGTGTCGCCGGAAAATGGGCATCTCGGGACAGCGGATTGGGACAGTCCGGCGGCAGGTCCTATGCCGTCCCGAGAGCGTCCGCCTCAGTCTCTGCGATGTCCCGATACGAGCCCTCTCCGCAGACGGCGGTGAGGTAGTGCCGGGAGGCGTTGCGCCAGGAGAGCTGCTCCATCACGATCTTCGCCCGGGCCGCCTGCGCCCGCGCCGCCTGAGGATCGCCCAGCAGATGGTCGATCCGCTCGGCCAGGGCGACGTGGTCGCCGGGCGGGAAGTAGGAGATCGTGTCCGCCGGGAAGTGCTCGGCGATGCCGCGCAGGTCCGAGGACGCGATCGGCACGTCCAGGGCGGCCAGCTCGAGCACCTTGTTGGGCAGGATCATGTCGCCATCGCCGTCGCTGATGATGGGCACGATGCCGACCGAGCCCTGCCGGACCAGCTGCATCGCCTCGGTCCAGGGCAGCCACTGGCCGGAGAAGTAGACCCGGTCGCGCACACCCAGGCTCTGCGCCAGCTCCTCGAGCCGCCCTGCTGCTCGCCCTGGCCCAGCACCTTCAGCTGAAGCTCGGGGCGGCCGTCCTTCAGCTCGGCCAGGGCCCGGATCGCGACCTGGACGCCGTACCGCTCGATCAGGATGGTCTGGCAGACCAGCCACGGCGGTGAGGCGAGCGGCACGTAGGGCACGTCCTCGACCGGGTGGGAGTTGGCGACCAGGGTCACCTTCCCGCCGTCGAGGCCGCGGGCGCCCATCACCCTCTTGAAGAGGTCGGAGACGGTGATCACGTGATCCGCCCATGAGGTGGACCACACCTCCATCCGGGCGAACACCCTGACCAGCGGGTGACGGGGTCCGCAGCGAAGCTTGGAGGCGACCATCTCCGGCATCAGGTCGTAGACGTAAAGCAGGATCCGCGCACCGCGGATGCGGGGCACGACGGCCGAGAAGACGAGGACGTCGGGCAGCGTGTCGACCTGGACCGCGTCGTAGCGCCGGCGGAGTCCCAGCCAGCTCGCCGCCAGAAGAGCCCAGAGGAAGAAGCCCGCATACTCCAGCGGGTAGCCGACCAGCGTGCGCCGGTGGAGTAGCGGGATCCCGTACCGGCGCAGGCCGGGCTGGCCGGTCGTCCCCAGCTCCCAGTGATCGGTCGTGCACACCTGGTCGACCTCGACCCCGGCGCGAAGCAGGGTCTCGGTGTTCCGGTGCAGCGTCGTGTGGTGATAGGAGTGCTGGCTCAGCACCAGCACCCGCCGCCGCGCCCCGGCGGAAGCCGGGCGCGCCGACGCGCTGTTACGGATTCGGTTCCCCCCCATCTCAGATCAGGTCGTTTCGAAGGCGTCGGCCCCTGCTGGGGGCGTCTCCATGCCGGCCGGGTTGTTGCGGATCGCGGACAGGTAGTGGCGGGAGGCGTTGCGCCAGGAGAGCAGCTCCATCACCGCCTTCGCCCGCTCCGCCTGCTCGCCCGCCTCCTCGGCGTGATCGAGCAGATAGTCGATCCGCTCGGCCAGGGCGACGTGGTCGCCGGGCGGGAAGTAGGAGATCGTGTCCGCCGGGAAGTGCTCGGCGATGCCGCGCAGGTCCGAGGACGCGATCGGCACGTCGAGGGCGGCGAGCTCCAGCACCTTGTTGGGCAGGATCATGTCGCCGTAGCCGTCGCTGATGATGGGCACGATCCCGACCGAGCCCTGCCGGACCAGCTGCATGGCCTCGCTCCAGGGGAGCCAGCGGCCGGAGAAGTAGACCCGGTCGCGCACGCCCAGGCTCTCCGCGAGCCGCTCCAGCTCGGGCTGCTGCTCGCCCTCGCCGAGCACCTTCAGCAGGAGCTCGGGCCGGCGGTCCTTCAGCTCGGCGACGGCCCGGATCGCGACCTGGACGCCATACCGCTCGATCAGGCTGGTCTGGCAGACCAGCCACGGCGGCGACGCCGGGGGCCGGTAGGGCACCTCCTCCACCGGGTGGGAGTTGGCGACCAGGGTGACCTTGCCTCCGTCCAGGCCGCGGGTGGCCATCACCCTCTTGAACAGGTCGGAGACGGTGATCACCTGGTCGGCCCACGATGTCGCCGAGGACTCCATCCAGGCGGCGATCCGCACCAGCGCGTGGCGAGGTCCGCACCGCAGCTTGGAGGCGACCATCTCCGGCATCAGGTCGTAGACGTAGAGCAGGATCCGCGCCCCCCGGATCCGGGGGACCAGCGCCGAGAAGACGAGGACGTCGGGCAGCGTGTCCACCTGGACCGCGTCGTAGCGACGGCGCAGGCCGAGCCAGCCCGCCACCAGGAACGACCAGGCCAGGAAGCCGACGTACTCGAGCAGGTAACCGATGAGGGTGCGCCGGTGGCGGAGGGGGATGCCGTACCGGCGCAGGCCCGTCTGGTGGACCTTGCCCAGCTCCCAGCGGTCGGTCATGCAGACCTCGTCCACGAACATGCCCGCCCGGAGCAGCGTCTCGCTGTTGCGCCGCAGCGTGACGTGGTCGTAGGGATGCTGGCTGAGGACGAGGACGGAGAGGCGCCTCTTCATCACGCCACCCCCGTCGCCGCCACGGGACCGATCTCGACCGAGCCGCCCTCGCTCAGCACCGCGACGGCGGCGCCGGGGAGCTCGTCCGGGGTGGCCGCCTGGGAGCGTGCCTCCCACCAGGGCCACACCTCGGAGGGCAGGGCCCGCCAGGCGTCCTGGCGCCGGCTCATCGTCTCCAGGAAGTTCTGGTAGTTGTTCCAGTCCTCCGGGCGGCGGAGGTAGTCCGGGTGGACGTTCACCAGCACCATCCCGCAGTAGCTGGAGATCATGTCGACCTTGTCCAACCAGATCTGAGGCGTGATCTCATGGAGCACATCCGTCAGCACGTAGTCCTGCGGCACGGTGTACGGGAGCTCCCAGAAACGACCGAGCCGGAACGGCCAGAGACTCATTGTCCCTCCAGGCATGGGTTCATAAGGGTCGGTGTCGAAAAACGACGAATCGTAATCGATGTCAAGTGCCTGCATCCAGACCGGGTTCCGGTGGGTCAGAGGGGACCGGAAGCCCCGCACGCCAAGCTCGCGCAGATGCCCGTTGATAAGCGCGGCGCGCCGGTCGAACTCCTGGCGGGAGCTGAACAGCTTGCCGTCGTGTTTGAGCCCGTGGGCGCCGACCTCGAAGCCGCGCCGCCGGAGATCGGCGATCAGGGCGTGATCGAGCGGGTAGCGCTCGAGGACGAAGTTGAACGCGGAGCGGAAGCCGAGCGACTCCTCCAGCTCCATCACCCTGGGCACGAAGGCCTGCCCGTCCTCCAGTTCGATGTCGTGCGTGAGGACGAGGGCGAAGCGGTGGCCGTGTGGCCAGAAGTGGATGAAGGGCAATTCCTTCATCCCTCGCGACCGGCGCACGGCGTCGGCCGCGGTCCAGAGGAAGCGAGCGTAGCGATCCTCCCGAGGCCAGCCGAACGGGAAGTGGTCCCGCACCGACCCGGTGTACCGCCGCCGCAACGGCCAGGTCAGGAAGCGGGGCAGGACCGGCTTGAGCTGGTAGTACAGGCTCTTCAGCCGGCTCAACCGGTAGCGATCGGCCCCGAACAGCTCCTCGCCGACGGTGGCCGCGATCGCGTCCGCCTCGTCGACCGCACCCGCCATGGGCAGGAACGGAAGCGCCTCACGCACCGCCGACAGCCATTCGTCCGCCGTGGTCCGGGGGTCGATGAGGGGTCTCCAGAAGCCCTCAGCGGTATTGCTCTGGTAAAGGGCGGCCTGCGGACCGGTGAGGTCGGAGGCCACGGGATCGTGGTTCACAGCTCGCTCTCAGCGTATGGCCGGTCCGGCTCGGGTTTGAATGGGCAATGGGCGACCGACGGGCTGGGCGTCCCTGGTGGTCGCGACGTCGCTGTCCCGGGTGTCTGGGGCACTGTCCCGAACTGGTTCTCGAGGACCGCGCGGGGGCCCTCCGAATCAGCCTCGAGCCTGGCCGGCGAGGTCGGGGACCGGGGCCGGAGAGGGGGGTTGCTGGCGTCGGATCAGGCGGGCCGGCGAACCGCCGACGACGGTACCGGCGGCGACGTCCGTCACCACCACCGAGCCGGCGCAGACGACCGCGCCGTCGCCGATGGTCACCCCCTTCAGGATGACGCTCCGGGATGCCAGCCAGACGTTGTCCCCGATCGTCACCGGAGCGGCGACGTCGGCGGCCAGGCTGGCGTGGTCTCCGACGTGATGGAAGTCGGTGTCCATCACCAGGACGTCGTTTCCGAAGCCGCAGTTGCGACCGATGCGGACCGACTGCTGAGCGCAGATCGACACTCCGCGGTTGAGATTGGTCCCCTCACCGATGACCAGCTCGCCGTCGCCCATCGTCGCCAGCTCGATCGGCGTCGGGTGGCCCCACAGCCGGACCCGTGGGCCGAGCCGGATGGTGCCGTTGCCGACGACCAGCACGCGACCCTTGAGCCGGACGCTGGCCGCGACCTCGGTGCACCGGCGCAGCGAGAACTGCGCCCAGAGCGCCTGGCGGGCCTTGCCCAGCTGCGCCAGCGCGCTCATACCGCCGCTCCCCGCTCGGAGAGGAGCTCGACGATCCCGGCGACGCTGCCGACACGCTCCATATCGTCCGGCCCGACCTCGATGCCGAACTCCTGCTCCAGCTCCAGCGCCAGCACGAGGTGGCGAAGCGAGGTCCAGGCCTCGACGGTGCGCGTCGATGCCTCGTCGGTGATCTCTTCGACAGGAACGGCCAGGATCGTCGCCACGATCTCCCGGACCCTGGTGGTGGACTCGTTCATCATTCGCCTCCGCTCTCCCCCCGGACCGCGGGGATGGAGATCCACTCCGGCCGACTCAGCCCGTCGGTGGCGAGGTCCCGCTCCCAGAGCGAGCCTCCGTCATCCAGCTGGTCCACGCGGCTGAACTCATGGGTCGGGAACAGATCCCGGGCCGGCGTGTTGCGCTCGGTCGGCAGGAACGTGCCGCGCAGGGTCCGGCAGCCGCGGGTCCGCGCGTCGGCGGCGAGCTGGGCCAGGATGGCCGTCTCCACCGTCCTGCCCAGCACCCGGCAGCTGAGCAGCAGGGTGTCGATCTCGCAGACATCGTCCTGGTCGCGGGTGATGGCGACCCCGACCAGGCCGTTGTCGCCGAACCGGTCGCGGACCCTGACCCGGTAGACGCGGGCCCGCGGATCGGAGCCCAGGGCCTCGATACTCTGCGCCGAATAGCGGCGGGTGGTGACGTTGAACTGGTTGGTCTTCTGGGTCAGCTGGGCCACCCGGTCGACCTCGTCGGAGGAGGGCTCGGCCATGTCCAGCACCGTCTCCAGCGAGCGCCAGTAGTCCTCGAGCGTCGTCGCCGTCTGCATGGCCTGGGTGCGCTCACGCTGTTCGGCGTACATCTGCCCCCGCTCGCGGTCCTCGGCGGTCAGCCTCAGCCGTTCGAAGAGCGGGCAGGATAGCAGCGCCTCGGCGTAGCCCGTCGGATCCTTGGGCAGGTCGATCACCGTGACCTCGGGAATCGCCATCTGGATCAGCTGCCGCTCGGCCGGGTTGTCGTCGACGAAGACCAGGGAGTCGATGCCGATGTTGAGCTCCTCGGCGATCTCGCGCAGGCTCCTCGCCTTATCGTTCCAGCCGATCCGGAACGCGGAGAGATGGGCGGTGCGGATGGGCATCTCCGGCCGCTCCTCCAGCGCTCGGAGGGCATGGTCCTCGTCGTTCTTGCTGGCCACCGCCAGCATCACGCCGCGAGCCCGGAGGGCGAGCGCGGCTCGCTGCAGGGCCAGGTGCCCGGCGCCCGGATACTCGCCGTCGAGGCGGATCCCGCCGATGCCGTCCTCGCCGAGGACGCCGCCCCAGAGGGTGCCGTCCAGGTCGAGGACCACCGCCTTGGCGATCCTGCCGACCAGAGGCAGCAGGTGGCGCAGGTACTCGTCGGCCAGCGCCGGCAGATGTACGGCGGCGACCGGCATGCGCGCCATCAGCCACTTCCGCTCGTCGTGCCACCCGGCCCGGCCGTGGCGGGCGACGAGCCCATCGTAGTCGAGGACGTAGACGCCGCGGTGCCCGGCCGCCAGGGCCAGGAGGCCGCGGTTGATCTCCTCGATCGCCGCTCTCTGCGAGGACGCCGTCTGGGCATCGAGGACGCCCTCTGCCGGCCGGGCCGGCTGCTCCAGGTTCTGGACCAGGAGGTTGGCCTGGCTGTTGGCGCGGAAGACCCGGACCAGCCCGGCCAGGTCGGCCAGGCAGCGCTCGACCTGGCGCCGGACCTCGGCGGTGTCGAGCTCGGCGTACCGGCTCCAGAGGTCGGGCACCAGATCCCGTGTCTGCAACGCCAGCAACACCGTCCCCGGCTTCGACCGGTAGAGCCGGCTGGAGGGGTCGAGGAACTCGACGGCGTGGGTCGAGAAGCCGCCGAACTCGATCTCCAGATCGACCCCGTGGAGGAGCGATGCCGCACGCAGCAGGGTCGCCACCGGCTCCAGGGTCGAGGCCCGGGCGACGAACAGGCGATGGGTGATGCGCCGCTCGGGGATTCGGGCTCCGCGGTCGAGCACGGCCTGGGCCGTGGCCAGAGTCGGCGCCGAGCGGTACAGCCTGCGGAGTTCCAGCAGAGCCTCCGGCCACCGCTCGTGCGCGATGGCGAGGTCGGCCGCTTCGGTCAGTGAGGCATCCATGAGCTCTACCCGCGATCGTAGGAAAGGCCAGGCGGGGACGGTATCGCCACCTTCGGAGGCCGGTCCCTCCACGCTCCCAGGGCCCACGGGACATCCGCCCACGCCGATCCGGGTCTCCCCGACCGCGGCGTCAGGCGTCGGGGCTGAGCAGCGGCTCGACCGCCGGGGAGCCGTCCAGGCCCGGCGCGCCGACGGCTGGAAAGGTACGGGCGAGGCTGGCCCGGAGATCGAAGGGCGGTTCCCAGCCCAGCCTGTCGCGGACCCGACGGTTCGTGAATCGCAGCGGCTTGAGGCGCGCCTCGAAGCGGACCGGAAACAGGATCTGGGGCAGGTTGGTGCTCTTCCGGAAGAAGGTGGCGCGGGCGATCCGGACCAGCGCGAACGCCAGGCGGTACGGGATCGGGACGCGGATCCCACGCCGCCCGGTGCCGCGGAGGTATCGGCCCAGCTGCGACCACACCCGCTCGCCGGGACCGTCGACCACGTTGAAGGTCCGGCCGCGAGCACGACCGTCGGTGACGGTCAGGCCGATCAGGTCGGCGCAGTTCTCGACGTAGGTCATGGGGATGCGCGTGAGGGGCCCGACGACGAGATGGAGCGAGCCCAGGCTCATCCCCATCGCCGCGACGTGAGCGTGGTCGCGGCCCCAGAGGAAACCCGGCCGCAGCACGGTGAGCTCGAAGCCGTCCTCCTCGGCGGCGCGGCGCACGACCCGCTCCTGCCAGGCCTTGGCGATCGCGTAGCCGTCCCGCAGGTAGAGGTGGGGCGCGACCTCCAGCGGCGAATCCTCGTCAAGCGTGCCCCCGATGGAGCTCCAGTCGTAGACGGAGAGGCTGCTGATCAGCACGAGATGGCGACAGCCGGTTCCCGACATCGCAGCCAGCAGCCGCTCGGTGCCGGTCACGGTGGAGGCGAAGACGAAGTCGTCGCTCCCATCGGCGACCGCCGCCAGGTGGACGAGGACGTCCACGCCGTCGAAGGCTCCGACCAGCGCCCTCTGGTCCCGGAGGTCGGCGCGGAGGATCTCGACCTGCTCCGACCACTCCAGGCCCTCCAGGGTCGCCGCCGGTCTGACCATGGCACGCACCTCGATGCCCCGGTCGACCAGGGTCGAGACCACGTGGCGCCCGAGGAAGCCGCCGGCGCCGGTGACCAGCGCCCTCATGCCGGGACCTCCGCGACCGGCTTCAGCGCGTCGACCAGCCGGTTGACGGCGAGGATGTCGCCTCTGGTGAAAGGCGGTGTGGATCTCGAGCCGAGGGCGTCGTAGGTCCTGCGGATGAACTCCCAGAGACCGTCGTAGGTGCCAGGCCCACCGCCGAACTTGCCGAGGAAGCCGCGGATGGCGGCCCCCCGGACGGCCCGCGCCTCGTCCAGCCCGTTGAGCAACGGCCGCAGCTGGCGGGGCCCCGGCCGCAGCCCGTCGTAGGTCAGGCGCTCGTCCCAGAGGTTGGTGGTCGCCTGCATCCGCTCGCCGTGGACGCGCACCCAGAAGCCGTCGGCCTGGGCGCTGGCGGAGAAGCCGAGGTGGGCGGTGCCCCGCCCAAAGCCGACCAAGGCGTGGAACTCGTCGTAGGGCAGCACCGTCGCCGACCGCTTGGACCAGATTGGATATGCCTCCTGGTGCGGGCCGAGAAAGTGGTGGGCGATCGATGCCAGGTGGGGCAGGAAATCGCTGACCGCGCCGCCGCGGAGGGAGAGGATCGGGTGGCGTGCGTTGGGATCGGCGAACCCCAGCGGCCCGAGGATGTCGAGGCAGACCATGACGTCGACGTGGACGACCGCACCGAAGTCGCCCGCCTCCACTCGCTCGCTGATCGCCTCCAGGCTGTGGTTGAAGATGTAGTTGTAGTCCTCGAGCAACACCCGATCCAGCGTCGTCGCCCGGTCGACCAGGTCCTCGAGCTCCTCCAGCGTCGCCGTCGCCGGCTTCTCGACGATGACGTGGGCGCCGGCCTGCAACGCGTCGATGCCGAGGGCGTGATGAGAGGTCGGGGGCGTCGTCACGTGGACCACGTCGGGGCGCAGCTCCGCGAGCATCAACCGGTGGTCGGTGAACCAGGCCGGCACCCGATGGCGCTCGGCGGTCGCCTCGGCCACCGCCGGTGACAGGTCGCAGACTCCCGCCACCTCCACGTCATCGAGGGTCGCGAGGCAGGACAGATGCTCCCGGGCGATCTGGCCCGCGCCGATCAGTGCGGTCCTCACGACACGCCGGCGGGCACCCCCGCCCGCGACCAGAGCAGCTCGTGGAAGAAGCCATCGAGCGTGCTCGCCGCCGCGGCCCAGGAGTAGGTCTCCTCGGCCCTCCTCCGGCCTGCCGCGCCCATGCGGGCGGCGAGGGCGGGGTCGTCGAGCAGCCTGATCACGGCGTCCGCGAAGGCCTCGGCATCGTCCTCGAGCAGGATCTCCTCGCCGGGCTTGAGCTCGATCCCCTCGGCCCCGATGCGGGTGGAGACGATGGCCTTGCTCATGGCCAGGCTCTCGACCACCTTCAGGCGCGTGCCGCCGCCGATCCGGAGGGGGACGACGCTGACGGCCGCGGAGGCGATGTGCGGTCGGAGGTCCTCGACGAAGCCGGTGACCTCGATCCTCGGACCAGCCTGCGCCAGGACCTCCGCCGGCGGATGGCTGCCGACGATCTTCAGACGCGCGTCGGGTCGCGCCGCGGCGATCCGCGGCCAGATCTCGCGGAGCAGGAACAGGACCCCGTCGTGATTGGGGAAGGTCGAGAGCAGCGCGAAGAAGAGGATGGTCCGGCCGTCAGGAGCCGGGTCGGTGGGCCGGCTGCGGTAGAACTCGGTGTCGGCGGCGTTGGGGATGACCCGGGTCCGCGCCGTCGGGACCTCGGCCAGGATGCGGCGCTCGTCGGTGGCGCTGCAGGCGCAGATGCCGTCGGCGGCTCGGAACGCCGCCAGCTCTTCGCGGCGGACCTTCCGCCAGTTGAGGGATGCGTAGACGCGCCGGTCGAGCCCGACGTCACCGCGCGCCATCTGATGGGCGAGGTCGTGGGCGATTTCGTGCGTGTCCAGGATCAGCGGAGGCCGCCGGGCGGGCAGGTAGTGGGCCAGGTCGGGGAACTCGAGGTCGATCACGTCGAAGGAGCGCTCCCCGATCAGTGAGGCGAGGGCGTCGCGCAACGGTGGGTTGTGGTGGCGGAGCCGTTCGTAGCTATGTGGCGTCGCCATCGAGCGCAGCTGCAGAAGGCGCTTGGCGCGACCGTCGTCCCCTCGCGGGTTGGGGACGAGTACGACGTCCTCGCAGTAGTCACCCATCGCCCGCCGGCACTCGTTGATGTCGAACTCCGAATCGACCGGGGCGACGGCGGTGATGTCGGCCCGCCTGGCGATCTCCGTCATGAGGCCGTGGATGCGGACCTGGGCACCGAATCGGGGAGGGCTGGCGGGGATCCGGGACACATGCAGGATCCGCAGCCTTGAGGATGTCGTCGTCACGTCACCTCGATGGTAGGTACGTGCATCACCCGGTTCTATGGGACGGGGCGGTGGAGGCCGGGCGGCCGGCCCGGGTACCAGGGACATTTCGGAAGGCGGGCACGGGACATCCCTTCGACTGTCCCACCGCGATCCACGAACGGCTCCGTTGATCGGTGACTACTTGGATCGAGTCCGCCTCACCTCCGGGAGAAGAAGAGGACCACCACGGCAGTCCCCGCCACGGCTCCCGAAGCAGTGCCCATCACCCCGGGCAGAGGCGTGTCGGAGGCAACGGAGAAGTCGTAGCCGAGAGCGACCAGAACCATCCAGAGCGCGACCAGGGGCAGGCAGCGGACGAGGCGTCTCATCCTCGGTCGGCGCCCGGCGGCGCCGGCGTCCGGACGTTCCTCGATCAGCCGCAACTAATCGACGTCGCGACGGCGCGACGGACGCAGCATCGCCGCGGCGGGGCCGGTCACGACCGCACCCGGCGGCACGGGGTGGGTCACCACCGCGCCGGCGCCGACGATCGCCCCGTCACCGATTGTCACGCCCTTCAGAATGACCGCCCGACACCCGATCCAGACGCCGTCTCCGATGTTGACGGGACGAGGTATCGCCGGCCCGCCGTCGAGGCCGTGCTGGTCGGTGTCCATGATCACGACGTCCCACGCTATCGCACAGTCTCGCCCGATGCGCACCTTCTCCTGCGCGATCACCTCGGTACGCCGATTCAGGTAGGTGCCCTTCCCGATCAAGATGCGGCCCGCGTCGATGCACTCCAAGCGAACACCTGGGTAGAGCGTGCAGCTCTCCACCTCGACGCCACCGGAGCCCCGCACCTTGATCCTCGGCATGGGCCGGCCCGGCATCACCACGGGCCATCCACTGACCCTGGCGAATCGGACTCGGTAGAGCACGCCAAGGAGGAGTCCCCATATCGGCGTCACCGCGAGTCGATGTCGAATGCGGGCCGCGAACGACTGGCGGAGGGGGGGCGCGCCGGTGATCACGACGTCCGGCCGCTCCGACTCGGGGCAAGCCTCATGCCACTGATCCTTCCAGACATGCCGTCCCTGGAGACTGGGAGGATCCGGACCAGAGGGTTGGGTCCCGGTCCCGCGTTGGTGACGGGGTCGGCAGGACCTGCTCGAGGCGACGCTCGGCCCGCTCCCATCCGCGGGAGCTCCTCATCGAACGGATCGAGCGTTCCAGCGGACGAGGTGGCTCCAAGTCGCCCAGGGAGCCTGACGACACCTCCATCGGCATCAGCAAGGTGTCGGAAGGCCGGGCCCGAACGTCCTTCCGGCGGGCGAGCGGGCCGGGCGATCGAGGGCCGGGCGTTCAGGCCGCCCTGGCGCCCTCCAAGACCTCGCCGTGAAAATCACGGAGTCGATCGGTGATGGCCGCCCAGCCGTACTCGAGTTCGACCAGCCTCCTCCCGGTGGCCGCGAGCTGCCGGGCGAGCCGGCGGTCCCGGAGCAAGCGCACCACCTGGCGTGCGAACAGCTCCGGCTCCTCGGCGACGAGGAGATGCTGGCCGTCACGGACGGCGAGTCCCTCGCACCCGATCGGGGTCGAGACCACCGGCCTGCCCGACGCCAGCGCCTCGAGGATCTTGAGCCGCGTGCCGCCGCCCATCCGCAGCGGGGCGACGACGACCGCGGCCTGCTCGAAGTTGGGCCGCATGTCCTCGACCCAGCCGGTCACGTCAATGTGGGGGCCGGCCAGCCGCTGGAGCTCCTCGGAGGGGCGCTGCCCGGCGATCCGGAAGCGGGCGCCGGGCACCTCCCGGCGGACGAGGGGCAGGACCTCGCGAGCGAAGTGCATCGCGGCGTCATGGTTGGGTCGGTAGCTCTGGATCCCGGTGAAGAGGATGTCGTTGGACGTCTCCGGGATCTCGGTCGGGCGGAAGAAATCGAGGTCGACGCCGTTGGGAACGACGATGCTGGGCCGCGGCGTCGCGCCGGCGGCGATCTGCTGCTCCCGGTCCGACGTGAAGACGAGGCCGTCGAAGCGGCGCCAGCTCCCCAGCTCGGCGCGCCGGAACTTCCGCTCCTCGAGCCGGTTGTAGGCCTTCCGCAGCGGCGAGCGCTCGATGTCGGCCATACGGCCCAGGAGCTCGTGCTCGATGTTGTGCTCGTCGAGGATGAGCCTGGCGCCGGAGCCGAAGTCAAAGCCTGCCATCTGGCTCGACTCGACCTGGATCACGTCGACCGACGCAACCAGGGATGAGATCTCCCGCTGCAGCGGCGCCGAGCGGACCATGAGGTGCTGATAGGTCATCGGCGTGACCATGGCGAGGGCTTGTGCCGGACGCTTGAGGTCGCGTGCGGCTCGGGTGACGGGCACGGTGTGGAGCCGCTGGACGAACTCGCGCATGGCCTCGAGGTTGTCGGCGCCGTCGGGTTGGACGAACGTCAACAGCGTCACCTCGTCATGCCGGGCGAGGTGGCGAACGAACTGGAAGTTGCGGGTCGCCGCGCCCCAGTGCGGGGGATAGGGAAGGCTCGGCGCGATGAACAGGATCCGGCGCGAACTCAAGACTCGTCCTCCTTACTCCCCGGCAGCCATGGTCTGGCTCTCGCCGGCGCTCGATCGCCGGCCGCTGAGCACCCGGCGGATGATTCTCAATCCCTCTTGCTGCTCCTCCTTGGTGGGGACTCGGAGCAGCAGCGCGAGGGCGGTGAAGACGACCCCGCCCACACCGACCTCGGCGACGAGACCATAGCGGCGAACGAGGAGAACGCAGACCGCCATGCCCGCGGTGGCGAGCAGGCTGCGCGTGATCCGCGGCACCACCCGCCAGGTCAGGAACCTGCGCCCGACGACGATGCCGATGAGGGCGATCAGGATCTCGGTCATCAGCAGGGCCAGGGCGGCACCGATGGCACCGTTGTGCCGCTGGTTCTGGAACTGTGGGATCAGGATCAGGTTGGCGGCCATGTTGAAGACGCCGGCGCCGCCCATCACGATCGTCCACATCGTCTGCCGCCCGGCCGCGATCAGGACCGTGGCGACGATGATGTTGAGGTACATGGGTATGGCGGCCAGGGCGAGGATCTGCATGACCGGCACGGCCGGCGCGAACCACTGACCGTAGAGCGTCATCACCATCGGCTGGGCCACCAGCACCACGCCGACCGCGATGGGAAGGCTGAGCACCACCGACAGCTCCAGCGGCGGGCGTGAGAGCTTGCGCAGCTGGCGGCGGCCACCCTCGCGGAACGCGGCGCTGAGACGCGGCAGCCAGGCCGTGGCGAGGATGGTGGGGACGAACAGGATCGTCCCGAACAGCTTGGTCGGCATCCCGTAGTAGCCGAGCACCGCGGGCGGGGCCAGGATCCCGACCAGGCTGGCGTCGATCCAGAGATAGAAGGTGTAGGAGATGGCGTAGGCCCAGTAGGCCATGCTCTCGCGCATGAACGCGCGAAGGCCGCGCAGACACTCGCCCCAGGCGATGTTGACGTAGCGCCGGATCCACATCCAGTCGGCAAGCAGCACCACCGCGGCGGCCACGACCATCAGCCAGGCCAGGGCGTTGGCGCGGAAGCCGACCAGCACCAGGGCAACACCGAGCACGGCGGCCAGGCCCTTGTTGAGGATGTCGCTGTAGGCCTGGTACTTCATCCTCTCAATGCCCTGGAAGGCCGCCTGCATCGGCTCGGAGAGGAGCATGAAGGCGGTGAGCACGGCGGCGACGTAGAGGAAGGCGCGTTCGGTGTTCGCGTATCGCGCCAGGTGGATGTAAACGATGGTGAAGCCGATGCAGGGGACGCAGGCCACCGCCCGCACGGTCAGCGCCGTCGCCAGCAGGGCCGGGGCGCGGGTCCGGTCCCGGGCGATCTCGCGGATCAGCATGGTCCGGCTGCCCATTCCGCAGAGGGCCATCAGCAGGCCGTTCGCGGACCAGACCAGGACCAGGAATCCGCTCCCGGCAGGACCGAGCAGGCGAGGCACGATGACGGTCCAGACCAGGGTCAGGGTCCAGGTCGTGACCTGGCTCATGCTGAGGGCGAGAAGGTTGGCGAGGATCCGGTTGCCCGCCCCTCCGCTGGTGCTCCGAGCGGGGGAGGGCGCGGCCGCCACCGGACGGGATACGGCGATAGGCGGGGGACGCACGATTGCGACTGTAGGAAACGGCTCAACTCAGGTACATAGGCCTTCGCGCCCCCCTCCGGCCGAGGACCAGGAGGGCCCGGGACCCCAGTCCCTGCCCGATCGGGACCCTGGGCGGATGGCTCCGCGAGGGCCCATTTCGATGGCGACGAAGCAGCCACAGAATCAACTCGATCACGTGAACATGTCAACAGCACACAACCGGGAGATCGACGCGATCTCGGTTCCAACGGCCCCGCGGTCCGCACGGCTCAGACGCTGGGTCGCCGGCGGCATCGAGTTCGTCAGCAATCACGCCGTCACCCATGTCCCCTCCCACGGCGTTCGGCGCCTCTGGTACCAGCGGATGTTCGGCGTGCAGATGGGCCGCGGCGCGTCAATCCACCTGGGCTGCTCGATCTGGCTCGACAGCCCCGGTCGCGCTCGCCGGGAGCGCCTGCTCCGGATCGGCGCCAGGGCCTGGATCGGGCAGGGCAGCACCCTCGACGTCCGCTACGGGATAGAGATCGGCGACGACGTCGCCATTTCGCCCATGGTCGTCATCCTCACCGCCACCCACGACCCCGAGCACCCCTCCTTCCCCATGGTCGGGAAGCCGGTTGTGATCGAGGACCACGCCTGGATCGCGACCCGTGCGATGGTCATGCCCGGTGTCCGCATCGGCCGGGGCGCGATCGTCGCCGCCGGCGCCATCGTCACCCGGGACGTGCCCCCTGGGACGATCGTGGGCGGCGCGCCGGCCCGTCCCATCGGCCAGCGGCACCTGGATCCGCGCTATCAGCTGGGCGACGCCGCCCTTCCCTTCGCGTGAGATGAGCGAGGCTGGGCAGGTGTTGAGCGCGATCCGCCTCGACGCCGAGATGTCCGGGGCCAGCGTGGTGCTGGCCGTCGTCCTCCTCGTGGCCGGGCTGCCCGCCGCGGCCGGCGTCTGCCACCTCCTGCTCCTGGTCATCGCCAGCCGGCTCGATCGCCAGCCGGCGCCCCAGGGCACGCCGCGGAGCCGGCTGCTGGTGCTGGTACCGGCGCACAACGAGGCGGCGATCATCGCCTCCTGCGTCTCCGGCCTCCTGGCCCAGCGCTACCCGGAGGACCTGCGCCGGGTCGTGGTCATTGCCGACAACTGCGAGGACACGACCGCCGCCGCAGCCGTGTCGGCAGGGGCCGAGGTGTGGGAGCGGAGGGACCCGACCCGCCGCGGCAAGGGCTATGCCCTCCGCTGGGCCTTCGACCGGGTTCTGGCCGAAGAGCAGGCCGACGCCCTCGTCGTCGTTGACGCCGACGCCCGCACCGATCCCGATCTGCTCCGCGAGCTGGAGAGCAGCTTCGCCGCCGGATCCGACGCCGTCCAGGCCGACTACGTGGTCGAGCCCGACTCCAACTCACCCCGCGCCCATCTGGAGGCGGCGGCGGTGCTGCTTCGCAACCGGGTCCGCTTCGCCGGGCTGCAGGCGCTGGGTCTCTCCGGCGGCCTCTCCGGGAGCGGCATGCTCTTCAGCCGGGGGCTGCTCCAGTCCCACCCCTGGGAGGCGTTCTCCACGACCGAGGACTCCGAGTACGGCCTCGAGCTGGTGGCGTCGGGGGTCCCGCCCTTCTACGCCGGCCGGGCCCACCTGGTGGCACCCACCACCCCCAGCTCGGCGGGCGCACACAGCCAGGGCGTGCGCTGGGAGGGCGGGCGCTTCTCGTCGATGATCAGTCACTCTAGGCGGCTGCTCGAGGTCGCCTTCCAGCGCCGCCAGCCCTTGCTCCTGCTGAAGGCCTGGGACGCCGCCCTGCCCCCCTTCACCACACTCGGCCTGATCGCGGCGGTGGGCACCATCTCCTCGGTGATCCTGGCCGCTCTCTGCCTGATCCCCTGGTTCGGCGTCACCACCTGGGCCGTGGCCATCGTCCTGCTCCCCGTCTACGTCTTCGGAGGACTCTGGGCGGCGGGTGCCTCGCGGTCCACCTACCTGGCGCTGCTCTCCTTCCCGCTCTTCATCTACCGGAAGCTTCTCGTCTACGCCCACGTCGCCGGCCGGCGCGCGGACACCCAGCAATGGGTGCGCACCGAGCGCCGCGACGAGACCGGCGCGCCGAAGTCGTGAGTAGCCGGGAGAAATCCGGGACGAAGGGCCCAGACGGAGTCGGGACTGGGCTCCTGACGGCGGCAGAGAGCGCCCATTTCCTTCCCTCCGGGCGGGGGCATACGTTTCCAACGAGATGATTCGACACTTCTCCGTCGCCGCCGGGGCCGACCGACGCTCGCAGGTGGGCATCGGGGTCGTCGGCTACGGCTACTGGGGACCGAACCTGGTCCGGAACTTCGCCGAGCAGCCGGACGCGCGGATGGTGGCGGTCTGCGACGCCCGCACCGAACGGCTTAACTCGGTCGCCATCCGCCATCCCTCCGTCGGCGTGACCGACGACTTCCAGGATCTGCTCAACGCCCCGGACATCGACGCCATCGCCGTGGCGACGCCCTCGAAGAGCCACTACTCGCTGGCCCGGCAGGCGCTGCTGGCCGGCAAGCACGTGCTCGTCGAGAAGCCGATGACGCAGACCTCCGAGCAGGCCGAGGAGCTCGTCGAGCTGGCCGACCGGCGCGGTCTGGTCCTGATGGTGGACCACACCTTCGCCTACACCGGATCCGTCCAGAAGATCCGCGAGCTGGTCAACAACAACGAGCTGGGACGGCTCTACTACTGGGACTCCGTCCGGGTCAACCTGGGACTGTTCCAGCAGGACGTCAGCGTCCTCGACGACCTGGCCGTCCACGACCTCTCGATCATGGACCACGTCCTCGGGATGCTCCCCGAGGCGGTGGCGGCGACCGGCGTCGCTCACGTGCCCGGCCGGCCGGTCAACACCGCCTACCTGACCTGCTACTTCGCGACCGACATGCTCGCCCACTTCCACGTCAACTGGCTCTCGCCGGTCAAGGTCCGCCGCACGCTGATCGGCGGCGACCGCCGGATGGTCGTCTACGACGACAACGAGCCCAGCGAGAAGGTGAAGGTCTACGACAGCGGCATCACCGTCGGTGAGGACGAGGACCGGCGCATCGAGCTGAAGATCGGCTACCGCGCCGGCGATGTGTGGGCGCCCAAGCTGCCCCTGGACGAGGCTCTCAACGTCGAGACCGCTCACTTCGTCGAGTGCATCAGGGAGAGCAAGGTGCCCCGCACCGACGGACGCGCCGGCTGGCGCGTGGTGCGGATTCTCGAGACGGCGGCCCGCTCCCTCGCCGAGCACGGCCGCCCGATCGAGATCAGCTGGTCGCCGGCCGTCACCAAGAGCGACGTCGCCACCCCCGGAAGCGCTGCCTGAGGACGGCGGGCGCCGACAGGTTCGACACCATCGCACCGTAGGCGCCCGCCGTCACGACGGGCACCACGGTGAGAGTCCCGCTCCAGTCAGCGGGGACGTCCCGGCCGGCGCCGCCCGGACCGTGGGCTGGTCGGGAGTTCATGGGCGCCTCATCTTCACCATGGCCTCACCCTCCGCCGATCCAGCGGGGACATCCCGGAGGCGGTGGCCGAGCAGAACGCCCATGCGGGCAGGGACGGACGACGCGGCGCCGGACCCCGGCGCGGCCTCGATAGTCTTAACCGGGTGCACGGCGAGTACAAGGCCCCGGCGGGGAAGCTGGTTGTGGTCGACACCGAGGTCCTCGACGGCCGCCTTCACCGCGTCGAGGTGACCGGCGACTTCTTCCTGGAGCCGCCTGAGGCGCTGGATCAGATCACGGCCGCCCTGGAGGGGGCTCCGGCCGATCTGGACGAGGACGCGCTCGCCGCCAGGATCGAGGAGCGGCTCCCCGATGGTGCCGCCTTGATCGGGTTCGATGCGCGGGCCGTGGCCAGGGCGGTCCGCCGGGCGCTGGCGTGACTCCGGAGCTCGAGGCCCGCTGGCGTTCCCAGCGCTGGCGCCTGATCAGGGGCCGGCCGATCGCGGCACCCCTCAACCACGCCCTGGACGAGGTGCTGCTGCGCCGCTGCGGCGGCGGCTCGGCGCCACCCACGCTGCGCTTCTGGGACCGGCTGCTGCCGGAAGTCGCGATCGGACGCTTCCAGTCGGTGCGCAACGAGGTCGACATGGCCGCGGCGGACCGACACGGCGTCCAGGTGGTGCGGCGGATGACCGGCGGGGGCGCCATCTTCATCGAACCGGCGAACATCATCACCTACTCGCTGACCGGCCCCGAGGCGCTGGTCGAGGGCCTCTCCTTCGTGGAGTCCTACGCCTTCTGCGACCGCTGGGTGATCGCCGCCCTCCGCTCGCTCGGGCTCGACGCCGTCTACCAGCCGATCAACGACATCAGCTCGTCGGGGGGCAAGATCGGAGGGGCGGCCCAGGCCCGCCGCTATGGCGGGGTCCTCCACCACACCAGCATGTCCTATGACCTGAACTCGGATCGGATGCTGGAGGTGCTCCGCATCGGAAGGGAGAAGCTCAGCGACAGGGGCATCGCCAGCGCCGCCAAGCGCGTCACCCCGCTCCGCCAGCAGACGGACCTCCCCCGCGACCGCATCGTCGAGCGGATGGTCGCGAGCTTCACCGCCATCGTCGGCGGTCTCGACGAGGAGCCGCTGGCGGAGGGCGAGCTGGCCGAGGCCGAGGCGATGGTGGAGACCAAGTACGGCACCCGGGAGTGGACCCACCTCCTGCCCTGAGCTACGGTCAGGCGGCGGGCGGCGGTGTCCGCCGCGGCCCGCGCTCGAGGCGCAGGGCGAGGACCGGGCAGACGGCCACCGCGCGGCGAGCGTGCGCCTCCAGCGCCTCGGGGACGTCCTCCCGGCGGAGGATCGGATAGCCCCAGTCGTCGAGCTCGATGAGCTCGGGAAGGAGCTCGGCGCAGAGGCCGTGGCCCTGGCATCGGATGCGATCGATCCGAACCGTGGAGGCCACGTTCAGGCCACCCGCTCGGATCGCCGGGTCGAGCCGCAGCGCCGCTCCTCATGCAGCCGGAACTCCTCGGCGAAGGCGCTCAGCGCGCTGCCCAGGAGGCGTGCCGCCCCGTCCGGGTGGCCGCATGCGCCCCGGCCCGGCAGCTGCCCGCACCATCGCCGCAGCCGGTCGACATCTCCGGCCACGCCGGCGCCCCGTGCCAGCCGCGAGGCCGTCTCGGCGGCCGCGCCGAGGCCGAACCGGCAGGGACCGCACTGTCCGGCGCTGGCGCCGGCCATGAAGGAGAGGATCTCGGCGGTCGCCTGCACCGGGCAGGTGGAGGCGGGAAGGACGGAGATGACGCCGCAGCCCATGGCCAGGCCCTCACGGCGCAACCGAACGGGATCAAGGGACAGGTCCCAGGCCGCGTCGGCGGGCACCCAGGCACCGGCGTAGCCGCCGACCAGAACCGCGCCCGGCGCCTCCGACAGGCCGGCGGTGGACACCGCCTCGCCGACCGTGCTGCCCAGTTCGACCTCGATGACGCCGGGGCGGGCGACGGCGCCGGATAGGGAGACCAGGGCCGTGCCCGGGGAGAGGTCCCGCCCGGCGCCCCGATACCATCCCGGCCCGAACCGGGCGATGAGCGCGCTCGCGGCCAGGGTCTCCACGTTCTGGATCAGCGTCGGCCTGCCCCCGACACCGCGCTCGAACGGCCTCGGCGGGGTCGTCGTGGGCAGGGCCAGACCCCGATCGATGTACTGGACGGCCGCGCTCTCCTCTCCCGAGACGTACCCGGTGGGGGCCTCGACCAGGGTCATGGGTACGCGGCCGGCGCCACGCTCGGCCGTCGCCCGCATCAGCGCCGAGCGGGCGGCCGGATATTCGGTGCCGACGTAGAGCAGCACCTCGCGGGCGCGCACCGCCGCGGCGGCGACCTCGGCGCCGTCGAGGACGAGGTGCGGGCGGATCGCCATCAGCGTCCGGTCCTTGCCGCTCAGCGGCTCTCCCTCGGCGCCGTTGACGACGACCACCGCCCGGCCCGCCGAACGCTCGGCGACCGAACGCCACTTGCGGCCGGCCGGGAAGGCGGCGCCGCCGCGCCCGAGGAGGCCGCTCCGCTCGACCGCGTCGATCAGCCAGGCCGGCTCCGGCGGCGGCAGGGTTCCCAGCCGGAGCTGGTGCGAGGTGAGGCTCTCGGCCCCCGCCTCCCCGTCGGGGCCGTCGAGCAGGCGGAGCGCGGTGTTCACTGAGGACGCTCCGCGCGCACCGCCGGACGGAGCGCCGCCGCGGACTCCGGCGAAGAGATGCTCACCGAGCCGGCCCGCAGCCGGAGGCCGACGGCGGCCACCACCGCGGCCGCGGAGACGACGTCGAGGGCCACCATCCAGGTGAGGCCGAAGTCGCTGCCCGTGCCCATGCCGTGGATCATGGCCACCGGCCAGCAGGCGTAGGCCGCCCAGTGGACGAACCGCCAGAGGCGGAGGCCGATGACCTGACGCAGCAGGCTGGTCACGACCAGGGTCACGATCAGGTAGAGCGCGACCGAGCCCAGCCCCAGCCAGAGGCGGCGGTAGCCGACGGCGAACGGTATCACCGCCGCCCGCCAGCCGAGCGCGGTGTAAGGATCCACCACCGCGAGCACGATGTGGAGGGCGAGCACGACCAGCGCCAGCAGGGCCAGGTTGCGATGCAGGCCGACGGTCAGGAACCGGGGCCACGCCGGGCTGCTCCAGCGGAGCGCGGAGACGATGCCGAGGCACAGGATCGCGGTGAGGAGGACGAGGGAGACCGCGCCCGCGCCGCGGATCGTGTACCAGAGCAGCGAATCGACGGTCATGACGCCACCGCCTGCGGCTGCGCCCCGGCCGGCCATCCGTTGACGGCGGCAACCCGTCCCACAGTCGAGACCAGCCGGGCGGGGAGGCCCTCGCTCTCGAGCCAGGGGATGGCGCCCTCGCCGAGGACGATGGCGGCGGTGGCGGCGGTGTTGGCGTCGACGCAGCTCGCGGCGGCGACCGTGGCCGTCCGCCAGGGGCCGTCCGCGGGCAGCCCGGTCGAGGGATCGATCAGATGGTGGAGGTCGACGCCGCCCCGTCGCCAGCGGCGGACGGTGGTCGACGACGTGGCCAGGGGGCTGCGGACGCAGACCGTCTGCCCCTCGCCGTCGGGCGGGGTCCGGCAGTCCTCGGCGACCAGCACCCGCCATCCCTCGACCGGGGCCTCACCGCCGACGGCGATGTCCCCGCCGATGCTGACCAGGACCCCGGCACCGTTGGCGGCGGTCGCCGCCGAGGCCGCGCCCAGGTCGACGGCCAGGGCCTTGCCCACCGAGCCGAGGTCGAGCCGGCAGCCGGGCGGCGTCCAGAGCCGTCTGGCGGCGCGATCGAGGCGCACCTCGGTCCAGCCGGGGACGGGGGTGACGGTGAGGAGGAGCGGCCCCTCCTCGCGGAGGAGGGTGAAGTCCCGGTCATAGCCGATGCGCCGCACGGCGGCCCCGACCGTGGGGTCGACGGCGCCCCCGCTGCGCCGCGCCGCGTCCAGCGCGGCGTCCAGAGCGAGCGCGAGCAGCGGTCCGACCGTCACCGTCCGGCCCGAGGACTCGTTCACGCGGCTCAGCTCGCTGTCCCGCCGGAACCGGCTGTAGGCGCGGTCGGCGCGATCGATCACGTGGGCGACGGCCTCCGCCGCCGCCGCGACTCGGGTCGCGTCTGTGCAGAGCACCACCACCCGGGTGCCGATCGCGTCCCACTCGCGCCGGGCGGGGATCATCACGTGCCCCCGCTCGTCACCGTCCCGCCGCCGGACCCGGAGGAGGGGGCGGTGACGGTCGGCGTGGCCGCCGGCGTCGGGGTGGGTGTAGCCGCGGGCTGGGTCGTGACCGAGGTCGGCGCCGCGGTCGGGCTGGACGTCGGCGCGGGCGTCGCCGTCGCCGTCCGGTCCCCGCTCGTCGTCGCGTGGCCGGGGTCGGCGGAGGCGGCGACGGCGGCGAGACCGGCGACCCCGGCGATCGCGGCCAACACGGCGCCGGTGGTGAGCCGGCGCAGGCGCCGGAGAGCCCGGTCGCGGCGGCTGGGAGATGTGCCTGTCTGGGCCATGAGCACGATGCTGCGGTCGCAACCTTGCGCGGGGATGAACATTGCCGCCGCGGGCCGGGCGGCGTACGCTGAGCGCGGCGCGCGGAGGGCGCATCCGGGTCCGCGGAAAGGACGGTGTCCACCTCCAGGAAGGCAGTTCCGTCTGCTGTATCTCTTCCTCGGCCTGACGAGCGGACCGCGGGCGTGTGAGAGAGAGATGCCATGTCAGCTCCCCTTCCCGGAAGGATCGACCTCGATCAGCTGCGGCGCCAGGCCAAGGAGCTCCGCGACGCCGCCAGGCTGGGCGAGGCCCCCGCCGCCGCCCGCGTCGCGCGCCACCTAACCCCGCGGCCTCCGGAGTCGATCAATCTGGCCGTCGCCCAGCTCGTGATCGCCCGCGAGAACGGCTTTCCCAGCTGGCCCCGGCTCAAGGCCGCGGTGGAGGCGACCGGCGGCGACACCAGCCGGCTGGCGCGGACCCTCCTCGCCGCCAGCATCGAGGGACGGGTGCGTCTCGCCGCCCGGATCGTCGAGGCGACGCCCTCGATCGCCCGCCACGGCCTTTTCACCGCCGCCGTCCTCGGCGATGCGTCCCGCACGGCGGAGCTCCTGGCCGAGGATCCGTCGCGGGCTCTCGAGCTCGACGACGACCGCGGCTGGCCGCCGCTCCTGTACGTGTCCTACTCGCACTGGCACCGCATCGACCCCACCCGCGCGGCGGGGCTGGCCGAGACGGCGCGGCTGCTGCTCGACGCGGGGGCCAGCCCGGACGCCAACAACGGCGGGCGGCCGGGGTTCGACTACCGCTCGGCGCTGCACGGCGCGGCCAGGACCAACCAGACGGCAGTCGTCCGGCTCCTGCTGGAACGAGGCGCCCTCGCCGACGACCGCTTCTCGCTGGGCGAGGCGGTTGAGTGGCCCGACCACGAGAGCCTCCGGCTGCTGCTCGACCACGGGGCCATGCTCCACCGGACCTGGTCGCTGGAGGCCGCCGTCGGCGCCGGGGACGCCGTCGCCGTCACCATGCTGCTCGAGGCGGCGGCGCGGGTCGAGCCGGCCTCGCGGGTCGCCGACCGGGCCGGATCGGCCCTGATCGAGGCGGTCAGCGGCGACGTCTCCGTGGTCGAGGCGCTGCTCGCCTTCGGGGCCGATCCCGCCGCCCGACACGAGGAGAGCCTGGTGCGCCACGCGGTGCGGGTCGGGAACCACCCGGTGGCGGCACTGCTGGCCGACCACGGGGGGCGCGACGACGCCGGCGACGCCGACCGCCTGATCGGCGCCTGCGCCAGGGTCGACCGGGCGGAGGCGAACCGGATCCTGGCCGCGCATCCGGGCCTCTTCAACGAGATGTCCGAGATGGACCGCGCCGCCGTCGTCGACCTGGCGCAGTGGAAGGGGGCCGATGCGGTGGCGATGTCGCTCGATCTCGGCTTCCCCGTCAACGCCCGGGGCGAGAACGGGGAGACCGCCCTCCACCAAGCCGCCTACGAGGGCCGGCCGGACACCGTTCGGCTCCTCATCGAGCGGGGCGCCGAGATCGACGCGCTCGACTCTCGGTTCGACGGCACTCCGCTCGCCTTCGCCACCGTCGGCAGCGGCGGGCGGCCGGCCTCCGCCGGCGACTGGGTGGAGACGGTGCGCCTCCTGCTCGACGCGGGCGCGTCGCCGGAGGGCGTCTGGCTCTCCCTACCCAAGGAGCCGAGCGAGGAGGTGGCGGCCCTGCTCAGGGCGCGAGGCGTGCCCTCTCCGGAGTCGGTCGAGGAGACCATGGCGGCGGAGGAGCCGGTCCCGGCCTGGGCGCAGCCCGGCGTGCTGGGCGAGATCGGGGAGCAGGTCCGGACGGCCTACGAGACCGCCGACATGGACCTGTTCGCCTCGCTCCTCCATCCCCAGGTGCGGTGGGGAGGTGGCGGATCCGACGGCTGCACCGACCGGGAGCAGGTCCTCTCCTGGTACCGGAACCTGGACGATCGCGGCGCCCGGGCCTCCGTCACCGGTGTCGAGGTGCATCCCGGCTCGGTGCTGGTCGGCCTGGTCTGGGGCCAGCCCGCCATCGACGTCCGGCAGAGCCCGGACCAGGCCCGCTACCAGGTCCTCCGCGTCGAGGACGGCCAGATCGTCGAGATCATCGGCCACCCCGACCTGGCCGGCGCCCGCGCCACCGCGGCCGGGTCGGACGGATCCTGAGGGGGGTGCGGGCGGATCAGTTCGGGGCCCGGCGGCGCGTCGCCACCAGCCAGGCGGACCAGATGGTGAGGGCGACCACCGCCAGCTGGAGGACGGTGGGCACGACCGAGAACAGGAAGATGCCGACGATCGTCGCCGAGACCGGCTCCAGGAACTGGATCGTCGCCCCGACGATGGGTCCGACGCTGCGGAGGCCCTGCCAGTAGAGGAAGACGGCCGGGGCGAAGACGAGCACCCCGACGGCGAGGAGCCAGGGCACCTCCGAGGCCACCGGCGGCAGCGCCGCGGTCAGCGGAAGCAGGAGCACGCCGGTGCAGCACATCTGAGCCCCGGCGCTGCTCAGGCGGGGGACGCCGGCGGAGAACCGCCCGACGACCACGATGAACACCGCCAGGGCCGCGGCGCCGGTCAAGCTCAGCACTGCCCCCAGCAGCGGATGGGGGTAACCGCCCGAGGCCGGCTGCACCCGCCAGGTGACGACGAGGGCGGCGGCGAGGGAGACGAGGGACACCGCTCCGCGCAGGTCCACCCGTCGCCGGCGACGGGCCATGTCGACCAGGAGCATCAGCACCGGCGAACAGAGGTGAAGGGCGATCACGGTCCCGAGCGGCGCCAGGCGGAGAGCGGTGTAGTAGGTGGTGGCGTTCACGCCCTCGAGCAGGGCCAGCAGGAGGATCCACCAGCGGAGCGTCCGGATGGCCTCCCTGACGGATTCGCCAGTGACCCGGCCGAGCCCCAACAGCGCGATTCCCGCGGCCAGGCTCATGATCGCGGCCACGGCGACGCCGTTGGAATGGAATCGGCTGATCAGCGCGCCGCTCGCCCCCCACAGACAGGCGGCGCCGGCGAGAGCCCCCACGCCGCCGATGCCCTCTCGGGCAGGCGACGTCGCGGAGGAGGGGTCGGGCACGGCGGCGCGAAGGATAGCAAGCGGAGGGCGAGGCACGTCGCCCCCCGGCCGGTCGTGGAGCTCCCGCCCACCTCGAGCCGGGCGCCCCGGATGGTTAGTACATCATCCGGGGGTCGTGGTAGTACTTGAACTCGAGCAGGTTGTTGGAGGGGTCCTTGAGGACGAAGGTGAGGTGTTCCTCGACCATGCCCTCGAACCGCGACTGGACCGGTCCGTAGGCCTCCACCTCGCGGACCTCGGTCAGCCTGACCAGGCGGTCGAAGTCCTCACGGTGACGGAAGGTGATGCCGAAGTGCCGGGGGTACAGCTCGAGGTCGCGGTCCCACTTCTCCGACAGATGGCAGACAACCTGGTCGCCGAAGAAGTCGAGGGTGATCCGGTCGTCGTAGCGCCGGGCCATCCGGCAGCCCAGCTTGGTGACGTAGAAGTCGAAGGTCTCGTCGAGGTCACGGACCGGGATGGCGAGGTGGAAGACGTCCTGGGTTTCACGCATATCAGCGCCCATTCTCACGGAGGGAGGCGCCCGGCAGGGGCGATCGGGTCGAACCCATGGCCATTTCTTGCGAGCCTCTTGCGGGAGGCCCAGGATCAGGCCAGGATCGGCAGGATCTCCTCCCTCACCTCGTGCTTCAGGTCCTCGCCGGCGAGGAAGCGCACGATCTCGTCGACCACGATCCGGCCCTGCCGGTGCCGCGCCTCGACGCTGGCACCGGCCTGGTGCGGGGTGAGGAGCACGTTGTCGAGACCGCGGAACGGGCTGTTGAAGGGCAGCGGCTCCTCGTCGAAGACGTCGATGGCGGCGTTGATCCGCCCGGACGTGACCTCGGCGAGCAGGGCCGCCTCGTCGGTCAGCCAGGAGCGAGCGGTGTTGACCAGGATCGCGCCGTCGCGGAGGACCGCGAGTTCCTCGGCGCCGATCATGTGCTGGGTCTGGGCCGTGCTCGGCGCATGCAGGGCGACGATGTCGCTGCCCGCCAGCAGCTCGCGCAGGGCCACCGAGCGGACGCCCAGCTCGGCCGACCGCTCGCTGGTCAGGTAGGGATCGAAGACCCAGACCTCGGCTCCCAGGGCGGTGGCCATGCGGATGAACTCGACACCCGTCCGGCTGGCGCCGACGACGCCGATGCGGCAGGACCGGAACTCCCGGCCCAGCCCGGCGGCGGAGGCCTTCTCCCAGCTGCCGCCGTGGAAGAGCCCGCGATCCATCCGGTGCACGTGGCGGAGCATGACCAGGCACGTGGTCAGGCACATCTCGGCAACGGCCGGCGCCATCGCCGCGGCCGCCTGCACGACCCTGACGCCGCGGTCGAACAGGGCCGGCGAGACCAGGCCCTTGACGGTGCCCGCGCTGTGCACGACCAGGCGCAGGCGCCGGGCCTGCTCGAGGACCTCCTCGTCGAGGCGCGGGCTGCCCCAGCCGGTGACGAGGATCTCCTGCTCGGCCAGCAGCGGCGCCAGCTCGGCGGCGGGGATGTCCCGCTCCTCCTGGTTCCAGGTGGCGTCCACCGCGGAGCGCAGCTCGAGGTCCGCCGCCTCGTCGAAGAGGATGCCGTAGAGGCTCGGCTTCAGCGAGACCAGCGTCCTGACACCCATCGTCGTCGTACCCCCCTACCGCTCAGGCGAAGCGCCTGTTACCCGTCACTCCGTCCAATCCGAAAGACCTGCCCGCCTGCATGAAGGCGAGACTCAGGAGCGTAACCCACTGGACCGCGTACTCGAAGACCCAGACGCCGTCGAACATCGACAGGAACTGGAGGTGGAGAGCGATCAGGGCCGCCAGCAGCGCGCCCAGGCGGGTCGCCAGGCCGAGGATCAGAAGACCCCCGGCCAGGACCTCGAGGCCGGCCTCGAGGTTGATGAAGAAGTGCCAGTTGGGAAGCACCATCCCGAACACGAACGAGTGATAGAGCTGGAACGGGTTTCGCAGCGCCTCCTCCATCAGGATCAGCCTGGCCGAGTTCTGCCCGATCAGCTGCAGTCCGCCGGGCAGGTGCACGATCCCCGGATAGAACTTGGCCATGCCGTCGGCGAAGTAGACCAACCCCCAGAAGATGCGCAGGACGACCAGCGCCGCTCTCACCTGTCACGACTATAGAGACGATCCCGCTCAGGCGCTCCGGTACAGCTTGGTGAAGATGTACTCCCGGTGGCCGAGCGCCTCGGCGCAGGTCAGCCGTCCCTCGGCGACCCGGTCGGAGTAGGCCATCAGCCGCTCCCCGGCCTGGGTCAGGTTGCATCGGCGGGCGAGCAGGTCGGAGACGTCGACGTCGATGTGCTCGCTCATGGTCCGCGCCGTCAGCGGGTTGGCGGTGACCTTGACCACGGGCTCGATCGGGTTGCCGACGATGTTGCCCTGGCCGGTCGGGAAGAGGTGCAGGACCGCGCCGGCCGCCGCCATCAGGGTGACGAACTCGCCGGCGGCGGATGAGGAGTCCATGAAGTTGAGCCCCGGCCGCCGCGGGGGGACGGCCGGCTCCAGGGCGTCGACCACCGGAGCCGTGCCGGTCTTGGCGATGTTGCCCAGCGCCTTCTCCTCGATCGTCGAGAGGCCGCCCCTGATGTTGCCCTGGGTCGGCTGCGATCCGAGCAGGTTGGCGCCGGAGGCTTCGATCTCGGCGATGTAGCCGTCGTACATCGACTGGAAGCGTCGCCGCACCTCGTCGTCGACGCAGCGGTCGGCGATCAGGTTCTCGGCGCCGGTCAGCTCCGAGGTCTCGCCGAAGATCACGGTGCCGCCCTCGGCCACGTGCCGGTCGACGACCTCGGCCACGGTCGGGCAGGAGCCGAGGCCGGTGGTGGTGTCCGACTCGCCGCACTTGATGGAGAGCAGCAGTTCGCGCCGCTCGACCACCTCGCGGTGGAGCTCGGTCGCGTCCTGCAGCATCCGCTGGGCGACGCGGGCGGCGGCGCTGGTGATGGCCAGGTCGCCATGGCGCTCGATCGAGAAGGCCTCGACCGGCTTGCCGGTGGCGGCGATGCCCTCGGCGACCTTCTCGGTCCAGGTCGGCTCGATCCCGACGACGACGGCGGCGGCGACGTTGGGGTTGGCGCCGGTGCCGATCAGGGTCCGGAAGGTGAGGTCGAGGTCCGGGCCGTACTGGAGGCGGCCGAAGTGGTGGGGCAGGGCCAGCGTCCCCGGGATGACCTGGGCGACGTGCTCGCAGACGGCGTTGGAGATGTCGTCCACGGGCAGCATCACGACGTGGTTCCGGATGCCGACGGTGCCGTCCTGGCGGCGGTAGGCGTGAAGGCTCACCGGCTCTGCTCCCAGCGGGCGCTGCGGATGTTGTGGACGTGGACGTGATGGCCGGTCCCGATCGCCTCCCGGGTCCTCCCTATGCGGACCCCGTACTCGATCACGTCGGACCCGCCGCTGAGGTCGGTCAGGGCCACCTTGTGACCCAGCGGCACCGGCTCGAGGACCTCGACCGTGGCCTCGCGATCGGAATCCATGTAGACGATGCGGACGGTCTCGGGCTCGACGTCCTGGACGGCCACGGCGACGTGGTCGCCCTCGTTGTGGACCAGGAAATGAGGTCCTTCCATATCTTCCTCGCGCACTTCCTTCGGCTCCATGTAACTCGACACTAGCGCAGTGGTCTGACCACTGTCTAGTGACTATGATGACCTGATGCCGCGCTTTCCCGCCGAGGACCTCCTCCGCCACACGACCGCGGCCCTCACCGCCAGGGGCCTCGCCGAGGGGGATGCCGCGACCGCCGCCTCCTGCCTGATCGAGGCCGAGCTGGAGGGCCAGGGCTCGCACGGGCTGCAGCGCCTGCCCTTCCTGCTCCGGCGCCTGGACGAGCGCGGGATCGACCCCGCCGCCGAGCCGCGCGTGGTCAGGGAGGCGGGGGCGATGGCCCTGCTCGACGGCGCCAACGGGCTGGGCCCGGTGGTCGGGGCGCGGGCCGTGGACCTCGCCGTGGAGCGCGCCCGCGAGCACGGCCTGGGTCTGGTCGCCGTGCGCCGCGGCAACCATCTCGGCTCGCTCGGCTTCTACCTGCGCCGCCTGACCTCGGCCGGGGTCATCGGCATCTGCTTCAGCAACACGCCGCCGGCGATGGCGCCGCCCGGGTCACGCACACCCTACCTGGGGACCAACCCGATCGCGGCCGGCTTCCCGACCGACGGCGAGCCGGTCCTGGTCGACCTGGCCACCAGCCAGGTGGCGCGGGGCCGGATCCTGAAGCTGAGGGGCACCGGCGAGCCCATCCCGCAGGGCTGGGCACTCGACGCCGAGGGCCGGCCGACGACCGATGTCGAGGCCGCGCTCGGCGGCAGCCTGGTGCCGCTGGGCGGAGACAAGGGCTTCGCGCTCGCCCTCCTCGTCGAGGCCATGACCGGGGTGCTCGCCGGCGCCGCCGTCGGCCCGGAGGTCGGCGGCACCTTCCAGCACACCGATCGTGAGAGCAACGTCGGCCACTCGTTCCTGGCCATCGACGCCGAGCGCCTGGCCCCCGGCTTCCGGACCCGGATGGCGGCGATGGCGGGTGCCGTCCGCGACCTCGGCGCGCGGGTTCCCGGCGACCGCCGCCACGCCGAGCGCGAGCGGCGGGCGAGGGAGGGCGTCGACGTCAGTCAGGCGCTGGTGGTCGAGTTGGAGGAGCTGGCCGGCGAGATCGCCGCGCCGCGGCGATGAGCTCGATCTGGCAGGCGGTCGGATCCGGCGGTCCGGTCTCCGCCCGCATCGTGGCCGAGATCGAGCGCGTGATCGAGGAGCGCCACCTGCGACCCGGCGACCGCCTGCCGGCGGAGCGGGAGCTGGCCCAGCTGCTGGGAGTCAGCCGCCCCTCGGTGCGAGAGGCGGTCCGCAGGCTCGAGGCCCGGGGGCGGCTCGTGGTCAGGCACGGTGTCGGTGCCCGCATCCTGCCTCCCGGCCAGACCCTGGGCCTCCAGGCCCACGAGATCGGCTTCCGCGACCTCTTCGCCATGCGCGAGGTGCTGGAGGTGCCGGCCGCGGGCTGGGCGGCGGAACGGGCGGGACCGGACGACGTCGCCCGCCTTCGCGGCATCCTCGCCAAGCTCGCGGCCGGCGCGGCGCGCGGGGCCGAGACCCGGGACTACGACTCCCTCCAGGGCCTCGACATCAGCTTCCACCTGGCCATCGCCACGCTGGCCGGCAACCGCTTCCTGCGCCAGGTCACCGGCCTCCTCCACGACATGCTTCTCCAGGGCATGGAGACGACCCTGGTCATCCCCGGCCGGCTGGAGGCCTCGCAGCGGGAGCATGGGCTGGTCTGCGAGGGGATCGCCGCCGCCGACCCGCCGCGGGCGCGGGCGGCGATGCGGCGCCACATCCGGCACGCGCGCGCCGCCGGTCTGCGCCGTCTGGCCGGGTGAGGGACCTCGTCGGTCCCCCACCCGCCATCGGGAAAGGAAAGGGAGCCGCCCCAGTTCAGGGCAGAGGCCGCCACTCCATGACCCGCTCACCCCAGTCGTAGTCGACCCAGACCGCCTCCGGGCGGCCGTCGGCCCACATCTCCAGCGGAAGCAGGCCGGAACGGCGAAGACGGCGGACGCCGCCCTTGAGCTCGAAGATCGAGGTCATCCGGAAGCTCCAGACCCGCTCCCCGGGATCGAAGACGCCACCCATGAGCTCCGCCTGACGGGCGGCCAGGGGAGCCTTGGACCCCCTGATCACCCGCGCCTTGACGACGGGGGCATCGTCCCCGCCGGGAGTGTCGAGCAGCGCCGTCGCCGGTCCGGCGCGGCGTGGATCCCCGTCATGCCACACGATCTCTTGCTACCTCCTGGGCGGAGATGAACCGGGCCGCCGAAAGGCGGCGGCCCGGCCTTCTCAAGAGAGCACCCTCGGCCCAATGCGGACCGGCCCAGTGGGAGCTCCGAATCCCCGCTTGGTCTACAACGCCATGCTCAGCGAGTGTTCACTCACATCTCCGCTGCCATGAGTACGAGGGGGAAGTGTAGTTGCGCCCCCGGCCCATAACCTCACCAATCTGTTGGGGCCGCAGGACGTGGTGCGGCCCCAGGGCGTGAGCGCCCGGGGTCAGGACTCGAGACGGAGGCGCTCGGCCAGGCTGCGGAGCTCGGCTCCAGGCCGGCGATGCCAGCGCAGCAGCTCGTGGACCACCTCGCGCGGCTGGCGGTGGCGGTGCACCATCTCCGGCGTCAGCCGCTCGGCCTCGAGCAGGGCCTCGATGGCCGCCGCCTCCTGCCGCTGCTGGAGGTGCGCGCGGGCGACATCCATGGCCAGCCGGGACCGCCGCTCGGGAGAGAGACGCTCCAGGTCCGTCGCCCGCGCCTGACGCAGGGCCTCCCCGGACTCGCCCAGCTCGACGGCGACGGCGACGGTGTGGACCGAGACGTTGGCGACGCCGAACTCGGTCTGGAAGCGGCCGTCCACTTCGCCGCCCATGGCGTCAGCCGCCTGGGCCGCCCGCCGAAGCGCCCTCGCCGCCGAGCGGGCGTCGCCGAAGCGAGCGCTGGCCACGGCGAGCACCAGCTGCAGGGCGCCCCACACGGCCAGCGCCCGGGGGCGGCCGCTCCTGGCCTCGCCGCCGAGGACGGCCAGGGCCATCCCCGCCGCGTGGGCCGACTGCGCGACCTGGCCGCCGGCCAGGAAGGCGAGGCCGAGTCGGAAGCTGGCGGCGGCGGCCAGCACCGTGTCCCCGGCCCGCTCGGCGGCGTCGGCCGAGCGGTCGGCGGCAACCCAGGCCACGTCGGTCTGGCCGAGCACGGTCAGGAGCGCCGTCACCAGCTGGTAGACCTCGGCGACGGTGCGCAGACCGTCGGGACCGGAGCCGCGCAGCGCCTCGGCGTCGCAGAGCAGCCCGGGCAGGATATCGGCGAGGGCGCTGCAGGATCCCTCCCGCGCGCTCTTCCACGCCTGCCAACGCCGCCGCTCGACGTCGTCAAGGTCGACGAGCGTGTCCCTCCCCGGGGCGAGGTACTGATGGCCGGAGAGAACCATCCGGATCCGGTCGGTGAGCTCGTTCGCCGAGGCCTGCTCCGTGGCCGGCTCTCCCTCGCCGTTGCCGGTCAGCGCGCCGACCGGCACCCTGAGCACCTCGGCGATGCGCACCAGCGTCGAGTAGCGGTCCGCCGGCCTCTCTCCCCGCTCGATGTTGGAGAGCCACTGCTCGGTGTGTCCGAGCAGGCCCGCCAGCTTCGCCTGGGACAGCCCGCGACGGCGCCTCTGGAAGGCGATCCTGTCCCCGATCGTCGTACGCCCCGCTGACCCCAGCTCCATACCTATCTCTCTCGTCCCCTACTCCAGCCCAGGCCGTCCCACGGAGTGAGACGGGCGCGCTGTTCTTTATACCGGGGGCTGCGAGATTGAACAAGACGTGTCGGGCAATCTCAGGCCTCGATCGGGTCACCCCGCTCCCGCCAGAGCCGCTGCAGGACGTCCACGTCGGCGTCGGTCGTCCGCTTGATCCAGGCCGACCGCGAGTCGAGCTCGATGCCCGCCCCCCGCCGCATGGCCTCCCGGAGCGGGCGCAGCGCCGGCGAGTGGCCGTCGGTCACGTACCGCCCGCCGCCCATGGCCAGGTAGCGGTAGGAGCCGGTCTCGGTGAGCCTGCGCCTGACCTCGCCCCAGCCCTCGATCGGGGTGACGTCGGGCCACCCCCGCATCGCCTCGGGCAGCGCGGCGACACCCATCGGCAGCAGGTGGAGGTGGGCGTGGAAGACGCTCTGGCCGGCGATCCCGTTCTCCAGCGCCATCACCGGCGTGCCGTAGACGCTCTCCAGGAAGGCGCCCACCCGCCCGGCCAGCTCCTCGAGGCGGAGCAGGGAATCGTCGTCGCCCAGCGCGTGGCACCGGATCGGGCGCTGGGAGATGACCAGGGTGTGCCCGGGGACCAGCGGGTACTTGTCGGGCATGACGTAGAAGTCCTGGGTGTGGAGGAGCTCGGCCGGCTGGTCGCGCCTGGTGCAGAAGACGCAGTCCTCCACCGCCGGATGCGGGGGCACGATCATGACGTCGAGACGGCCTCGTCCTCGCCCGCGCCAGCGCTCGCATGGGCGTCGACCTCGAGAGGGGGAAGGCCGTGGAGGAGGCGCACCGCGCAGTGTCCCCTCGCCGCCTCGGCCAGCCTGGGGTCGGCGGTGAGCAGCTCGCAGTCGTTGGCCAGGGCGGCGACGACCAGAGAGGCGTCGGCGTGGCCCAGGCTCCCCCGCAGGCGCCACATCCGCGGGAACTGGGGACGGATGTCGAAGAGCTCAAGCTCCAGGCTGGCGAGCAGGTCGACGGCGAGCCGGGCGCGGTCCTCGCTCACGGTCCCGGCGTCGGCCAGGTTGAGGATAGCCGCGTAGGTCTCGACGACCGCGTCGGCGGGCGTGATCCAGTGCGGGTCCAGGCGCAGCTCGGTGCGGCAGCGCCGCGCGCTCGGGTCATCGCCGATCAGGGCGGCGACCAGCACGCTGGCGTCGATGACGATCACTCGGGGTCCGTTATTTCGCCGAGATGATCGTCGCGGACCTCGTCCAGGGCGCTGAGCCGCTCCGACTCCCCGGTTCCGTCCACCTTGCCCTCGAGCTCGTCGAGCAGGACCACGTTGCGCGAGCGCCTGGCCTCGGCGGTGATCAGCGAGAGCAGGAAGGACTGTAGCGATTGACCCCTCGCACGAGCCTGGCGGGCGAGGGCGTCCCTGACCTCGACTGGCACGTGACGGATCTGCAATGCCAACATGCATGCATTTTACATTCGCAGATCATCACGCCAGCCTCGGTGAAGCGTAGCCGAACCGCCGGTCGCGGCTCCGTCTCGAGTTCGGTCAGCGGCCCTGGCCGCCAGGCTCAGCGGTCGCAGCCGCCCTCGCGGTCGGGCCGGACATGGGGCCTGGCGATGTCCTCGAAGCCCTTCCAGGCGTAGGGGTCCTTGCCGGCGACCATGACGATGTCGCGGTAGTCGGTCATGGCCATGGCCTGGCCCTCGGCCGGACGGTGCCAGGGCAGCAGCGATGACGCGCTCATGTAGTGATTGGCCAGCGAGCGGCGGAGGCCGCGGCGGCTGCGGTTGGGCAGCGAGCGGTGCAGCAGGTAGCCGTTGAAGACGATCGCGGCGCCGGCGGGGAGCTCGACCGGCACCGCGTCCTCGTCGCGGTAGGGGAAGTCGAACGACTCGACGGTGCAGTCGAACCGCACGTCGTCGTGCTCGCGGTCCGGGTAGATGACGCCGGGGCGGTGCGATCCGGGCAGAACCCAGAGGCAGCCGTTCTCCGTGGTCGCGTCGTCGAGCGCGATCCAGGCGGAGGTGAGGGAGCGGTCTCGGGTGGGGATGAACTTCTCGTCCTGATGCCAGGCCTGGCCGGGCTTGCCCTCGGCCTTGATGAACAGCATCGACTGCATCGCCTTGACGTCGGGACCGATCACCTGGGTCAACACGTCGACGACGGCGGGTGGGCTGAGGGCCTCCCTCATCACCGGCGACATCTTGTGGACCATGTGGATGCAGAGGTAGCGGCGGATCACATCCTCGTCGGCCTCCTCGGCCCCGGCGCGCGTGAACCGCCCGGTGACGTCGCCGCGATCACCGCGGCAGATCCGCACGGTCTCGGCGCGGAGGGCGTCGATGTCGGCGGAGGTGATGGCGTCCTTCACCACCACGAAGCCCTGCTCCTGGTAGCGCTGGACAAGGCCTGGCGTCGCCAGCTCAGGTCGGGAAGTGTCGATGTTCATGCTCTCAGCCTGCGGCAGCGCCTGACGGCGGGCAATGCGTGATCGCGCCTATACCCTTTTCGTTTATGACGTTGCCGGTAGTCAGCCGGGCACTGGCCGGGGTGGCCGTGTACCCGCCAGGGGCCACCTTCGGCCCCCGCCGCCTCCGCGACCACGAGTTCGTCTGGGTCCTGCAGGGCAGCGCCGACTGGTCGGCAGGCGCCGAGCGCGTCCACCTCGAGCCGGGCTGGCTCCTGCTT
This sequence comes from Candidatus Dormiibacterota bacterium, assembly GCA_036272915.1. Taxonomy (GTDB): domain Bacteria; phylum Chloroflexota; class Dormibacteria; order Dormibacterales; family Dormibacteraceae; genus DATAXV01. Next base: position 94,985 of record DATAXV010000160.1, read on the forward strand.
CTCCGCCCGGGGATGCGCGACCGCTTCGACTGGGACCGGGAGCAGCCGACGAGGCATGCCTTCTGCCACTTCACCGTCCCCGAGCTGGGGCCGCCGGCACCCGGCCGGCGTCTCCGGCCGCTCACGCCGGGCGGGCCGCTGGAGTCGCTCTGCCGGTACGCGCTCGCCCTCCACTTCGGTCGCTCGGCAAATGCGGTCGACCGCCTGCGGGACGTGCTCGGCCTGCTGCTGAAGGTCTTTGACGAGGGTCCCATGCCCGAGGACGACGCCGCGCTGGCGCCCCTTCCCGCGCCCCTCGAGCGTGCGATCGCCTACCTGAACGGCGAGTGGTCGGCCAACGGGCCACGCGCGATCGGGCTGGAGGAGCTGGGCATGGCGGCGGCGGTTTCGCCGACCCACCTCAGCCGGCTCTTCCGCCTACACCTGGGCATGGGGTCGGCGGCGGTCCAGGAGCGGCTCCGGCTGGCCCGGGCGGCCACCCTGCTCCGCCGCAGCAACCTCAGCATCGCCGCCATCTCGGACACCTGCGGCTTCGCCAACCCGTATCACTTCTCCCACCGCTTCCGGGTCGTCGCTGGGGTCTCGCCCAGCGCCTATCGGAGCTCCGGTGAGATCCCGGGAGAACTCCTCCTCGAGGGTGGCCTGCAGCGACTCGGGGCGTTGATGTGGACCGTCCCCGACCGTTCCCGTCCACGATCCTGACCCAATCCCGGCCCACCGACGACCGGATAAGGGTGGCCTACGCGGTCTCGGTGTCGAAGTCCCGCACCGCCTCCGGCAGCTCCTCGCCCTGGGAACGCCTCGACTCGACGTACGCCTTCAGATCGCCGTCGAAGTCATTCTCCAGGCGCTCCGCCTCCGATCGGGAGAGCCCGAGGCGCTCGGCACTGGCCATGCGTCGCTTGGAGATCCACTGATGAATCGACGCCTGCTCGGCCGGCGTCAGCTCGTGGGGGGCGTCGGGCGTCGGCGGTCGCCGCCGATCGACCGGCCCGCCGGACCCACTATCACCCCCACCCGGACGGTCGTCGGGCGGTCCCGGCACTTCGGCAGCCATAGCGACATTATCGGGTCCCACGGGGCGGACTCAGCAACGGGACGACTCGAGGCCCATGATCGCGCTGAAGCAGTAGCCGGGGGTCTGGCTGGCCGGGGTCGGCGGGACGACGACCCCCGAACCGGCCCGCATCACCTACACGCGCCCCCCGGAGATCAGCGTCGGTGCCGATCAGAGGACCGCTGAACTGGCTCGTGCGGGGCCTCCACGCCGACGCCGATCACCGGTGGGTCCCTCGATCTGCCGGCCGTAACCGAACCCGGTCACGTCCCTTCAGATCAGGGTGCCGGCGGCGATGAGGACGATCAGAGGGGGGTCCGCGACCCACCAGAGAGGCCGGCCGGACCCGACCGGGGGCGCGCTGCGAGCCCAGGTCCGGAGTTGCGGTCACGCCTGGAGAACGTCCCGCCCCACCCCTTCCGGTCCGGCCGAAGGTCCGGGGTCAGGCCCCAGGGTGTTCCGCCTCGAGGGAGCGCCGGACCTCCCGGATGAGGTCGGCGGCACCCACCGATCCGGACTGCCGGGCGCGCTCACTGGCGACGCCGGCGAGGTAGGTGCTGAGCGGGGCGAAGCGGCGCTCATGAGTGTGCGCCACGACCCGCGCGAGCTCGAGAAGCTCCTGGGCGACGGCGGCATCGAGGGTCGGCGCCTCGATGGAGGCGCCGGAGGCGCTCGCCTTGTCACGGAAGCGAGCACCGAGCGTCTCGAAGAACGCGTTCACCGGAGCGGGCTCAGATGAGTGCGTTCAGCTTGCTGGTGATGTCGTCCTTGATCCCCGGCCGGTACCCGACCAACCTTTCGGCCGGCTGCCCGTCCTTGAAGATGATCAGGGTGGGCATGCTCATGATGCCCAGACGGCGGACCGTGTCCGGGTTCTGGTCGACATCCATCTTGAGGAAGGTCACCTTGCCGTCCAGGTCGGAGGCCACGCTCTCGACCACCGGTGCGATCATGCGGCAGGGGCCACACCAGGTCGCCCAGAAGTCGACCAGGACCGGACCCTGTGCCGACAGGACCTTGCTGTCGAAATCGGAATCGTTGACGGCGGAGACATGGTCAGCCATGGCTCAATCCCCCTTAGTCGACTTGTCGGCCGTCGCCGGGGACGGGCTCTTGGCCTCGGTAGCGGTCTTGGTGGAATCGCTCTTGTCCGAATCGCTCTTGCTCTCGCCCGACGACGAGCCCTCCGAGCTGCTCGACGACTTGGACGAGCCGAAGCTGCCGTTCTTGTAGTCGGTCGTGTAGAAGCCGGAGCCCTTGAACTGAACACCCACCGGGTAGAGCATCTTGCTGAGGCGTCCACCGCACTGGGGGCACTCGACGAGCGGGTCGTCGGACATCCTCTGAAAGATCTCGAACTCGTGGCCGCACTGGCCGCAGCGATAACCGTATGTGGGCATTCCTAGTTGTCGATCCTCACATTACAGGAGGCTCTCGGAGGCAAGCCGGTGGAAGGCCATGCCCGAGGGCGCCTTGGGATAGAAATACGTTGTCTTCTGCGGCATGGTGATACCCGCCTCGGCGGCGCGCAAAACCGCCGCCAGATCCGGGGTCCCGAGGAAGAAGGCGGCGACGCCCCGTCCCTCGTCGACCCAGCGCACGGCCTCGGCGGCATCGCGCGTGTAGGTCAGGTACTGCTCCGGGTCCTTCGAACCGATGATGTTGTCGACCACCTGACCATGCAACTCCAGGGCGGCCACGTCTCCTTCCAACGGCAGCACCTGGAAGTGCCCGTCGCGGTAGGTGGCGGCGGCGACCCGGCCCTCGATCGCCTCCACGGCCTCCTGCAGGGAGCCGACCTCGCGTCCACCGGTCACGGCCACGCCGGCACGGAGCAGGCGATGCGTGGGGAGGACGATGAGCCCGTCATCGGCGAGGTCGGTGACCAGGGCCAGCGTGTAGCGGGAGGCGGCGTCCTCGGCGTCACCCCGCTCCTGCGAGTAGAGCAGGGTCGTCTCGTAGCGGTGGTGCCCGTCGGCGATGAGGAGCGCCCGCGCCGAGAGCGCGGCCGTCACCCGGTTCAGCCAGCCGGCGTCGGTGATGCGCCGGAGCTCATGGTCCTCGCCGTCGAAGACGAACGCCTCCCGCTCCCCGGCCGGGGCCTCCAGGAGAAGCTCGGCCAGGCCCTCGGCCAGGAACCAGAGCGGTTCCAGGCTCACGCCGGTGGCGCGAAGAAGGGCCAGCCGGTCCTCCTTGGGCCCGCGGTGCGTGCGCTCGT
>DATAXV010000161.1:0-3415 GCA_036272915.1 Candidatus Dormiibacterota bacterium
CATGGGGCAGGTAGGGCTGCCGCTCGCCGCGGCTGACGTTGACCACCTCGTGGCCCCGTTCGACCAGTCGGGGCACCAGGTAGGTGCCGATGTGCCCGCGGCCGCCTATCACCACCACTCGCATCCGCCGACCTCCTTCAACTGCGTTTCCCATGGCATCGCGGGACGCGCTCGCCCTAACGATCATCACGGTTCGCGACATCCTGATGGGTCGCCGGCGGAGCGGCCGCTGCGCAGCGTCTTCCCGCCAGGCGGCAGGATGGGAGCTGCCAACATGGAAGAAGCGCTCGACAGCCTCATCAACCTGGACCTGAACCAGCGTGGGGTCGCCCACCTCCATTACGCGGCCCTGGAGCGGGTCGGCCGGCCCCTGGCCGGTGCCGCCGCAGAGGAGCTGGCCGGGCTCGCCCCGGGGGCGCGGGTGCTGATGACGACCGGTCTCGCCGTCCAGCCCTGGGTCAGCACGGCGCTGATCGAGAACGACGGCCCCGCCGGCACGGTGGCGCTGGCCAGAGCGCTCGCGCTGGGCATCGGTGCGATCCCGATCCTGCTGGCCGAGGCGGAGACGCTGTCCCTGCACCGGGCGATGGCCCAGGCGGCGGGGCTGATCCCGGTGGAGGAGGCGGTCCCCGACCCCGGCAACATCGCCGTCTGCGAGGTCCTCCCCTTCCCCCACGAGGAGCAGGCCGCCCGACTCGCGGCGGCGGAGCTGCTGGACCGCACCCGCCCGGGGGCGCTGATCTCGGTCGAGCGTGTCGGCCCCAACGAGAGGGGGGTGCTGCACAACGCCAGGGGTGAGGACATCGGGCTGGGGAAGGCCCGCCTCGACCTGCTCTTCGCGGAGGCGGCGCGCCGGTCGATCCCGACCGTCGGCGTCGGCGACGGCGGCAACGAGCTGGGCATGGGGCTGGTCGCTGGCGCGGTTCGCGACCATGTGCCCTTCGGCGACCTCTGCCGCTGCGGCTGCGGGGGTGGCATCGGCGCCGCCACCGCGACCGACGTGCTCGTCACCGCCGGCGTCTCCAACTGGGCCTGCTATGCGATCGCCGCCGTTCTCGCCGTGCGTCTCGGCATGCCCGACCTGCTGCACACGCCGGAGGCGGAGCGGCGGCTGCTGCGGCGGGGCGCCGAGCTGGGGCTCCTCGACGGCGTCGCCGGCGTGGTCGGGGAGAGCGTGGACGCGCTGCCGGCGAGCACCCACGTGGCCATGGTCGAGCTGGTCGAGCGGACGGCGCGGCGGGAGCTGGAGCGCCGGGCGGCGGGCTGAGTCAGGCCCTGGCGGGCCGGGCGCCGGTGAGGTAGGCGGCGCGGAGGTTGCGCACGCGCTCACGGAGGAGCTCCTCCGCCTCCAGCGGCTGGTCGATCTCGTGTCGCGCCCGGTGCCAGCGCTCCATGGCCAGGTCGAGCTGGGCGTTGCGCAGGTGGGTCAGGCGCCGCCAGCCGCCGATGCCACGGTGGAACAGCACCTCGTAGCGCTCCCAGAAGCGCCGGCTGGGGCTGATCAGGAGTTCCACCTCCTGGGGCAGCACGGTCCCCCGGTTCTCGCTCGCCTCCAGGCGCAGATGCTCCTCCAGGGCCCGGCTCTCGTTGCGGGTGCCCATGGCCAGGATCAGCAGGACGACGGCGGTGAAGGCCCCGCCCCCGACCACCTCGCGGATGACGACGAAGAGCAGGCCGCCGGGCGCGCTGGCGATCCAGGCGTCGAAGACCATGTGCGCCGCCATCGCGCTGAGGAAGCCGGCCAGGATGGCCAGCACCCGCTGGTGCATGCGCGGCATCTGGCGGGCGATGCCGAGGCCGGCGCCGACCATCGCCGTGTAGGTGGCGTGGCCGGTGAAGAGATCGAGCACCTGCCGGAAGAACCACTGGGCGGCGACCCCGGCGGCGCCGGGCTGGCCCATCTGCTGCAGCTCGACGTAGATCCGGCTCATGTACAGGATCGACTCGCAGTAGTTGAAGCCCATGCCCACCGCGGCGCCATAGATGATCCCGTCGACGACGTCGTCGAACTCGCCGCGCATGATCAGGTAGAGGAGCACCACGGCGAGGCCCTTGCTCAGCTCCTCGACGATGCCGGCGGAGAATCCGGTGGACTGGTTGGAGGCGGGTCCGGGCGGGAGCCCGTAGCTGATGAAGAGGTCCCAGAGGGTGTTGCCCCAGGCGGCGAGCGTGGTCGCGATGACGGCGCCCCAGACCACCGCCACCAGCATCAGCCGCCACGGCTCCTTCTCGTTCCGGTCGAGCCGGCGCAGGACGAAGAGGCCGAAGGAGGTCGTCGGCAGGCAGGCGATGGCCGAGGCGATGACCACGGTGACCGGACCCTGCTCGAGCAGCCACGAGGACTCGGCGACGAAGACCCAGAGGATGAAGCCGGCGAGGAGCAGCGCCGCCGCCCAGATGCGCTCCGAGCGCCCCACCTGCCCCCTGGCGCCGAGCCCGCGGATCCCGATCACGGTCCCGGCGATGGCCAGGGCCAGGGCGGGGACGCCGCAGGCGAAGACGAGGACCGCGTGGCCGCTGAAGAGGGCGTTGGCGATCGAGGCCAGCGCGACCAGCAGCGCGACCACGCCGCCGAGGGCCGCCGCCACCACGTAGCGGCTGTGACGGAAGGGGTGCGGACGGACCGCCTGGATCACGCTCATCCGGATGTCACCGTCAGGTGGGTGCGTCCCAGGATCTCGATCGGCTTCCCGCCGTCGTAGTGCAGGACCAGCAATCCGTAGGTATCGGGCGGGGCCCTCTGGTCCATCGGCACCAGGCGGTGCCGGGCGGCCAGGCTACCCGCCGTGCTCGGGCCCACGCTCTGGATCAGGGTCCCCTCGCTCGAGTACCAGGCGGCGCCGACCGACAGGTTCGAGGGCAGCGACGCCCAGTCGACCTTCGCGGCGAACGCCTTGCCCGTGCGGGACGTCTTGATGGCCGGCCCGTGGACGGTGCCGGAACCCTTGTCGTAGGCGTAGACCCCGGTGACCTTCACGGTGAGGTTGGTGTGCTCCCAGGGCATGGTGGCGGCGACCAGGTTGTCCAGCCCCAGCCCGAGCAGCCCCAGCGAGATGACGCCGACGACGAGCAGCGTCAGGTACGGAAGCCGGAGGTCGTCCCGACGGCGGGCCGGAACGCGGTACGGGGTGGGGGGGCCAGGCGGCGTCGGCGTCGTTCCCTGCATCGGCTGTGCGTCTACAAGGTTAGTGATCCGGGAGCCGACTGGCGGCGGTGCGTCGGTCGGCGGGGCCTCAGCCCACCCGGATCAGCCTCCACATGTGCCCCGGTCCGGCCAGCGCCGTCCCCGTCCTCACCGCGACCCGGTAGCCGGTGACGTGTCCGGGCTGCCCGACCCCGACGTCGAGCGCGCCGACCCGCAGACCGGCGGAGAAGGGGGCGTCCAGGGCCTCCACGTCGAGCCGCTCCTGCAGCG
>DATAXV010000162.1:0-19822 GCA_036272915.1 Candidatus Dormiibacterota bacterium
CTCGATCCATCCGAAGATCGAGCGGCGCCGGATCGCGGTCGGGAGACCGCTGATTAGCCGTTGCGGTCGGCTGTCGTCTCGGCCTTGGCGAGGGGGACGATGCGCGGCGTGCCGTCGACCAGCTCGACGCGATCCGTCCAGCGCTGGTCGGGATCGGGCACGGGCACCGAGGCCAGCAGCAGCTTGGTGTACGGGTGGGTCGGGTGGGTCATGACCTGCTCCACGGTCCCCTCCTCCACGATCGAGCCGTGGAAGATGGTCTTCATCTCACCACCCACGTAGGCGACCGTGGAAAGGTCGTGGGTGATGAAGAGGGTGGTCATGCCGTAGAGGTCCTGGAACTCGATCAGCAGGTCGAGGAAGCTCCTGCGGACCTGCGCGTCGAGCATCGAGACCGGCTCGTCGGCGATGATGAACGACGGTCGGAGCATGTGCACTCGGGCCAGCATCACGCGCTGGCGCTGGCCGCCGCTGAGCTGGTGGGCGTAGTGACCGAGGACGGCGCCGGGATTGAGGCGTACCGCCTGCAGCGACCTCTCGATCAGCTCCAGCCCCTGCTCCCGGGTCTTGGCCAGGCCGAATTTGTGGATCGCCTTCCAGAAGACCCGATCGACCAGGTACACGGGATTGAAGATCGAGTAGGGGTCCTGGAAGACCGGCTGCACGTCCCTCCGGAACCCGTCCTGCTCCCGCCTGGAGAGATGGAAGATGTCCTTCCCCTGGTAGGTGACGGATCCGGCCGTGGGCCGCTGCAGGGCGAGCAGGATCCTCGCGATCGTGCTCTTGCCACTGCCGCTGGCGCCGACCAGGCAGACGATGCGTGGGGGATGGGAGCTCAGATCGAAGGAGACGTCGCGCACGGCGATGACCCGGCTTCCCCCGCGCCCGGGGAAGATCTGGGTGACATGGCTGAGCTTCAGCTCCTTGACGCCGCCCGGCGCGGCTCCGTTGGCAGCTTCCCTCATGAGATCTCTTCCCTGACCTTGCGCCGCTGCCGCTGATCGACGTCCAGGGTCGGGATCGAGTCGATCAGCGAGCGGGTGTACGCGTCCTTCGGTTCCTTGAAGATCTGGCGGACGTCGCCGACCTCCACGATCTTGCCCGCGTACATGATGGCGACGCGGTCGACCAGCTGAGCATGGACCCCCATGTCGTGGGTGATGATCACCAGCGTGACCCCGAACTTGTCCCTCAGCTCGTAGAGGTTCTGGATCACGACGCGCTGGATGGTGACGTCCAGTGCCGTGGTCGGCTCGTCGGCGAGCAGCAGGTCGGGGCCCAGCGCGACCGCCATCGCCGTGATCACGCGCTGCTTCATCCCGCCCGACAGCTCGTGCGCGTACATGTCGGCGACCATCGGGTCGAGCCCGACCTGCTGGAGGAGGTCGGGCACCTTGGAGGATGCCTCCGATTTGCTCCACGATCGGTGCGCCTGCATGACGTCGACGAACTGATCGCCGACCTTCATCACCGGGTTCAGCGAGTTCATCGAGCCCTGCGGCAGGTAGGAGAGCTGACTCCAGCGCAGCGCTCTGAGCTCTCTCGGGCCCACCTTGAGGAGATCGATCGGCTCCCCGTTCCTGGGGTGGAAGATGACCTCGCCGTTGGCCACGTAGCCGGGCTGCACCAGCAGCCGGAGGATGGCCGCCGCCAGGGTGCTCTTGCCGCACCCTGACTCGCCGGCGATGCCGAGGATCTCGCCCCGGAAGATGGTCAGATTGGCGTTCTCGACGGCGGGGATGTCGCCGGCAGCGGCGCGGTAGCGGCAGGTGAGGTTCTTGACCTCCAGCAGGGGTTCGGGCATGTCAGCCTCCCACCACCTTACGCAGCCTCGGGTTGAACACCTCCTCGAGACCCAGGTTGATCATGTTCAGGGCGAAGAACAGGAGCACGATCAGGAAGATCGGGGCGACGAAGTCCGGCCACACGCCCAGCGTCATCGCGCCGTCACCCAGCGCATCGTTGAGCAGGAAGCCGAGGTCGACCACCCCGCTGGGGCCGAGGCCGATCACCTCGAGTCCGACCAGCGCGAAGATCGCGCCGATGATGGCGTAGCTGAGCCCCAGGGCGAGGTAGGGGAGCATGTTGGGCATCAGCTCGGTGAGGACGATCTCCAGAGGGCTCTCCTTGGAGACCCGGGCGAGGTCCACGTAGGTCCGGGTGCGCAGGCTGAGCACGTGCGACCGGATGACCCGGGCGGCGCCCGCCCAGCCGAAGACGGCCAGGATGATGGCGATCTCGGTGATGCTCGTGTTCTTCGCGAAGCCGGTGAACGCGATCAGCAGCGGGAGCGAGGGGATGACCAGGAAGAGGTCGGTCGTGGTCGAGAGGATCGAATCCAGAACGCCGCCCCGGTAGGCGGCGTAGAAGGCGACGATCACGCCGATCACGGTCGAGATCACGCCCGCCTCGGCACCGACCTGAAGCGAGGTCCAGAGTCCGGTGACGACCATCGCCAGCTCGTCCCTGCCCTGGTTGTCGGTGCCGAGCAGGAAATGGTGGCTCGGAAGCTGGAAGCGAGGGCCGTAGCCGAGATCGAGCGGGGTGGTGAACTGCCCGCGGCCGATCAAATCGACGATCTGGTTGTGGAGGAGGCCGACCAGTACGATGAGGACGACCAGGGTAAGGCCCACCGACACCTTGCCGCTGCGGCGGAAGGTGTTCAGGACCGAGTTCAGTGCTCTCAATTCTCCCTCCTCCCAATCATCGACTGAACTTGATCCTCGGATCGAGCAGCGGCAGGAACATATCGATGAGGAAGACGGCGGAAATGACCATGAAGATGGACGTGTCGGTGACCGCCATCATCGTGTTGAGGTCGAGCTGTCCCACCGCCAGCACCAGCAGGTGGCCGACGCCCGGGTAGAGGAAGAGATTCTCCAGGATGATGTTGCCGTTGAAGATGAAGCCGAACGAGATCATCAACCCCGTGATCTGGGGCAGGTAGCAGTTCGGCATCCCGTAGCGGCGGAGGATGTGCCACGGCCGGAGGCCCTTGGCATTGGCGAATGTCAGGTAATCCTCGCCGAGAACCGTGATCATCTGTGTTCGCATGCCCAGGAGGTTGCCGAACATCGAGACGATCACCAGTGACACCGCGGGCAGGATCGCGTGCTTCAGCAAGCTGAGGATGAAGGGGAGATGCAAGCCCACCTTGAGGCCGTTGCCATAGGGATAGCTCGAGGGCAGCCAGTTGAGGTCGAATGCGAGGAACAGGAGCAGGATCAGTGCCAAGAAGAAGAAGGGGATGTTCGAGGTCGCCAGCGCGCAGTAGGTGAGGAAGCCGGAGATGCGTGATTCGCGCCTCCAGCCCGCAAACGCCCCGAGGACGATGCCCAGGAGCCAGGCGATGATGGTGGCCAGACCCAGCAGGCCCAGCGTCCATGGGATCGCCTGGGCCACCAGCGTCAGCGCCGGGGTCGGGTAGCTGAGCAGCGACGGCCCCATGTTGTGCTTGAAGATGAGCTGGTACATGTAGGAGCCGTACTGCTGCAGCAGGTTGCCGTCGAGCCCGAAGACCTTCTTGTAGTGGGCGATGACGGCCGCGCTGGCGGAGGCGTTCTCCAGGTACTCCTTCTGTAGGCTCTCGATGTAGGCCCCGATCGGGTTGCCGGGGATCAGGCGGAAGAAGAAGAACGTCGCCGTGAACGCCGCCCAGAGCGTGAACACGTACAACACGAACCGCCGGAGCAGGTACGAGATGACGGGGTGCGCGCCCAACCAGCCGCGCACCCCGCCCTGCTCGACGATGAGGGGTATTTCCTCGATGGTTATGGCACCGGCTGGGGCGGCGCTTTGCGCGCCGCCCGCAGTGGGTCCTGCCATATCAACTGCCTCCCGCGGGCTGGATCTTGCCAAGAACAAACAGCCACTGTCCCCACCAGTTGTCCGGGACGGTGTAGATGTTGCTGTTGGTCGGCCAGTTCTTCCAGTACGTCGTGTTGAACTGCTGCGTGTACAGCGTCTGGATGGTCGGCACGGCCGGCATGTCGTGGAACCAGCGGTTCAGCGCCGAGTGGAAGTACGGCGTCGCCTCGGAGGCCGTCGGCGACAGCTTGCCCAGCTGCGAGACCGCCTTGTCGAAGGTGGGGTCGGTCAGGCGCGGGTCCTCGTTGGCGTTGGCCGCCAGCTTGCCGATCGGCAGCGCGAACTTGCTCTGGAACTGGTAGTAGAGCTGGTAGGGGTCGATCAGCTCGCCGCAGAGCCACTGGGAGAGGAGGTCGAACTCACCGGTCCCCTGCTTCTCGTTCAAGACCGAGGAGCCCAGGTACTTGACCGTGGAGGGGATGCCGACCTTGGTCAGTGCCTCGGCCAGCAGCTGTCCGATCGAGTACTCGTCGCCGGCCGAGGCCAGGGTCCCGGTGATCACCTGGAGCGACATCGCGTGGCCCTTGTAGTAGCGCTTGCCGTTGCTGTGCTTCTTGGCCCCGATCTGGTCGAGGAGCTTCTCGGCCTTGGCCGGGTTGTACTTGAGCGGGTACTTGGCGGCGATGCTGGGCACGTCCCACTTCTTGTTGCCGGGGTAGGCGGCCCAGGGGAAGACCCCGGGCTCGGTGGCCGGCACCCACACGTCGTTGGCGATCCGCTCCCGGTCGAGGAGCATGGAGATCACCCAGCGCATGCGGTAGTCCTTGAGGGCGCCGCCGGCGGAGGTCGACTTGGTGTTGATCAGGATCGCCCGCTCGCAGGGGTCCAGGAACTTGGTCAGGATCTCGGCGTTCTTGAAGCCGCCCTTGATCAGAGCGTGAACGTGGGTGTAGTCGCTGCCGTAGTCGGTGACGCCGGTCTTGAACTGCTCGAAGGCCACGTCCAGGTCAGTGGACGCCGAGCGCCAGACGGCGAACTCGGGCTTGCAGTTCATGTTGGCGATGTTCCAGTAATTGGGGTCCTTCTGCCAGGTGACCACCAGGTCGTTGGCGAGGACGTTGTACAGCTTGTAGGGCCCGGTCATGATCGGCGGGTTGAACTTGAAGCTGGTCGGGTCCTGGGACGCCCAGATGTGCTGCGGCATGACGTAGAACGCCGCCACGATCCCGCAAATGTAGTTGTAGTGGTAGCGGGGGTCGGTGACGTTCAGGTTCATGACGATCGTGTGATCGTCGGGGGTCGTGTACGAGGTCAGCTCGCCGGTCGTGTTCGGGTTGTTGTTGAGAAGCGTGGCGTTCTTCTGGAGCATGTCCAGCGAGAACCCGACGTCCTTGGACGTGAACGGCATCCCGTCGTTCCAGTGCGCCTTCGGATTGAGGTGCATCGTGAACTGGGTGTGGTCGCTGTTGTACTCCCACCCGGTCGCCAGCCAGGGGACGAGCTTGCCAGTGGCCACGTTCAGGTACCAGAGGAACTCCGTGCAGACCTGGCCGAACCCGTCGAAGTAGTCCGAGCCGTTCGGGATGAAGTAGTTGAAACTGTTGAACACGGTCATCGTCGTCTGGTCGGTGACGACCGTCTGGGCGCGTGGGGTGCCGCCCACGCTGAGGTTGCTGGCGAGCAGCTCCTCGGCGCTCTTTCCCAGCGTCTTGCCGTCGCCGACCGGGCTCAGCGGGGTCTGCGCGCCCATGCAGGACGAGAGATAGTTCAGCCCCACCGCCGCGGCTGAGACGCCGGCGCCTGCCGCGATGGCTTGACGGCGGCTCAGTCTGGTTTGGTCGAGGAAGTCCTTGGGGTCCAGCTCGTTATCGGAATAGTGAGTCGTCATCGTTTTCGCCTCTCGCGCAGAGTATTCAGACCCGTGTGAGCGCGAACACAACGGGACCACATGGGCAATGCAGGTTTTCGCCGCATAGCTCCGACTCCTCTTCTCCTTATCGGGTACTTCCTTCCCTTCCAACCCTTCCAGTCCGTCCGGCCCAGCCGGACCTGCGAGACAGGACTATCCGTCCGCGCCGCCGCTCAGAGGCGTAGCCCTCCCTGCGGGCGCGACTCCGGCCGCCGGCGGCCCGTCGCTCGGTGCCCCCCAGCACCGGTCGGGCAACGCCGCGCTCGCCTTCTCACCGTGCCAGCTTGTCAAGACATAGTGAGTTTGTCAAGCTGCTATTCGCCCAACGCCGCGCACGGGTCGTCGTGCGCATCCGACGGCCCTGGTGGGGGTGCACGCATGGTAGCGGGACGCCGCTCAGACCTCAACTTGTGACTGCGAAGTGGCGAGCTTCGAAGGAGGGTCACGTGAACTTGCGGACTGCTTCCTGTGTGGTCACTGTGAGGGACATCGCGACCGTTCACAGAAGCCGTCTTTCCACAGAGCCGGGACTGCCGCCCGCGACGAGGGCATAGGTGTCCCGTCGCCTCCCGCCCGGGCGCCGCCAGGCTCCGCCACCCCTGCTCCCGCCCCATGTCCCCGGCCGGGATCCGCCCGGGCCGGGAGACGGCCGCACATCGAGGACTGCCGACATTGCAATAATCGAAGGTGGGTTTTCGTTGGGTCGGCAATGATGTGAGGAGGGTGACGCGGTGGGTCGCAAGAGGGTCGCGCTGATCGTAACCACGTACTTCCTCGGCTCTCACGGCGACGTCATCGGAACCCGGCTCATCGATGGCTATGAGTGGGGCGGCGAGCACATCCCCTCGAGGGTCGACGTCGCCTCCATGTACCTGGAGCAGGCAGGCGGTCCGCGCGGCGACGTCGGACTGGAGATCGCCGGCAAGCACGGCGTTCCCCGGTTCGACACGGTGGGTGAAGCCATCGCCGCCGGGGACGGCGGCGGCGTGAACGTCGACGGCGTGGTCATCATCGGCGAGCACGGCGAGTACGAGCACAACGCCATCGGTCAGAAGATGTATCCGCGGAGGCGGCTCTTCGACACCGCGGTCGCGGCCATGGTCGGCGGCGGCCGGACCGTCCCCATCTTCACCGACAAGCACCTCTCCCACCTGTTCTCGGACGGCAGGTGGATGGTCGACACGGCGGCGCGGCTCGGCATCCCCATGCTCGCCGGCTCGACCATCCCTCTCGCCTGGCGCGTGCCCCAGGGCACCGAGTGGCCGGCGACCGAGGAGATGAACGAGGCGGTCGCGGTGGGTTTCGGCGACGTTGAGGGATACGGCTTCCACACCATCGAGGGTCTGCAGGTCCACGCCGAGCGGCGCGGGAGGGGGGAGACCGGGGTCGCCTCCGTGCAGGGCCTGACCGGGGACGCCGCCCTGGCCGCCGTCGCCGACGGCCGCGTCAACGCCGACCTGTTCGGGCAGGCCCTTGATCGCCTGGGCCTGGATCCGGCCTCCCGCCGGCGGGCCACCGAGACGGCGGTGAACGTATTCCTGGTCGAGTACTTAGACGGCCTGCGGGCGGCGGTGGTGATGTGCGGTGAGGGCGTTCGGAACTGGTCCGCCGCCTACCGGGGGCCGAGCCACCAGATGTCCTGCATGATGTTCCTGCCCGGCGTGACGGTGGGGTCGCCGGTCGAGCACTTCACGTTCCTGGTCCGGCACATCGAGAGCATGGTCATGGAGGGCCGGTCGCCCTGGCCGGTGGAGCGCACGCTGCTGACCACGGGCATCCTCGACGCGGTGATGCGCTCCCGCGGCGCGGGCGGCGAGAGGATCGACACCCCCGAGCTGGCCATCTCCTACCAGCCTGAGCTCGACATCACCGACGTCGGCGTCCCCTTCACCTATCCACAGCCGGTGCGCCCGGCCTGAGCCGGGGCGCGACTGTGTAAGATTCCCCCGTGCCTCCCTGTTAAGGAACGGTCTCCTGGTTGTCTCTCATCGCGGTAAGCGGGCTTCCTTGGCGCTCCGATCTCGTCTGTCCGCGCCTCCACCACGTCGATGAGGACTGCCAGTCCGTTCCTGTGATGGCGCCCGTCGTGGGCCGCCATCCTCTATGGAAGGGGGATCGACCGGGACCCTGTGCCCGGCGGTGCCTCGCGACGCGGAGGAGTTGTCGTGGCCGTATGTCAGATCTGCGGGAAGCGCCCGCAGTTCGGGAACAAGGTCGCCCGTCTGGGCAAGAACGCCGTCAAGCGGCGCGTCAAGGCACGGGTCAAGCGGACCCGGAAGCCCAACGTCCAGCGGATCGCGGTGTGGATGAACGGCGCGTCCCGGCGCATGTACGTCTGCACCGCCTGCATCCGCAGCGGTCGCGTCGTCCGCCCGCCGGAGCGACCTCGCGGCGGCTGATGGAGGTGCCCGGTGCCCCGGGTCGCGAACCCGGGGCGCCGTCGGCTACCGGTTCGGTCCCCCAATCGGCATCCGCAGCATCTCTGTCCACTCGTACATGCGGTTGTCGCGGTGGAAGAGGAGGAGGGGGACGTCGGTCACCGTCATCCGCACCGACCGCGCGCGCACCGAGTCGAGGACGGCCTGCGCCGTGCTCGCGTCCGCCTCCCCGTTCGCGTAGGCGATGCTGACGTGAGGCCGGAAGGGACCGCTGCCGGAGGGCGCCCGATCGGCGCCGCGGACGCCGGCGATCGCCTCCCGGATCACCTCGCGGAGATCGGTCAGCTCATCACCATCGAGGGCGGGCATGAGGATCGCCTCGCCGTTGCCCGCGACCTCGGCCCGGCCCAGCTGCAGGGTCGGAGGCTCGAGCTCGGCCAGGGCCTCGCCGGCCCGCTCCACGATCTGCGCGAGGGTCTCCTTGGACATATCGCCGGCGAAGCCGATGCCCTGCATGGTGAGGTGGAGCCAGCGCCGGGGGATCTGGTCCAGCTGCATCACGCCGGCCAGGGCGTCCTGATAGGCGTCGACGGTGGCGTGGAGCGCCTCGCAGCGCTCGAAGGTGAGGTGGCACGCGTAGAGGCGCTGGCCGACTCTCCAGTTCGGCCGCCACCACCAGTGGTTGCGCAGTTGCGTCGGAGCGGTCACTCGTACCTCCTGCTTCCAAGCGGACCCTGTGCGCGTCCCCTGAGTATCCCGACTCCCCGCCCTCGCCTGCCGCCGCGATCGGCGTCGGGAAATACCGTAATCCCACGGATACCCCCGTCTCCGGGCCCCCCTACGCTGGCGACATCGTCACCGGACATCGCGGTTCAAGGAGGTCGGAGATGCCGTTCATCAACGTGAAGCTCATCGAGGGTGTGTTCTCCCCGGCGCAGAAGAGGGAGATCGTCCGGAAGCTGACCGACACCATGGTCGGCATCGAGGGCGAGAACATGCGCCAGGTGACCTGGTGCGTGGTCGAGGAGGTCAAGAGCGGGGACTGGGGCATCGCCGGCAATGCCCTCACCACCGAGGACGTCAAGGCGCTCGCCGCCGGGACCCCGGCCTGAGGCCGGAACCGGAATCCGGTCCGCGGTGACGCTCCGATGCGAAGCGGTGGGCCGCACGACCCTGTCGACGCCGCCCGGCTCGCCCCCGTCCGGGCGGCGTCCGACCTCGACCAGCCGCTCTCCCCGCCATCGATCGCCGTGGTGGCGGGCTGCCCGTTCGCGGTACAGAATGATGCCGTGCCCGCAGTCGCCGAACTGGTCGGCCGGGAGGGCGAGCTGGCCCGCCTCGCGGAGCTGGCGGCGGACGCCGAGACCGGGCATGGGGCCCTGCTCCTGGTCTCGGGCGAGGCTGGCGTGGGCAAGACCGCGCTGGTTCGGGCGGCGCTGGCGGCGACCGGCTTCGCCACGCTCGAGGCGGCGTCGCCGGAGACCCCGGGGGCGCCCTTCCGGGTGGTCGAGGCCGTGCTCCGAAGCCATCTCAGAAGGCGCCCGGCGCTCCTCGAGGATCAGCCTGGGCTGAGAAGCTACCTGGCCTGCATCCTCCCCGAGCTCGCGCCCCAGGCCAGGGTGGACAATCCCGACGCGGTCTGCGCGGCGGTGGCGGCGGCCTTCGCCGAGATCGCGACCGAGGGGCCGCTGGCGATCCTCATCGACGACCTTCAGTGGAGCGACGAGGCGACACTCGACGTCCTGCGGCTGATGTCGGAGGTGGTCGAGGGGTCGAGGATGCTGCTGATCGGCCTGTACCGGAGCGACTCGATCCCGCGCTCCCATCCCATCCGGCGCCTGCGGACCGACCTGCGCCGGTCGGGACGGCTGAGAGAGATGGCCCTCGAGCCGCTCGACGCCGAGAACACCGGCCGGCTGCTGAGCCGCGTCCTGGGCGCACCGGCCGGGCCCGACGAGGTCGCCGCGGTGTATGCGCGGGCCGAGGGGCTGCCCTTCTTCATCGAGGAGCTGGGGTCCACGCTCAGGGACGCCGGCCGCGACCCCGCCCTGACCCTGCCCGAGAGCGTTCGCGACGCCGTCCTCGCCCGGGTGAACGGCCTGCCCGACGCCACCCGGCAGGCGCTGGGCACGGCCGCGCTGATCGGTCAGCGGTTCGATCTGAGCCTGGTCGCCTCGCTCGACGTGGGGCGCGGGACCCTGGATGAGCTGGTCGACTGCGGGCTCGTGCTCGACGACGGCCAGGGCCGCTGTTCGTTCCGTCATGCCCTGGTGCGCGAGGCGATCTGCTCCGATCTGTCCTGGTCGCGGCGGCGCACGCTCCACCGGCTCCTGGCCGAGGGTCTGGAGGCGGCGGGGGCCGCTCCAAGCACGATCGCCAGCCACTGGCTCGCGGCGGGGGATCACGAGCGGGGCCGGAAGGCGCTCCTGGCGGCGGCCGCGGCGGCGGAGGGGGTGGGGGCCTACCGCGACGCCGCGGTCGCGCTCTCCCAGGCCCTCGACATCTGGCCGGCCGGCGTCGACGCCCGTGTCCGCGCCCGGGCGCTGGAACGTCTGGGAAGGGCGGCCGGCACGTACGGGGACGCCGTCGTCGCGGCGCGGGCCTGGGACGAGGCGGCCGTGGCCCTGCGGGCGGGGGGTGATCACCGTCGGCTGGGAATGGCGCGGCGAAGCCTGGCCAGCGCCCTCGAGCTGCAGGGCGCCTGGGATCGGGCGCTGACCGTGCGCCAGGAGGCGGCGGAGGCGTTCGCCGCCGGCGGCGAGCTCGGGGAGGCAGCGGCGGAGCGCCTGCTGGTGGCGGCGCGGCTCCGATCCAGCGCCAGCTTCTCCGGAGCGCTGAGCGTCCTCGGCGTCGCCGGCGCGGAGGCGAGCGCGTCCGGCCGCGCCGATCTCTCGGTGAGGATCGCCGCCCTCGATGGCAACCTCCGCTGCCGGTGCGGCGACGCCGAGCACGGGCTGCCCCGCGTGCGCGAGGCGCTGGACCTGGCGCTGTCCGGGGGCCAGGTCGGTGCGGCCACCGAGGCGTACCAGCGCCTGGCCGACTCCCTCGAACATGCAGGCGACTACCGGGGCGCCCGTGAGACCTACGTCGAGGCGACCGACTTCTGCCAGGCCAACGGCGCCAGCACCGGCGCCGATCTGTGTCTCGCCTGCCTGACCTGGGTGCTGCGCCAGCTCGGCGAGTGGGACCGCGCGGTGGAGATCTGCAGGGCGGTGCTGGCCAGCCCGACCGGGACCATCCACACCCAGGCGGTCGCTCACGATGTGCTCGGCACCATCGAGCTGTACCGCGGCCGGGCCAACCGTGCCCGCCCCCACCTGGTCAGCGCCAGCGCCCTCGCCCGGCAGATCGACCTGTTCGCGATCGAGTTCGATTCCTGCGTGGCCCTCGCCCGCCTCGATGCGCTGAACGGCGAGACCGAGGCCGCGGTGGCGCGGGCGGCCTCGGCCATGGAGCGCTGGGAGCGCACGGACTGCGAGCGGCACTATTCGGTCCCGTTGCTCCGGTGGATGGCCACGCTCGGGGCGGAGCTGGGCTCGGCCACCCTCGTCCAGAGCTGCACCTCCGCCCTGGCCCGGATCGCGGCCGGGGCCGGCGCCGAGGCGCTGGGCGCCCTCGCCCACGCCCTCGGTGAGACGGCGATGCTGGAGCGGGACCACGCCGGCGCGGCGGCCCGGTTCCGCCAGGCGCTGGCCCTCACCGGCGATCTCGACCTGCCCATGGAGCGGGCCGAGATCGAGCGGCGGGCGGCGGCCGCGCTGGCGCCGGCCGGATGTCCGGCCGAGGCGATCGAGCTGCTCGTCTCCGCCTACCGGACGGCGCGGCGGCTCGGAGCCGTACCGCTGGCCAGGGCGGTCGCGGCGCAGGTGTCGGCCCTCGGCGAGAAGGTCGAGCGCCGTCTCGGTCAGATCGCGGCGGTCCGGGCCGAGCACGGTGGCCTGTCCCGACGGGAGCTCGAGATCACGCGGCTCGTCGCCGCCGGCAACACCAGCAGGGAGATCGCCCGGAGTCTCAGCCTGAGCCCTCGTACGGTCGAGATGCACGTCCACAACGTGCTGGTCAAGCTGGACTGCCGAACGCGGGTGGACATCACCAGGCGGGCGTCCGAGCTCGGGCTTCTGACGTAGCCGGCCAGAAGCGGCGACGCCGTGGGATGACCGTGAGCGCCGCGCCATTGAGGAGATCGAGATGAGCACGACCGGCACCGACGGATCCGTCAGCGGGACCTCCGCGGCGACCGTGGATCTGCGCCTCGAGGTCGTCCTTCTGCCCGTATCCGACGTGGACCGGGCGAAGAGCTTCTATCTGGGCTTGGGGTGGCGGCCGGACGCCGACATCGTCAGGGGCGACGACTTCCGGGTCGTGCAGGTCACCCCTCCCGGCTCGGCCTGTTCGGTCATCTTCGGCACCGGGCCCACCTCCGCCGCTCCCGGCTCCACGGACGGCCTGATGCTGGTCGTCGCCGACATCGAGGCGGCTCGCGCTCAGCTCTCGGATCGGGGCGCGTCCGTCAGCGAGGTGTTCCACGACGCCGGTGGCCTGTTCCATCACGCGGGGACGGAGGCGAGGGTGCCGGGGCCCGATCCCGAGGGCCGCTCCTAAACGTCCTTCGCGTCGTTCAGCGATCCCGACGGCAACGGCTGGCTGCTGCAGGAGATCACGAAGCGGCTGCCCGGACGGTGACCGCCGACATGGAGGACAGCGCGATGGACGTCGCCGCCCTGGCGGATCTTCTGCACGAGACGGCGGAGCATCACGGCCCCTACGAGAAGCGCGCTCCGAAGCACGACTGGTGGGACTGGTACGCGGCGTACATGAGCGCCCGCCGGTCGGGTGGCGGGCAGGACGAGGCCGCCGCCGCCGCCCGGTACATGGCGGAGGAGAAGCACATCGTCGCCTGAACGCACCGGCCGGCCGTGCCGGCCGGGAGCCTCTATTCTCAGGCGGCGAGCGCGTCGAACTCGGTCAGGGCGCCGTTGAAGAGGAAGCCGACGGTGTGCGTGAGGGCGATGGCGATGAGGCCGCTGTGCGGGTCGTTGAACCATGTCGAGGTGGCCATGCCCGGCATGGCACCGCTCTCGACGCGGGCCGCCATCGCCCGGTGGAGCCGTTCAAGGCCGTAGGAGGAGAGGGAGGACGCGGGCGTCACCCGTCGTCACGGCGAGCGCGCGCCCGCCGCTTCCCTTCGTGCATGGCCTGGACGCGGGCGACCGGGATCGCGTGTCCCTCCTCGGTCACGTCCGGTGGCAGGGCCTGGGGCGCGGGCATGAGCTCTTCCCAGGAAGGTCCGGCGGCGATGAGCCGGGTCGCGGTGGTGATGGTGAAGTCGGCGGGGGCGACGCCGTCGAGGTCCTCCCACCGGATGGGGAAGGAGACCGGCGTACCCGGCCGGATGCGCGGGCTGTAGGCCGCGGCAACGGTCGCGCCTCCGACGCGGGTCGAGTCGACGAACACCTTGCCGCCGCGCTCCTCGCGCATGAACGCGGTCGTGACCAGCGCCGGGTCGAGCCGCTCCGCACGCGCCGCGATGGCGCGGCCCACGGCGGCGACGTCCTCCACGCGCTCCTCGGCCAGGGGGACGAACACGTGCAGGCCCTTGGCGCCGCTGGTCTTGACGGCGCCGGCCATGCTCACCTCGGCGAGAGCCTGGCGCACGACGTGGGCGGCGCCGACCGCCATGCCGAACGCGTCCGGCGAGGGCGGGTCCAGATCGAGCACGAGGTGGGTCTGGACTCCCCAGCGGCCGGCCAGGACCAGGCCCGGGTGGTACTCGACCGCCCTCTGGTTGGCGAACCAGAGCAGCGTGCGGCGGTCGTCGCAGAGCGCGTAGGTGACCTCCCGCTTCGACGCCTCCGCCCACACGGTCGTGGTGTGGACCCAGTCCGGCGTGTAGCGCGGCAGGTTCTTCTGCATGAAGGGCGGCTGGCCGCGGACGACCCGGATCACCGAGAGGGGGCGGTCACGCAGGGCGGGAAGGATGCGATCGGAGACGGCGTCGAGGTAGTCGACGAGGTCGCGCTTGGTCGCGCCGGCTCCGTCGAAGAGCGGCTGGTCGAGGTTGGTCAGGGTGACGCCGTCGCGCTCCTCCTCGGCACCCACCCGGACATCATGGACGAAGGGGCGCGCGAGCGGAGCCACGAGCAGGGCGGGCCCAAGCCGCGCGAGGCCGGACGAGGAGGTCCGGGCCGGCCCCAGGGAGCCGGCCCGGACGCCCGGGATCAGCTGAGGTCGAACCGGTCGAGGTTCATCACCTTGACCCAGGCCGCGACGAAGTCCTGGACGAACTTCCGCCGGGCGTCGTCGCAGGCGTAGACCTCGGCGACGGCGCGGAGCTCGGAGTTCGAGCCGAAGATGAGGTCGACACGGCTGCCGGTCCACCGGACCTGGCCGGAGGCGAGGTCGCGGCCCTCGAAGGTCTGGGCCTCGTCGGAGGTCGGCTCCCAGGCCGTGCCCATGTCGAGCAGGTTCACGAAGAAGTCGTTGGTCAGGACCCCCGGCCTCTCGGTGAAGACGCCGAGCGAGGATCCCTTGTGGTTGGCGCCGAGGACGCGGAGGCCGCCGATGAGGACGGTCGTCTCCGGCGCGCTCAGGGTGAGCAGGTTGGCCCGGTCGAGGAGCAGGTACTCGGCCGGCAGCCGGTTGCCCTCTCCGAGGTAGTTGCGAAAGCCGTCCGCGGTCGGCTCGAGGGCGGCGAACGAGTCCGCGTCCGTCTGCTCCGCCGAGGCGTCGGCGCGGCCCGGCGCGAACGGAACCTCGATGTCCTGGCCGGCGTCCCTGGCGGCCCTCTCGACCGCGGCCGACCCGCCGAGGACGATCAGGTCGGCCAGCGAGACCCTCTTCCCACCTGTCTGGGAGGAGTCGAACGCGTGCTGGATCCCCTCCAAGGTGGTGAGCACCCTGGCCAGGTCCGCGGGGTCGTTGACCTCCCAGGCGTTCTGCGGCTCGAGCCGGATGCGCCCTCCGTTGGCGCCGCCGCGCTTGTCGCTGCCGCGGAAGGTGGATGCGGCCGCCCACGCGGTCGAGACCAGCTGCGACACGGACAGCCCGGAGGCGAGGATCTGGGCCTTGAGGGCGGCGACGTCGTCGGCCCCGACCAGCTCGTGCGTCACCTCGGGGATCGGGTCCTGCCAGATCAGGATCTCGCTCGGGACCTCGTTCCCCAGGTAGCGGGCGATGGGCCCCATGTCGCGGTGCGTCAGCTTGTACCAGGCCCGGGCGAAGGCGTCCGCGAACTCGTCCGGGCGCTCGAGGAAGCGCCGGGAGATCGGCTCGTAGACGGGGTCGACCCGGAGGGAGAGGTCCGTCGTCAGCATCGTCGGGGCGTGGCGCTTCGAGGGGTCGTGGGCATCGGGGACGGTGTCCGCCCCGGCCCCGTCCTTGGGCTTCCACTGAAAGGCGCCGGCAGGGCTCTTGGCCAGCTCCCATTCGTTGCCGAACAGGATCTCGAAGAAGGTGTTGTCCCACCTCACGGGGGTGGTGGTCCAGGCCCCCTCCAGCCCGCTGGTGATGGCGTCCACGCCCTTGCCGGAGCGGAAGCTGCTCTTCCAGCCCAACCCCTGCTGCTGGATCGGGGCGCCCTCCGGCTCGGGGCCGACGTCCTCCGCCGGGCCGGCGCCGTGGGTCTTGCCGAAGGTGTGCCCGCCGGCGATCAGGGCGACGGTCTCCTCGTCGTTCATCGCCATGCGCCGGAAGGTCTCGCGAATGTCGATCGCCGCGGCGACCGGGTCCGGGTTTCCGTTCGGCCCCTCCGGGTTGACGTAGATGAGGCCCATCTGGACCGCGGCCAGGGGGTTCTCGAGCTGCCGGTTGCCCGTGTACCGCGCATCGCCCAGCCAGGTCGTCTCGGGGCCCCAGTAGACGTCCTCGTCGGGCTCCCAGGCATCCTCGCGACCGCCGGCGAAGCCGAAGGTGGTGAAGCCCATCGACTCCAGGGCGACGTTGCCGGTGAGGACCATCAGGTCGCCCCAGGAGAGCCTGCTGCCGTACTTCTTCTTCACCGGCCAGAGCAGACGCCGCGCCTTGTCCAGGCTCGCGTTGTCGGGCCAGCTGTTGAGCGGTGCGAAGCGCTGCTGGCCGCCGCCGGCGCCGCCGCGACCGTCGCTGATGCGGTACGTGCCGGCGCTGTGCCAGGCCATCCGGATCATGAACGGCGCGTAGTTGCCGTAGTCGGCCGGCCACCAGTTCTGGGCCGTCGTCAGTACCTCGGCGATGTCCCGCTTGACGGCGGCGAGGTCGAGCGTCTTGAACGCCGCGGCGTAGTCGAATCCCTCTCCCAGCGGATTGATCACGGCGGTGTCCTTGGCCAGGACCTTCAGGTTGAGGCGGTTCGGCCACCAGCCACGGTTGCCCCCACCCTGAGTCGGGTACGGGGCGCGCCCGTGCGCGACCGGGCAGCCTTCCGCCGTCTCCTCGACACCGACGATGACTGCTTCGTTGTTCTCAGACAACAGAAATCCTCCAGGACTCTAGACGCGGATCAGGGGTGATCGGAACGGGCGGCGGAGCAGCTGGGGCAGAGGCCCCAGTAGATGACCTCGGCCTCGTCGATCAGGAAGCCGGAGCCGTTGGAGGCGGTCAGGCAGGGCGCCTCGCCGACGGCGCAGTCGACGTCGGCGATGAGACCGCACTCCCGGCACACCACGTGGTGGTGGTTGTCGCCGACCCGCGGGTCGTAGCGAGCGACCGAGCCGGTCGGCTGGATGCGCCGCACCAGACCGACCGTGGTCAGCGCATGCAGCGAGTCGTAGACGGTCTGGTGGGACACCTTTGGCAGATCCCTCCGGACGGCATCGATGATCGACTCCGTGTCGGCGTGCGGCAGTGCGTGCACCGAGCTCAGCACTGCCAGCCGGGGAAGCGTCACACGCAACGACGCCGCGCGCAGCATCTGTCTGAAATCCAGTGCCCCGAGCACGCTGCACATTATGCCGCTTTCTGGAATCGATCAAGAAAGGGATTCCGGCTGGATCTCCGTCCGGCCGCTGGTGGCGCCGGCGGTCGAATTCGCCGGCACGGCGCGCGCACGAGGTGCGAGGCAGCCAGGACCTCTGCCCCCGCCGAGCATGCGGGGAGCTGGTCCGGGCACCGCGCCAACGGGCCTATCCTTCAAGGCGATGCCCGACCCGAGCGGGGACGACGGCACGGACCTGATCGGGCGCCAGGGCGAGGTCGACCTGCTGGACTCCCTTCTGGATCGGATTCCGGGGCGGGGCGGGGCTCTGCTGGTGCGCGGAGCGCCGGGGATCGGAAAGTCCGCGCTCCTGCAGCGGACCCGGCGGCGGGCGGACACGCTCGGAGTCCTGACCCTGGCGACGTCGGGCGTCGAGTCGGAGGCCGAGCTCGCGTTCGCCGGGTTGCACCAGCTGCTGCGCCCCCTCATCGAGCGGCGAGATCGCCTCCCCGATCCCCAGCGGCATGCGCTGGAGGCCGCCTTCGGCATCGGCGCCGAGGTTCAGCCGGACCCGTTCCGTCTCGCCGTCGGGGCCTTCCAGCTCGTCAGCGACGCCGCTGACTCGAGCCCGCTGGTCCTGATCGTGGACGACGCGCACAGCCTCGACCGGCCGAGCCTGGGAGTGCTCGCCTTCATCGCCTGCCGGCTCGAGAGCGAGCCGGTGGCGCTGGTCGCCGCCCTTCGGAGTGGCTTCCAGACGGCGCTCGAGGACGCCGGCCTTCCCGTCCTCGACCTGGACCGGCTGAGTCCTCGGGCGTCGGCCGAGCTGCTCGACCGGGAGGCCCCGGACCTTCACCCCATCGTCCGCGCCCGGGTCCTCGCCGAGTCGGCGGGCAACCCCCTGGCGCTGGTCGAGCTGGCCCGCACGCTGCCCGCCACCGAGCGTCTCGATCCGGCTCCGACGACCCTGACCGCGCGCCTCGAACGGGCCTTCGCGAGCAGGCTGTCCGACCTCGCCGAGAAGAGCCGTTTGACGTTGCTCGCGGCGGCGCTGGACGGTCGGGCCTCGCTTCAGGAGATCCTCCGGTCGGCGGCGCTGCTGCACCCCGGTGGGCTGACCGGAGCGGCATTGGACCCGGCCAGAGAGGCCGGCCTGGTCGAGGTCCTCGGCGGCGAGGTGCATTTTCGGCACCCGCTGGTTCGCTCGGCGGTGAGACAGGCCGCGCCACCGGCACAGGTGGTCGAGATGTACGGGGCGCTGGCCCAGGTCGTCTCCGATCCGGAGCGCCGGCTGTGGCATCGCGCGATGTCGGCCGTGGGGGAGGACGAGGAGATCGCCGCCGCCCTCGAGGACCACGCCCGCATCGCCCGGGGCCGTGGCGCGATCACGGTGGCGGGGGCGGCGCTGGAGCGGGCGGCGGCGCTGACGGCCGATCCGGGGAGGAGGGGAGAGCGGCTGATGGCGGCGGCGGAGGTCGCCTATGAGCTCGGCCTGGTCGAGGTCGTGCGCCGCCTGCTCCGGCAGGCCGAGCCGCTCGACCTGGGTTCGCGCGACGCGGCGCGGCGGGCGTGGCTTCAGGAGATGATCACCGGCAACGTCTGGGTCGAGACCGGCGCGACCCGGACCTTCGTCACCATCGCCCGGCAGCTGCACGCCGGTGATGACGTCGACCTGGCGCTGCGCTCGCTCGTGCCCATCGCCCATCGATGCTGGTGGACGCGCACGCGCGACACGACCCGCCAGTACCTCGTCGACGCCGCCACGGGCATGGGCATGGCCGAGGACGATCCGCGCGTGCTCGCCATCACCGCGCTGGCCCATCCCGAGGTGGCCGGGCACACGGTGCTGCGCCGCGTGTCGCGCCTGAGGCTCCACGACCTGGGAGATCCCGAGTCGGCGATGTACGTCGGCATCGCCGCCGAGAAGGCCGGGGACTTCGCCCTCGGCGCGCGATTCCTGTCCCGCGCCGTCGAGGGTCTTCGCGATCAGGTCAGGCTCGGCTCTCTGACCCAGGCCCTGGTGCACCACGCCTGGGTGGCGGCACACACGGGCGACTGGGACGCGGCGGCCGCCGCCACCGCGGAGGCGGCGGGTATGGCGCGCGGCACCGACCAGCCGCAGTACGGGCTCACCGGCGAGCTGGTCGGCGCTCTCATCGCCGCCCTGCGAGGGACCGAAGGCGACCTCGAGCCGCTGCTCGCCGAGCCCGAGCGGACCCTGCTGGCGATGAAGGGCGGGCCACTGCTGGCGACGGCGCACCTCGCCCGGGGCGCGGCCGCTCTCGGCGACGGCCGGCACGACGACGCCTTCCGCCATCTCTGGCCGGTGTTCGACGCCACCGACCAGGCGTTTCATCGCTTCATGCGCTGGTCGGCGGTGGTCGACCTCGTCGAATCCGGGGTCGGCAGCGATCAGGCCGCGGGGCTCGGAGATGTGATCGCCGGTCTCGAAGCGATCGCCCGGCGCAGCCGGTCGTCCTTCCATGTCGCCGAGATCACCTGTGCGAGGCCGCTCCTCGCCAGCGCCGGAGATGCCGAGGCACTCTTCACGGAGGCCCTCGCTCAGGACCTCACCGGCCTCCCCTTCCTGCGGGCCAGGACGGAGTTCTCGTTCGGCCGGTGGCTGCGCCGGCGTCGACGCAGCGCCGACTCGCGGACGCCGCTCCGCTCCGCTATCGTCCTCTTCGACGCCCTCGGAGCGAGCGGCTGGAGCAGGCGGGCGCGGCAGGAGCTGCGGGCCACGGGGGAGAGGATCGGGCGCCGGGTACCCGACCTCCGCGATCGCCTGACCGCCCAGGAGCTCCAGATCGCCCAACTGGCGGTCGATGGGCTCTCCAA
>DATAXV010000163.1:0-33094 GCA_036272915.1 Candidatus Dormiibacterota bacterium
GCCGACCGCCTGGCGACCCCAGTAGTTGATGAGTACCTGTCTATCGACATGGTCCCGATAGTGGAAGGATTACGGGACCATACCCTGACGCGGCGCGGCATCCGGACCATCCCGACTTGCAGCGTCGAATTCGGGACACCACAGCGAAGATGTCTGGTTTTGGGCGGCCGGGATTGTGAGGTTATCCCGCTTGAAGGAGCGCCGGGCTAAACCGGCATGAAGGAGGAGATGAAAGAGCTCCACACCGAAGGAGTAGCGATCCACGGTGACCCCGAGCCGTGCGGCGGCGTCCGCGAGGATACAGCTGAAGCGTCGGTCAGGGGCACGCGCAGGCGAGCCATTGAGCCTCGAAATGAGATGAGCCGGGGCGCCGACGCTGTCGTCAAAGCGGAAGGCAACATCATCGGTGGCGGTAGCGCGAGTCGCCGATGGGCCCCGCGGGGTCGAAGAACCTCTGCATGCACGGACCCTTCATGCGCGAGAACCGGGAGAGGGCGCCCGGAGGGGTGAGGATCGACGGGGAGAGGCGGAACGCGTGCATTGACGACGACAACGTCTTCGATGCCATGATCTGTGCCCTGACTGCGCGAGCGGCCCAGCTCGGGTTCTGCCATCCGGTGCCGCCCGAGCACGGCGACGCCGCCAGGGTCGAGGGCTGGATCGCTCTGCCGAAGGCGGGGACCCTGGAGAAGCTCGCCGGACCTTCGCACGCATAGTGGGCGGTCGACGGCAGCCGGGGGCCGGGAGGCCGTCGTCGTCGGCTTCGCCGCGAATCACGCCCGCTGGGCGGAGCGCTCCTTGCGATCACCAAGCCCGTCCATGATCAGGTTGAGGGTGAACGCGAATCGATCCAAGGCGGTGCCGGAAGTCAGCTCAGCTGCGTAGCGCTTGGTCTGGGGGAAGGAATCGGGCAGCCCGGCGAAACGGCTCAGCAACTCGTCGCGGCTGACGGCCCACCCCTCCTGGTCGACGTGCCTGTCGATCAGGGAGGTCTCGAGGCAGAAGGCGTTGACGTAGAGGAACAGGGTGTCGATCGCCCAGGCGGCCGTCTGCGCCTCGACGCCCCCCGCCAGCACGATGCCGAACACGCCCTCGTTGACGCGAAGGGTCTCCAGGTTCGTCGGGACCACGGCGAGCGCGGCCAGGGAGATGCCCGGGTAGCGCAGGTACTGATCGCGGATCTGGCTGCAGACGCTGACGATCTGCTCGCGCCAGGTGTCCGGGTCAGGTTTGGGCAGCTCGATCTCGCTGCAGAGCCGTCCGATCAGGAGGTCGTCCAGGTCCTCCTTGTTGACGACGTGGGCGTAGAGCGACGCCGGGCCCGTCTCGAGGGCGCCGGCCACCCGTCGCATCGTCAGGGCGTCGTATCCCTCGCGCTCGACGATGCCGAGCGCGGTCTCGATGATGGCGGCGACGGTGATGGGCTTCTTGCGCCCCGCCGACGGTCCGCGACGGGTCGCGGTGGTATCCGCCAGGGGCTGCTGGTGCCGTGCTGCACGCCGTCGCTGAGGGGGCGATGCCATGCGACACAGTCTAGACCGATGCGAGCGTGGTTCTGATAAGAACGAGCTGCGTTCGTAGAAGTAGAATGATGTTCGTGTCAGTTGCCGTTCCCGATTCCCCGACCCGAGCAGGTGCTCGGGCTGACCGTCCTGTCCTTCGTGCCCACGCTGCTGCTTCCCGGGCGCGACCACCAACCCACTGAGAACCGATCAAACCGGCCCTCCCACGCCCGACCCGCGAGGAGGGCTCCAGCGGAGAGATGAAAGCCTGATGTCCATGAAGACCGCGCCGACCACCGACACCAGCTATATCGACTACGACATGCTCGTCGCCGGCGCCGGGCCGGTCGGCCTGATGCTCGCGACTGAACTGCAGCTGGCGGGGGCCCGGGTCCTCGTCGTCGAACGGCGGGAGGAGCTCGACACCGCCATCAAGGCGGGAGCGATCAACACCGCCTCCGCGGAGGCCTTCGAACGGCGCGGCCTGCTCCCCGCGTTGGAGGCGGTGCTCCGGCGGCTGTTCCCCGACGGGCCCCGCAAGCCGGCCGGCTTGGGCGGCTCCGTCGGGCACTTCGGTGGGATTCAGGTCCCGGCCGACCCCGTCGACCACGAGGATCCCAGCCTGCGTGACCGGGGAGCGGCCGGCTCGTATCTCATGCTCCCGCAGATCGAGGTGGAGCAGATCCTCGGCCAGCGCGCGGCGGAGCTCGGCGTCGAGGTCCGGCGCGGGGTCGAGGTGCGTGGGTTCGACGCGGACGAGGCCGGCGTCACCGTTCATCTGGAAGGCGGAGGCGACGTGCGCGCGGCGTGGCTCGTCGGCTGCGACGGGGGCCGCAGTCTGGTCCGGCGCCTGGCGGGCTTCGAGTTCCCGGGCACGGATCCCGAGATCACGGTCCGCCAGGCGGTGGGCACCGTGGAGGGGGCGGAGCGCCTGGGGCGAGGCTGGCAGCATACCCCCACCGGCGTCTACGTCTACGGGCCGATGCCGGGTTGGGTGCGCACCGTCGAGCTCGATGGGCCCCCGGCGGACCGGGAGACACCGGTCACCGCGGCCGAGATCGAGGCCAGTCTGCGGCGCGTCAGCGGCCTCGACGTCCGCGTGACCGAGGTCATCAGCGGTACGCGCTTCACGGACAACGCGCGCCAGGCGACGACCTATCGGCGCGGTCGCGTGCTCCTCTGTGGGGACGCCGCCCACGTGCACTCGCCGTTCAGCGGCCAGGGCCTAAACCTGGGACTCGGCGACGCCGTCAATCTGGGCTGGAAGCTCGCCGCCACCGTGCGGGGGTGGGCGCCCGAGGGCCTGCTCGACACCTACACGAGCGAACGGCACCCGATCGGAGCCTGGGTGCTCGACTGGACGCGTGCGCAGGTGGCCGTGATGCGCGGCGACGCCGGCAGCCGTGCGCTCAGGGGTGTGGTCTCCGACTTCCTCGGCACACGGGACGGGGCGACCTACTACGTGAAGCGGATCTCCGGTCTGTGGCAGCACTACGACCTGGGTGACGGCCATCCGCTGGTCGGCGCGATCATGCCCAACCTCCGGCTGGACGACGGCACGCGGCTCGCCGACCACACCCATGAGGGCCGGGCCCTGCTCGTCGATCTCGCCGGGGACGACCGGCTGGCGGCCCTGGCCGAGCCGTATGCCGGGCGTCTGGAGCTGGTCCGCGGTGGTTCGGACGGCGCCGGGGTGAGCGGCTTGCTGGTGCGTCCGGACGGCTTCGTGGCGTGGGCGTCGGCCGACGGCGCCAGTGACCCCGCCGGGCTGCAGACCGCCCTGAGGCGTTGGCTGGGGGATGACGGGAGCCGCTGCAAGTGATCTCCTGCGGACCTGTACAGACACATTGGGTAACGGCAATGCTCCCGGTGCTGGCGCGGGTCCCCGAGACCGGGGGCCATCATGCCGCGAATCCGGTCCTCGACCCTGCTGGGGCCCCGGGATCAGACGCGTAGCGAGTGAAGGCAGAGCAGGAGCCCGCGACGGCCGGCTGACCGTCGCGGGCACAATGCCTCCCCTACGTCCCTGGGCTCGGGGTCATCGCCCTGACCTTATTGAAGGACTGGTAGAACTCGACTCGCCGCGGGGCAAGGACGGACTGGTTTGAGGAGACGACGACCGGACCGCCGATGCCGTTGGCGCAGGTGAAGTACTTCTCGGAACCCGGCTGGATCAGCCTATCTCGATCGCGTAGCGATCCTGCTCGTCGGCGAGGATCGAGGAGTTGTCCTTGAGGACGACCACCCCGGCTCCGCCGGAGACCAGGCTGGGATAGATCTTGCTCGCGCCACAGCTGAACATCGATAGGGGTCTGATGCCGACCACGGCCCCTGAGTCGCTCACGGTGAGGAGCCGGAAGTTGGGCCCGCAAGATTCGTACTCGGACCGATACTCCTGCAGGACGCGGGCGCGCCCGGCGTAGACGGCGAGGCCGAGCACGCTGACGCCGTTGCCGGGCGTGTGCTGAGGCCCGGTTCCGGAGAAGGCATCGCTCCAGAGAGTCCGCCCGTCTGCCGCCCGGTAGGCGGACACGGTGCCGCGAGCGACGTTCTGGGCGAGGAGGACGCTTCCGTCCCCGGTCGCGTAGGGCGGGTCGGTCACGTCGAGGTCGTACAGCGGGATGCCGCTGACCCCGTCGAAGACCTGCAGGGCGTTCGACCCGGCCAGTCCGATCCGGTCTCCGCCCAGCTCGATGGCCGGATTGGGCGAGCTCAGCCAGAGGGTGACGCGGCCCAGAGCGTTCAGCACCACCGCGTGAGTCTCTCGGTAGCTGCCGACGAGATCAGTCGACACGTTGAGCAACACGGTCGAGACTCCCGGCTGGGCGCTGTACGGCAGCCCGGCGCTGGTTGGATCCAGAATCGCCTGGTCGCGGGCCAGGGCATAGGACCAGGTCATCCCGCCCGAAGCCGCGTCGTAGGCGTCGACCTCTCGCGGCTGGACGACCACGACCAGCGCCGATCCTCCCTCGGACGGAGCCAGTCCATACACGGCGAGGCCGTCGCTCGCGTACGTCGGCACGTCCGGGGCCGTCACCTCATGGTCGGCGACGTCGAGGTCCCAGTGACGCCCGCTGGCGACATTGATGACGGTCAGCCTCCGATCGCTCCAGAGGACGGCGGCGTACTCGTCGTCGATCTGCCAGATGCTCTGGGCGGTGACGTGGCCGGGCCGGTCGAGCCGCCAGTACGTGCGCCGGCTCCGCAGGCCGATGGCGCGAACGCCCCCGCCGTCGGCCACTAAGGCCGCGCCGCCGACGAGGACCGGGGCCACGCCCGTGGCCACCAGCTGGTAGCGAGCCGGACCGAAGGGCGCGCCGAACCGCGGCGGGGCAAGGGTTCCGAACGGTCCGGACAGGCTCTCGACGGGGCTGACCATCCATCCGGCGAAAAGCACGCAGGCCGCCACCGTCAGGACGATCGACGACGCCGCGAGAGCCACGAGGGCGAGCCGCCAACCACGTCCCGAACCGCGCGACACCTCCATCTTTGAATTATGCCGTCGGAATCATCACATTAGACGTTGGTTAAATCAGTGGCCGAAGTCATCGACGGCGCCGACGCCCAACCGGCGCCTCCGGCGATCGCGACACCTCGACCAAAGGGGCGTTCGTCCGCCGGCTCAGGTCTCGGCCAGGCCCTCGCGCGATGCCTCGGCCGGGAGCTCGTGCCCGACGTCGCCGAGATCGGTCTGATCGGAGACCTCGACCACCTCAGCGCCCTGGTCGGGCGGCTCCGCGATCGGCTGGAGCAGCAGCTGGCTGTCGTGGAGATGGACCCGCAGCCGCCCTCCCTGGGTGAGATCGCCGCGGAGCAGCAGCTCCGCCGCCGGGTCGGCGATGCGGTCCTGCACCAACCGGCGCAGTGGCCTCGCCCCATAGGCCCGGTCGTAGCCGCGGTCGGCGAGCCAGCGCAGCGCCGCCGGGGTCGACTCCAGGGCGACGTCGCGCTCCGCCAGCCGGCGCCCGACCGACGCCACCTGCAGGTCGGCGATGGCGACCAGGTCGTCGCGTGTCAGGGGGTTGAAGGCGACGACCTCGTCGACCCGGTTGATGAACTCCGGCCGGAGGCTCAGCCGGAGGGCGGCGTCGAGCCGGTCGGCCGCGATCGGCTGGCCGTCGAGCTCGATCTCGCCGCCGGCGTGGAAGCCAAGCGCCCCGCCCCCGCGCGCCACCGCATCCGCGGCGAGGTTGGTGGTCATGACCACGAGCGTGTGCCGGAAGTCGACGCGGTGCCCGGTGCCGTCGGTGAGCCGGCCCTCCTCCATGACCTGGAGCAGGATGTCGAGGATCTCCGGGTGGGCCTTGTCGATCTCGTCGAAGAGGATCACGCAGTAGGGCTTGCGGCGCACCGGCTCGGTCAGGGTGCCGCCCAGATCGGACATCTTGTACCCGCGCGACGACCCGATCAGGGTCCAGACCGTGTCCTCCTTGTACTCCGACATGTCGAAGGTGAGGAGCTCCTGCTCGGAGCCGAAGAGGACCTCGGCGGTGGCCTTGGCCATCTCCGTCTTGCCGACGCCGCTGGGGCCGGCGAAGAGGAAGGAGCCGATCGGGCGGTTGGGGTCGCGCAGGCCGGCGCGGGAGCGGCGCACGGTGCGCGCCACCGCCGCGATCGCGTGGCGCTGGCCGACGACGCGGCGGCCGAGCTCCTCCTCGAGGCGGAGCAGCACCTCGGCGTCCTCGTCGCGGACGTCGCGGACCGGGATCCCGGTGCGGTCCTCGATGGCGAGCCGGACGTGGTCCAGGGTGACCGCCGCGGCGCCGTCCATCGCCGCCAGCGCGAAGGCCTGGTCGAGCAGGCGGATGGCGTTGGCGGGGCTGGCCGGGTCGTGCACGTACCGCTCGGCCAGCTGGGGCACACGGTCCAGGACCTCCGCGGAGGTGGGGATCCGGAAGTGGCGCTCGAGCTGACCGCGCACGCGCCCCAGGACCCGGCCGCAGCTGGCGGCGTCGAGCGGCTCCAGGGTGAGCTCCTCGAAGCGGGCCAGGATCGAGGCCGACCGCTCCCTCGCCTGCCGGACCACGCTGGGGTCGGCGGTGGTCACCACCCTGGCCCCGGCCTCGTCGGCGAGGTCGAGCAGGTCGCCGAGCGGCCGCACGTTCTCCTCCAGATCGCGCAGGTCGGGGAGGACCAGGATCGCCCGCGACTCACCGGCCGCGCGGCAGCCGCGGCGCAGCCCGTCCTTGCCCTGCCGGTGCCAGATCCCGAGCACGGCGTCGACGTCGAGCTGGATCAGCGGCGCGTCGCGGAGCGGACGCGCCGCCGAGCCGCTCTCGATGCGGTGGGCGAGCCCGGCGAGGAGGGCGGACTTGCCGCAGCCGGGCGGACCGGAGACGACAGCGCTCCGCACCCGGGTGCGGGTCAGGATCTGGGCCAGCCGTCGCAGCTCCCGCTCGCGGCCGAAGACCTCCTGCCCGGCCAGCGGCCGGCCGAGCTGGAGGAGCTCGGAATCGAGGTGGCCGTCCCCGCGCCGCAGCTCGCGCAGCGCCCGCTCCATCGCCTGGGGCGGCAGCGGGTGCTGGGCCAGGTAGGTGCGCAGGGACCCCCAGGGATGGAGGACCAGCTGCTGGGCCAGGTCGACGCTGTCGCAGAGATGCTCGGCGTTGCGGTCGAGGGCGGCCCGGCAGGCGTGGTAGATCAGGTTGCCGGTGGTGCCCGGCGTGTTGCCCTCCCCGTCCAGCAGGGCCCCCAGCGTGGACCGGCGGAGCTCGACCAGCGTGAGCAGCCGCGAGCCGGGGAGGTCCAGCTCCCAGAAGGCGCGGAGCACCGTATTGGGGGTGATCCCGTCGAGCTGCTCCAGCTCCCTGGCCTTGGCGAACAGACGGAGGCAGTCGGGCGAGAACTCCAGCTCGTAGCCGAACTTCCGGGACGTGGTCATGCCGCCGTCTCGACGCAGTGGATCCAGATGCTGCGCAGCAGCCGCGCGGCGATGTAGACCTCGAGCAGGTACTCGTCGGGCTTGGGCACCTGTATGCCCTCGACCCGCCAGATGTAGCTGAAGTAGGTGTTGTCGCCCCGGCGCTTGTTCCAGACGAAGGTGTAGTCGCTGCCCAGCGTGGTGTGGCTCTCGTCGCTGAGGGCGACGTCGAAGGGGATGGGCACCCCGACCAGCTCGGGCTGGAGGATGACCTCGAAGAAGATGTGCAGCGGCACCGTCCCCGGATAGTGGTCGCAGCCGAACCTGGTCGTCGGCCGGTAGCCGTCGCCGGTGGCCGCGAGGGGGGTGCAGCTGCGAACGATCACGGCGTCACCCGGGGAGCGTCCCTGCTGGTGGCGAGGGTGAGCTCGCCGTCCTCGAGCTCGATCCGGACCGAGCGGCCGGCCTGGTCCTCGTCCTCGAGGAGGAGGTCGACGAGGGGGTCGGCGATCCGCTCCTGGATCAGCCGGCGCAGGGGCCGCGCGCCGTACTTCGGATCCCGCCCGTGCTCGGCCAGCCAGCGCATGGCGTCGGGGGTCGGCTCCAGGGTCACCTCGCGGGCGGCCAGCCGCTCGGCCAGGCGCTGCAGCTGCAGCCCGGCGATCTGGGTCAGCTCCTCGACGCCGAGGGTCCGGAACTCGACGACGTCGTCGATGCGGTTGATGAACTCCGGCCGGAGGACGCGCCGCAGGGTGGCGTCGACGATCTCCGGGTCGTGCTCGACGGCCTCGGTGACCTGGCGGTTGAGGAAGCCGATCTCGCCCCTGGCCAGCCCGGTCAGCTCGGCGGTGAGGTTGGAGGTCATGACCACGATCGTGTTGCGGAAGTCGACCCGCCGGCCGACGCCGTCGGTGAGGCGCCCCTCGTCGAGGACCTGGAGGAGGATGTCGAGGACGGCGGGGTTGGCCTTCTCGATCTCGTCGAGCAGGACCACGCAGTAGGGCTTGGCGCGCACCGGCTCGGTCAGGGTGCCGCCCTGATCGGCCATCTTGTAGCCGCGGGCGGGACCGATCAGGCCCCACACGTTCTCCTCCTCCTTGTACTCCGACATGTCGAAGACGAGGAGGTCCTGCTCGGAGCCGAAGAGGACCTCGGCGGTGGCCTTGGCCAGCTCGGTCTTGCCGACGCCGCTGGGACCGGTGAAGAGGAAGGAGCCGATCGGCTGGTTGGGCTCGCGCAGGCCGGCGCGGGAGCGGCGGATGGCGCGGGCGACGCGGTTGACCGCGTCGGCCTGGCCGATGACCCGCTTGGTCAGGGCCGCCTCCAGGTTGCGCAGCGTCTCCCGCTCGTGGGCGCCGAGGCCGCGGACGGGGATGCCGGTCCGGTTCTCGATCAGGGCCTGAGCGTCGTCCAGGATCACCTCCTGCCGGCCCTGCAGGGCGGCGGGGGCGAAGGCGCCGTCGAGAAGGGAGACGACGTTGGCCGGGCTGGCCTCGCTCTGGAGGTAGCGGTGGGCCAGCTCGGGGACCGCCTGCAGGCACTCCTCCTGGCAGTGGAGCCCGTAGCGCTCCTCGAGCTCGCCGCGCAGGGCCTGGGCGAGGGGCACGCAGGCGGCGGCGTCGAGCGGGTCCAGCGCGATCATCTCGAGCTCCTCGCCGAGCGAGGGGAAGAGCTGGGTGACGCGATTCGCCGCCTCCAGGGTCGAGGTGACCAGGAGCCGGACCTTGAGCTCGGCGGCGATCTCGAGAAGGTCGACGGTAAACTCCTGCCGCTGGATCCAGAGCTCGAGGTCGTCGACGCCGAGGACGGTGCCCGTCTCCTGCGCCGCCTGAAGGACGGCGCGGACGGCGTCCTTGCCCTCCTTGCGCCAGCGCGGCTCGAGGCGGTCGCGATCGAGCTCGAGGACGGTTACGTCGCGCAGCGCCGGCGGGGCGCCGCCGCTGCGGAGCAGGTGGGCGAGGCCGGAGACCAGCGCGCTCTTGCCGCAGCCGGGCGCCCCCGTGATCACGGCGCCGCGATGGCGGGAGCGGACCAGGACCTCCTGCAGCCGCTCCAGCTCGCGCTCGCGGCCGAGCGCGGGGGCGGCCTTCCAGGGCGTCGTCAGCTCGAGCAGGATGGGGTGGCCGCTGCCGGCGTCGAGCCGCACCTCGCGAACCGCCCGCTCCCAGTCGGCCTTGCTCACCGGGTGGCCGTCGAGGTAGGCCTTGAGCACGCCCCAGGGTTTGCGCAGGAGGGCCTCGGCGATCTGGATCGAGTCGCAGAGCTGAGCCGCCTGGCTCTCGCGGGAGGCGATGCCCGCCGAGAGCATGATGTCGGCCATGGCCCAGCCGTCCTGCTCCTGACCCTCGTCGGGCGAGTCGAGCGCTCCGCCCAGCGCCTCCCTGGTCACGCCCCGGCACCGGAGCAGCTCGGTGCCCGGGACCTCGACGTCCCAGAAGGCGCGGAGCAGGGTGTCGCGGCGCACGCAGGCGCCGGTCGCCAGTTCGCCCGCCCTGGCCACCAGCCGCTGCGTGTCCGGCGTCAGGGGCAGGTCAAGGCCCAGCCGGTTGAAGAAGCTCACGACGGCGCCGCCTCCTGCTTGGCTTCCGTCGCCGCCGGCTCCGGCGGCCGCCGGACGTCGAGGAAGGCGTTGGCGACGGCCCGGCCGAGGAAGTCGAACCGGACCCGGTAGTCGCCGTAGTCGGGGATCGAAAAACGGGTCCTGACCGACTTCCGGACCAGGATCGACGCCCCCGGCTGGAAGGTCTGGTCCTTGCGGTAGCCGGTGCGGATCCACACCTGCTCGTCGGTCACCGACTTGTCGCTGCCCAGCGGATAGACGAAACCCTGGAGGGGGAGCGCGAAGCCGCGCAGCTCGGGGTCGAGGTCGTATTCGAGCAGCGTCGCGATCCAGGCGTCGCAGGGCAGGCTCGCGGTCTCGAAGACGAGCTCCTCCTCAAGGCGCCCACCCTCACCCAGGCGCAGCGGCGTGCACGTGTGGATGATCACCTCGCCATGCTAATGGAGGTCCGCAGTCGTCCTGCCCGTCTCCGGCCGGTCGGAGGGGCCGGACCGGTGATGTCGGGGTCGCTCGTAGGATCCGCATAAGGATGCAGTCTTCTTGTATATTCATTCATCGATGGTCCGACTGAAGGCGGCGGTCGCGGGAGCCAACGGCTACGCGGGCATGACCCTGGTCAATCTCCTCGCCAGACATCCTGGCGTGGTCCTGACCCAGCTCACCTCGCGCAGCTACGCGGGCCAGCCCTACGCCGCCGTCTTCCCCCTCCTCGACGCGGAGGGCACGTTCCTGGCCGAGCCGGATCCGGGCGAGGTCGACGTCGTCTTCAGCTGCCTTCCCCACAACGTCGGCGCCGCGCGGACCGGCGCCTGGCTCGAGGCGGGGATCAGGGTCATCGACCTGAGCGCCGACTTCCGCCTCCACGACGCCGCCGCCTACCCGCGCTGGTACCGCCAGGAGCACCCGGCCCCGGCCCTGCTCGGCGAGGCCGTGTACGGGTTGACCGAGCTCCACGCCGCGGAGATGCTGGGGGCCCGCCTGATCGCGGTCCCGGGCTGCTACTCCAGCACCAGCATCCTGGCCATGGCCCCGGCGGTCGCCGCCGGCCTCGTCGCCTCCGACGTCGTCATCGACGCCAAGTCCGGGGTCTCCGGGGCCGGCCGCAGCGTCGGCCTGAGCACCCACTTCTCGGAGGTCTCGGAGTCGGTCCACGCCTACGCCGTCGCCGGCCACCGGCACCTGCCGGAGCTGGAGCAGGAGCTGGCCGGGCTGGCACCGGGGGGCAGGCGGCCGCGTCTGACCTTCGTGCCCCACCTGATCCCGATGATCCGGGGCATCGAGGTCAGCTGCTATTTCGACGCCACCGTCCCCGTCTCCCAGGTCCGGGAGGCCTACCGTGGCTTCTATCTCGGCCAGCCCTTCACCCGGGTGGTGGACTTCGTCCCCCAGACCAAGCTGGTCAGCCACAGCAACCACTGCCTGATCTCGGTCAGCGCGCAGGGCGAGAAGATCGTCGTCTCGGCGGTCCTCGACAACCTGGTCAAGGGCGCGGCGGGGCAGGCGGTGGAGTGCTTCAACCTCGCCTTCGGCCACGACCGGTGCGAGGGCCTGGAGATCCCATTGCAATGGCCGTGAGCGTGGAATTCAGAGCCGTCGAGGGCGGCATCACCGCCCCCAGGGGCTGGCGGGCGGGAACCGCCGCCTGTGGCATCAAGGCCTTCACCGCCGGGGCGTCGGCGCTGCCCACCGGGGCGCGCGACGACCTGACCGTCGTCGTCAGCGACCGGGTCTGCGACGCCGGCGGTGTCTTCACCACCAACAAGGTCAAGAGCGCATCGGTCGTCATCGACCAGCTGCACCTGCGCCGCAACCACGTCCGGGCCCTGGTCGCGTCCTCCGGCAACGCCAACGCCTGCACCGGCGCCCAGGGCTTTCGCGACGCCCTGCAGATGGCCAAGCTCACCTCCGACCGCGTCGACGTCGACCCCGACCAGGTGCTGGTGGGGACGACCGGCGTGATCGGCCGCTTCCTGCCCATGGACGCGGTCAGGAAGGGCATCGAGCTCGCCTGCGCCGGCCTCAGCGAGGACGCGGGCGAGGCTCCCGCGATCGCCATCATGACCACCGACACCGTGCCCAAGACGGCTGCCGTCGAGCTCGAGCTCGACGGCGTCACGATCCGGGTGGGAGGGATGTGCAAGGGGTCGGGGATGATCCATCCGAACATGGCGACCCTGCTCTCCTACATCACCACCGACGCCGCCGTGGAGCCGGGGCTGATGGCCTCCATCGTCCGGCGCTGCGCCGACCACAGCTTCAATCAGGTGACGGTCGACGGCGACAGCTCGACCAACGACACCTACCTGATCCTGGCCAACGGCGCCGCCGGCAACGCGCCGGTCGGCGAGGGCACGGCGCAGGCGGACCTCCTGGAGCAGGCCATCGTCCACGTCTCCCGCGACCTGGCCCGGGCCATCGCCCGGGACGGGGAGGGCGCGACCAAGCTGATCACCGTCCGCGTCAGCGGTGCCGCCGACGAGGCCCAGGCCCGGCTGGCGGCGCGCTCCGTCGCCTCCTCCAACCTGGTCAAGTCCGCGATCCACGGCGGCGACCCGAACTGGGGCCGCATCGTCTGCGCGCTCGGCTACAGCGGCGCCGAGCTGGCCATCGACCAGCTCATCCTCCGGGTCGCCGGGCTGACCGTCTTCAGCGCCGGCGCCGGCCGCGAGGTCGACCTCGAGGCCGTGCGCGCGGGCTTCGAGCAGCCGGAGATCGAGATCGAGGCCGAGCTCGGCCTCGGCGACGGCGCCGGCGAGGCCTGGGGCTGCGACCTGTCCGCCGAGTACGTGCGGATCAACGCCGACTACACAACTTAGGAATGATGCCGTGACCATCGAGCCCAACGAACGCGCCCGCGTCCTGGTCGAGGCGCTTCCCTACATCAAGCGCTTCCACGGCCAGGTCATCGTGATCAAGGTCGGGGGCAACGCCATCGAGCAGCGCAAGGACGAGACCCTGCTCGACCTGGTCCTGCTCCGCTACGTCGGCATGCTGCCCATCCTCGTCCATGGCGGCGGCTCCGAGATCACCGCCATGAGCAAGCGGCTGGGGCTGGAGGCGCGCTTCGAGAACGGCCTCCGCGTCACCGACGAGGCCACCATCGACGTGGTCAAGATGGTGCTCACCGGCAAGGTCACGCCCGACCTCGTCGCCACGCTCAACAATCTCGGCGGCCAGGCGGTGGGCATGAGCGGCGAGGACGGCCCCAGCATCATCGCCGAGCAGCTCGACCCCGCCCTCGGCTACGTCGGCAAGGTCACCCAGATCAACCCCGAGCCGATCACGGCCCTGCTCGGACGCGGCTACATCCCGGTCGTCGCCTCGATCGGCCTCGGCTACGACGGGCACGCCTACAACATCAACGCCGACACCGTGGCGGCGGAGCTGGCCCTGGCCCTGAACGCGGCCAAGATGCTGCTCCTCACCGACGTGCAGGGCGTGCTCGACGCGAAGGGTCGGGTGGTGAGCCGGATGACACGGGGCGAGGCCGAGGCGATGATCGCCAGGGGCGAGGTCACGGGGGGCATGATCCCCAAGCTCGGCGCCTGCCTGCGAGCGCTCGACCAGGTGCCGCAGTCGCACATCATCGACGGCCGCCAGCCCCACTCGCTGCTGCTCGAGCTGTTCACCGAGTCGGGCATCGGAACCATGGTCACGAAGGAAGGGGGAACGACACCGTGAGCGAGTGGCTGACGACCGACGAGAAGACATACCTGATGGGCCTCTTCAACCGCCGCGTGGTGCTTGTCGAGGGTGAGGGCTGCATCGTCCGCGACGATCAGGGCAAGGAGTACCTGGACCTGGTCGCCGGCATCGCCGTCAACATCCTCGGCCACGGCCACCCAGAGCTGCTCAAGGCCATCGAGGACCAGTCGAAGCGGCTCATCCACACCTCCAACCTCTACTACTCGGAGCCCCAGGTGAGGCTGGCCAAGAGGCTGGTCGAGCTCTCCTTCCCCTCGCGCGTCTTCTTCACCAATTCCGGCGCCGAGGCCAACGAGACGGCGATCAAGATCGCCCGCAAGTGGGGCAAGGTGAAGCGCGACGGGGCCTTCGGCATCATCACCGCCGATCACTCCTTCCACGGCCGCACCCTGGCCACGCTCACCGCCACCGGCCAGCCCAAGTACCAGAAGCCGTTCACGCCGCTGCCGGACGGCTTCACCACCGTCCCCTACGGCGACATCGAGGCGCTGAAGCAGGCCACCGACGGCAACACGGTGGCGATCATGCTCGAGCCGGTCATCGGCGAGGGCGGCGTGATCCCGCCCCCCGACGGCTACCTCGAGGCGGTCAGGGCCTGGTGCGACGAGCGCGACCTCCTGCTGATCCTCGACGAGGTCCAGACCGGCATCTGCCGCACCGGCCGCTGGTTCGCCCACCAGCACCACGGCATCGTCCCCGACGTCATGACCCTGGCCAAGGCGCTGGGCGGCGGCCTCCCCATCGGCGCCTGCCTGGCCGGACCGAGGGCCGACGTGCTCGAGCCCGGCGACCACGGCTCCACCTTCGGCGGCAACCCGCTCGCCTGCGCCGCCGGCCTGGCCGTGCTCGAGGTCGCCGAGCGGGAGGACCTCAACGGGCACGCCGCCGAGATGGGGGATTTGCTCCACGCGACCCTGGAGGGCCTGGACGGTGTCAAGGAGGTGCGGGGGAGAGGCCTGCTCCAGGCGGTCGTCTTCGAGGAGCCCAAGGCCCGCGCTTTCGAGGCCGCGTGCCTGGGCCAGGGCCTGATCGTCAACGCCATCGGCGACGACGTGGTCCGGTTCGCCCCGCCGCTGATCATCACCGCGGCCGAGATCGACCGGGCCGGCGAGGCCATGCACCGTGCGCAGGCGGGGTGAGAGCGTGGCCAAGGAGGAGCGCCAGCGGGCGATCCTCGACCTGGTCCTGCGGCGGCCGGTCCACACCCAGCAGGAGCTGGCCGAGGAGCTGGCGCGCGGCGGCATCACCACCACCCAGGCGACGGTGTCCCGCGACGTCCAGGAGCTGGGGCTGGTCCGCACCGGGGAGGGGTACAGAGCCGGGCTGCCCGCCTCGGTGCTCGCCGAGCTCGTCATCTCGGTGACCCAGGTCGAGTTCCTGATCGTGGTCAGGACGCCTCCCGGCACCGGCAACGTCGTCGCCCGCGCGGTCGACGAATCGGGCCTGGAGGGCATCGCCGGCACGGTTGCCGGAGACGACACGTTCATCATCGTGCTCGCCGACCGCGAGGCGGCGGAGTCTGTGCGGAGGTTCCTCGGTGCCTGATAAGAAGGGAAAGGTCGTCCTCGCCTACTCGGGAGGCCTCGACACCTCGGTCTGCATCCGCTGGCTGAAGGAGCAGGGCTGGGACGTCGTCGCGCTGACCATCGACCTCGGCGAGAAGAAGGACCTCGACGCCATCCAGCACCGCGCCCTGCGGACCGGCGCCAGCGCCGCCTACGTCGTCGACGGGCGCCGGCAGTTCGTCCAGCGCTTCGTCTGGCCGACCCTCCAGACGGGGGCCCTCTACGAGAAGGAGTACCCGCTGGCGACGTCGATCGGCCGCCCCCTGATCGCGGCGCTGCTGGTCCAGATCGCGCGCCAGGAGAACGCTCAGGCGATCGCCCACGGCTGCACCGGCAAGGGTAACGACCAGGTCCGCTTCGACGTGGCCACGGCCGCGCTCGCGCCCGACCTCGAGGTGGTGGCGCCGGTCCGCGACTGGCGCATGAACCGCGACGACGAGATCGAGTACGCGAAGGCCAACGGGATCGAGGTGCCGGCCAGCGTCGAATCGCCGTACTCGACCGACGAGAACCTCTGGGGCCGTTCGATCGAGGCGGGCGTCCTCGAGGACCCCTGGGCCGAGCCGCCCGCCGACGTCTACGCCTGGACCCGCGCCCCGGAGGACACCCCGGCCGAGCCGGTCTACGTCGAGATCGGCTTCCGCGAGGGGATCCCGGTGACGCTGGACGGTCAGGAGCTCGACGGCGTCGAGCTCATCGAGCGCCTCAACCAGATCGGCGGCGGCTGCGGCGTGGGCCGGATCGACCACATCGAGAACCGCCTCGTCGGCATCAAGTCGCGGGAGATCTACGAGGCGCCGGCGGCGGTGCTGCTGCTCCAGGCTCACCAGGCGCTGGAGGACATCACGCTGACCAAGGACGTCGCCCGCTTCAAGGACACGGTCGCCCAGCAGTGGGCGCAGCTGGTCTACGACGGGCTCTGGTTCGGCCCGCTGCGCGACGCCCTCTACGCCTTCGTCAGCCACACCCAGCGCTTCTGCAACGGAGAGGTCCGGATCAAGCTCCATCGCGGCCAC
The DNA here is from genome assembly GCA_036272915.1 of Candidatus Dormiibacterota bacterium. Taxonomy (GTDB): domain Bacteria; phylum Chloroflexota; class Dormibacteria; order Dormibacterales; family Dormibacteraceae; genus DATAXV01. The sequence goes on from DATAXV010000163.1 coordinate 16,209, forward strand.
TCCCAGGTGGTGGGCCGGAAGTCCAAGGACCAGCTCTACCGCATGGCCCTCGCCACCTACGGACGGGGCGATGAGTTCGACCAGTCGGCGGCGGCCGGTTTCATCAAGCTCTGGGGCATGAGCGTGCGCACCGCCGCCGAGGTCCAGGGCCAGCTCTCCAGCGCCGACCTGGACCAGCTGCTGGGCGGCGGCGTCAAGCGCCTCGGCGCCGGCGATTGAGACCCCGCCGGTTCGGCTCGGCCGGGCCTGACCGCCAGCCGAGATAGGGGGGGCCTCCGCGGCCCATGTCGACCGCGTGCTCGAGGAGCGCTGGGCCCTCGAGCACGGCGCCGGCTACGGGATCCGGGGTATCACCTCGCCGGCCAGCCGCTCGATCTGGCGCCGTTCGTCGCCCAGGGTCCAGAACTGGACCTGCCGGCATCCTGCCTGGGCGTAGCGGCTGAGCAGGTCCGCGCATTCCTCGGCCGATCCCACGCAGATCCGACCGCGCAGCTCCGCCGGGTCTCGCCTCACGATCGGGGCGAGGACGTCCGCGATCATCCGGTCCGCCTCAGCGCGGTCGTCGGTGACCCAGGCCCACATGGTCACGAGGGCGTGGGGAAAGGCGTCCGCTGACCTTCCTCGTCTCTCCAGCTCCTCGCTCAGGGAGCCGAGGGTCGTGGTGAACTCCTCCGGGGTCGTGTTGTAGGCGGAGGCGAGCCACCCGTCGCCCAGGCGGGCCACGCGGCGCAGGCCGGGAATCGATCCCCAGCTACCGATCCAGATGGGGATTCCGCCGTCCTGTCGAGCGGATGGGCTGAGTCCCGCCGGCGGCGGCGAGTGGGAGGGTGAGCCTTCAACCTCGGTCTGCGGCCGCAGCAACGCCCGAAGCCGTCCGACGGCCTCCTCGAAGCGCGGCCACCTCTCCTCGAACGGCACGCCCGCGGCCTCGTAGTCGAGCCTGGACGAACCCGGGCCGACACCGGCGATCACCCGCCCCTCCGAAAGGATGTCGAGCGCGACCAGCGCCTTGGCCAGTGGCACCGGGCCGCGCAGGGTCGCGAGCGACAGGGTGGTGGCCAGCCTCATCGGGGCTGACCGCTGGACGACCGACGCCAGCGCCGTCGGCCCCGTCCAGCCAGGGCGCAGGGAAGAGGAAGTGATCGTTCGCGGCCACCGACAGGAAGCCGCATTCGCGTGCCGCGTCCACCGTCTCCGTCAGCCGCCGATGCGAGAAGCCCTCGCCGGCGAGGTCGATCAGCGGCAGGTGAACTCCGAAGTCCATGGTGTCTCAGCGCTTCCCCCGCCCATCTTGCGCCGACATCGATCCGCCGCCCACGTCAGTTTCGTGGCACTCACCGCATGTACCAGCCTCGCCCGGCCGGCTTCGGAACGTACCGCGCTGTCGGCAGGTCGTCCTGAGATCGCACCGTCCAGCGCAGCAGTTCCTCCGTCAGTTCCTGGCGGACCGTGCGGTGGTCCGGGTCATCGTAGAGGTCAGTGAGCTCGGCTGGATCACTCTCGACGTCGTAGAGCTCGCCGTGGCCGAGGCTGTCGAAGAGCAGCTTCCAACGGTCCATGCGCACCATCTCCAGGCGGCCACTCTGGGTCACGGCGTTGAGCTCGTCCAGGGTCCGGCCGGCGTAGTCGAAATGGAGGGGAGGCCGCTCCTCCTCGCCCCAGGGGAGGCCGCCGATGCCGAGGCTGGCGTGGACGCTCCTGAACTCCCCCGCCGGAATGCCGCCACCGATCGCCAGCGGCCAGAGGGAGCGGCCCTGGACGCCGTAGGGGACCTCCGCGCCGACGGCCTCGCACAACGTCGGCATGACGTCGACGAGGGAGACGAAATCGCGTCCGTTGCGGCCGGCGACGACACCGGGGCCGGACACGACCATGGGCACGTGCACGAGGCATTCGGACAGCCCGACGCCCTTGCGCTGCAGGCCGTAGTCGCCCGCGTAGTCGCCGTGGTCGGAGACGATCAGGGTGTCCTCGTACCGCGCCGTCTGCTCGAGGAAGGTGACGAAGCGCCGGAGCTGATCGTCGATCAGGCGCAGCATCCCGCAGTAGTTGGCGCGGTACCGGCGCCAGGCCGCGTCGTAGCCCGGCCGCTTCTCGTCCCAGAGCCGCCGCATCCAGCGCCAGTGCGGTCCCTTGGCCGCCGCCGCCTCGGGCCCGCAGCGCCGCTCGGGCACCTGGTCCTCGGCGAAGATCGAGAAGTAGGGCTCGGGGACCTGGTACGGGTTGTGCGGCTCGGGGAAGGAGAGCCAGAGGAAGAAGGGCCGGTCGGGATCGGCGCCCTCCTCCAGGAAGCCGATCGCGTCGGAGACGATCCGGTGGGGGAACTGGCACTCGAGCGGGAACGGGGCGGGCTTCGAGGCCACCCCGTGGTTCATCTCCTCGAGCCACCGCTCGAAGGCCGACTGGTCCCGGCTCCGACCGTCGGGCGGTCCCGAGGTGTGCATGTACGAGCGCGAGCGCTCGAAGGCGGCGCTGCCGAGATGACTGTGGTTCTTCCCGGCGAGCAGGGTCCGGTAGCCCAGCCCGCGGAGCGCGGCGACGAGGTCGGTCGGGGCGCGGGCCTGGTCCACCGCCCAGTTCTCCCGCACGCCGGTCGCCTGCGGATACCGGCCGGTGAGCAGGCTGACCCGAGCCGGTGAGCAGACGGGCATCGGCGTGTAGGCGCGATCGAAGCGCAGGCCACGGTCGCCCAGCGCGTCGAGGAACGGCATCGTGTCGAGCGGGAAGCCGGAGCTTCGAAGAAAGTCCCAGCGCTGCTGATCGGTCATGGCGAGGACGACGTTGGGTGTGCCTCGAGCCAGAGTGCCTCTCTCCTTGAACCGCGGCGTCGGGCCGATCAGAGCCGCAGGATCCCGACTCCCGAATACCAGTGGCGGCCGGCGAGAAGATGGTCGACGACGGCGCGTTCCAGCCTCGTCCGTCGCGGCAGCGTCTCGACCGGGAGCTCGCGGTTGCCGAAGACGAAGCCGACCGGGCTCCGATCGCTCGGCTCCTCCTCGGTGTACTGGACGGTGAAGCGATGCTGGAAGGCGACGATGTTGGAACCGTCGCCCAGGTAGTCGGCGAGCTGCGGGTCGAGCAGCCAGGAATGGCAGGCGCCGACGGTGTAGGTCTCGTCCGGGAAGTGCCGGGGGAAGAACTCGGCCGCCCAGCACAGCGACTCCGCGACCGCCTCCGGCGTCATCGGGCCGCAGAAATCGGGGATGTGGATGTCGAGGCCGGGGCCGCCCGGTCCCACCCCGAGACCGGCCTCGGCGGCGGCGGTTCCGGTTCGGTCGCCGAGGCGGGCACGCTGGAACTGGAGGCGGCCCAGCTGGTAGATCTCGCCCCGGAAGTGGAGCTGGATCCAGCCCGGGCCGAGCAGGCCCCCGGTGCCATGGCGGCGCCGGTGGATGGCCATGTGGCGGCCGAGGTCGGCCAGCGTGTGTCGCGACACCTCCTCCGGGATGCGGTGCGCCCGGTGGTAGGCGATCACGTGGGGCCTCGCCGCCAGGAAGACGAAGACCCAGAACTGCCGCCCGGCGGGGCCCAGCGATTCGGGCAGGAAGGGAAGCTCGAGATCCTCCCCGATGGAGCCGATGCCGCGGATGAACCGGCGGGCGGACCGCTCGATCAGCCAGCGCAGCTCGTCGTCGCCGGTCATGCGGTCGCGCAGGCCCACGATCTCGTTGATGTCCTCGTGGGGGACGGCGAGATCGATCAGAGCCGGCAGCAGCCCGGTGGCGGGCGGCACCGCGACCTCCGCGGTCCCGCCGTCGTCGGCCTCGGTCGCCGACAGCCAGGCGGCCGTCTCCGGCTCCGACCGAAGCGCATCGAAGACACTTCCCATCGCCACCCTCCTCGCGCCCTTGGGCGCCATCATCCCGGACCGGATGGGCCGGGCGGTGTCAGAAGACGATGATCGCCCGGCCGCGCAGGCCTCCCGCCGCCATGCGCTCCTGTGCCGCCACGACCTGCTCTGGAGCGTACTCGGCCGCGACCCTGAGCGTGATCCGGCCGAGCGACGCCATGTCCCGCAGCCGCTCCAACCAGTCGGTCCGTTCCAGCGCATTCCTCACGAAGACCACCTCGATCCGGATGCCGCGTTCGACCTCTCCGCCGGCCCACCCGCGGACCACCGCCATCGCCCCGCCGTCGCGGAGGGCGGGGAAGACCGCGGACCCGAGGACGGCGGCGTCGAAGAGCCCGTCGACCCCTCCGGGCACCGTCCTGCGCACGGCGTCGTTGAAGCCGGCGCCCCTGGGCACGACCACGTCGGCCCCGAAGCCGCGGACCAGCGCCTCGTCGGCGGGCGAGGCGTCGGCGAGGACGCGCAGGCCGAGGTCCCTGGCCAGCGGGATCACGTAGGAGGAGAGCAGGCCGGCGCCGCCGGTCACCGCCAGGGTGCCGCCGCGGGCGAGCGCGAGCTGCTCAAGCCCGAGCTGGGCGGTGACGCCGTTCATGGGCAGAGTCGCCGCCTGGGCCAGCGTCGCTCCCTCGGGGATGGTGACGGCGGATGCGGCCGGGATCACGACCAGCTCGGCCTGGGCGCCGCCCTCGGGGCGCCGGGGATTGACCACGGCCATCACGCGATCGCCGGGATGGAGCCGCTCGACGCCGGGGCCGATCGACTCGACGGTGCCGGCGGCGTCCATGCCCGGCACCCAGGGCGGGGCCAGGCCCTCGGCGCCGCGGTCGCGAAGGAGGATGTCGGTCGGGTTCACCGCCGCCGCCGCCACCGAGATCCGGATCTCTCCGGGACCCGCCTCACGGACGTCGCGGTGCCCGACCTCGAGCACCTCGGGTCCGCCTGCTCTGGTGATGGTGATCGCGCGCATCGCAGGCATGCTACGGACTCCGCCGCAGGCGGCTGGAATGGCGGGCACGATCAACCCGGTACGTTGACGGTATGCATCGAACGCGGCCGCCCTCGACGCGACCGGAGATCGACCCCGGTCCGGGCGGCGTCCGGAACCACCGGACCACCATCCAGGAGGCCCCATGAGCCAACCTCCACGCCAGCGATCAGCCCTCGACAGCACCGCCGACGGACCGGACGGCAGCCCCTGGCCCGATCTCGACGGCAGCGATGCCGTCGTCGACGAGACCCGCATCGACCTCCCCGCCGCCGAGCGCGCCGCCCGCTCCTTCCTGGAGGCGCTGGGCGTTGACCTGACCAGGGACGGGCTCGACGCCACGCCCCGGCGCATGGCCCAGGCCTACGCCGAGCTCCTGTCCTCCCGGCCCTTCCGGCTGACCACCTTCCCCAACGAGGAGGGGTACGACGAGCTGGTGGTGGCCAGGGACATCCCGGTCCGGTCCGTCTGCGAGCACCACCTGCTGCCCTTCGTCGGCATCGCCCATGTCGGCTACCTGCCCGGCGATCGGATCGTCGGCCTCTCCAAGCTGGCCCGCATCGTCGAGCACATGGGCTCGCGACCGCAGACCCAGGAGCGCCTGACCAAGCAGGTCGCGGAGTGGCTGCAGACCCGCCTCGGGCCGCGTGGGGTGGGGGTGGTGATCGAGGCCGAGCACACCTGCATGACCCTGCGCGGCGCCCGCGCCGCCGGAAGCCGGACCGTCACCTCGACCCTCCTCGGCACGCTCCGCAACGACGCCCGGTCGCGGGCCGAGTTCCTGGCCCTGGCCGGGGTCTCCCGCGAATCGACGTGGCGGCCGTAGACGGTACCCGGGCGCCGCTCCGGCTGGGCCGGCGCACCTTCGGACCGGGCGAGCTGGTGGTGATGGCGATCGTCAACCGCACGCCCGACTCCTTCTACGACCGGGGCGCCACCTACGCGGTCGAGGCGGCGGTCGGAGCCGCCGAGCGTGCGCTCGACGCCGGCGCCGGGATCATCGACATCGGCGGGGTCAAGGCCGGACCTGGCGACGAGGTCTCGGTCGCCGAGGAGATCGAGCGGGTGATCCCCGCGATCGCCGCCCTCCGCCGTCGCCGCCCGGACGTGGTGATCAGCGTCGACACCTGGCGCGCCGGGGTCGGGCTGGCCGCGGTCGAGGCCGGCGCCGACCTCATCAACGACGCCTGGGAGGGCTTCGACCCGCAGCTGGCCGAGGTCGCCGCGGGCACCGGCGCCGGGCTCGTCTGCACCCACGCCGGCCACCACGCGCCGCGGACGCTGCCCGACCGGCCCCGCTACGCCGACGTCGTCGCCGACATCATTCGGACGACCGGTGACCTCGCCGCCCGCGCCGTCGCCCTCGGCGCCCGGCCGGACGGGATCATCGTCGATGCCGGGCTCGACTTCGGCAAGACCACCGCCCAGTCGCTGGAGACGATCCGCCGGATGGACGAGATCGCGGCCATGGGCTGGCCGGTCCTTCTCGCCGCCTCCAACAAGGACGTGGTCGGCGAGACCCTCGACGTGCCGGTCGTGGAGCGGCTGCCGGGTACGCTGGCGATCACCGCGCTGTCGGCGTGGCTCGGCGCGACCCTGTTCCGCGCCCACAACGTCGTCGAGACCCGCCAGGTGCTGGACATGGTCGCCTCGGTCAGGGGTGACCGGGCGCCCGCGGCCGCCCGCCGCGGCCTCGACTGAGGACGCGGCGGGAGACCACCCCTCAGCGCGCCGCCCAGTCCCGCTCGGCCTTCGCCTGCGGTGATCCGGCGGCGATCTGCATGAGCTCGACGGCGTTGCCGTCGGGGTCGTCGATCCAGTACTGCCAGTTCCCGTCCATCCCCTGCTTCGGCTCGCCCTCGACGGCGAGGCCGCGGGAGCGTAGCTCGGCCAGGGTGGCGGGCAGGTCGTCGACGACCAGGCAGAAGTGGTTGTAGCCGGTCCGCCGGCTGCGCGCCGGGGCCTCGGTCCCCTCGCCGCCGGGGAAGAGCTCGATGAACTGGCCGGGGGCCAGCTGCAGGTAGACGATCCACGGTGAGACCTCGCCGTCGCGCTCCAGCCGGAAGGCCTCCTCGAAGCCGAGTCGGCCGCAGTAGAAGTCGAGCGACCGGTCGAGGTCGGAGATGCGGAAGGCGACGTGGCCGATGGCGGTGATCATGTGGCTCTCCAGGTGACCGATGAACGGGGGCGCGGGCGCCGCGGGATCAGCCCTCGGCGACCAGGGACCAGACCCACCCGATGCTGCGGGTCGGTGAGCGGTGCTGCTCGATGAGGGCGACCGCGCCACCCGGCATCAGGGCCTGGCCGAAGCGGCGCTCGTGGATGAGGGCGAGCGCGTCCGTCAGCCCGTCGGCGGGCAGCAGCGCCTCCATCGTCCTCTGCAGGAAGGCCCAGGCCTCATCCGCCTCCAGCTGCCGGTTCTCGGGATAGAACCAGGTCACCTGGAGGAGGCCCACGTTCTCGGCGTCGAAGGCGAGATAGGTGATCTGGGGGATGGGCCGGCCCACCTCGGCCTTTCCTCGCAGCGTGTGCTGGGAGCGCTCGCCCATCTGCATCGCCCCGCCGTCGGCCATGCCCTCGGCCGATCCCACGGCGAGGACCGCCGTGGTGGTGACGGGGCTGGTCATCTGCAGGTCCGGTTCCGAGCCGGTGGCCGCCCGCTCCTCGGCGAACCTCACCGTGAGGTCGAGGCGCTCGGCGTCGGATTCGCTGGATGCGGCGAGGATCAGGTGCGTGGCACCCAGGTTCGTGATGCCGCCGCGCGGATGGGTGGCGATCCACTGGCCGGCCGCGTCCAGCTGGTCCGTGGGGAGCAGCGCACCGAGGACCTCGAACATGTAGGCCATGACCTCGTCGGACCGGATCGTCCCGGTCGGCCCGGAGCGGGCGATCTGGACCCGCTGGGCGTGGCTCTGATCCGGCCCCCAGGAGAGGATCGTCCACGCCCCGGTCTCCTTCTTGCGCTCGCGCAGGCTGCGGACCCAGGCGCCCTGGTAGGTGCCGTCTGCGGCTCGCTTGGGAGTACCGGTCCCCAGGCCCAGCCGGCCGGCCACCTCGATCATCCCGCTGATGTCGGGGAGGCCGGCGATGTCGGCCAGCGGTGTCGATCCGGTGTCGGGCTCCGCCGCGGGTCGGCGCCGGCTCCAGAAGGGCATGGGCCAAGACTGCCATACCGGCGCTGCCGGATTCCTCCCGAATCGTCCTCGGTGGGGGGGTGGCGTGGTACCCGCGGTCCGTCGGTGTTGACAGTTCATCCCTGAGGCAGTAAACATTTACTGCATGGCCTCGACAACAGGAAGGGACACGCGGCAGGTCCTGCTGGGGGCGGCGGCCGAGGAGTTCGCACGGCACGGGCTTCAGGGCGCGAGGGTGCATGAGATCGTCCGGCGGGCGGACGTCAACGAGCGGATGATCTATCACCACTTCGGCAGCAAGCAGGGCCTGTACCGCGCCGTGCTGGAGGACCAGTGGCTGGGTGGCCTCGGATCCTGGGAGCCGGAGCTGAAGGAGGCCGCGTCGCTGGGTCCGCAGCAGGGTTTGCGGATGGTGCTCGAGCGCCTGTTTGAGCACACGCTGGTCGAACGGCCGCTGTTTGCGCGGCTGGCCCTGCAGGACGCGCTGAACGAGTGGGACGGGGTGCCACAGGTCTCCCTCTCCCAGATTCCAGAGGGGCTGGGTGAGCTGTACCGGAGAGGGCAGGAGGAGGGCGTCCTGCGCGCCGACTGCGACTTCGAGACCTTCTACCTGAGCGCGCTCGGGGCGCTGGCCGGCATCGGCATCATCGGTCCGCGGTTCTCGGACATCCGGGAGCGGGCGAAGCGTGATCCCGATTACATGGTCCAGTTGCGGGACCGCACGCTTTCGCTTCTGTTCGAGGGGGTGACGACGCGATGACCGCCGATGCCGTCATCGTCGGTGCCGGCCCCTCCGGCTGGGGTGCTCCGCCTCGCCGACGCCTCTTTTGGCGCTTGGCGTCCCCCTGCCCCGACCTCGCGGGCGAAGCCGCCCATGTCCACATCCTGCCCGGCGGGGCGGGCCTGTGCACCGAGCTTCAGGACTCCGCCCCCAAAGGAGATCGAAATGGCAGCGACCGAGAAAGCGAACTCTCAATTCCGGCAGGAAGCCACGGTCTTCATGTCGAGCGCCGGCCTGCCTGGCCGATTCGGGTCGAACTTCGACTTTCAGCTCGCCACCATCCTCGGCGTGTCGCCCTACGGGGGCGCGGCCGTCGGCGAGTGCTACGCGACCATCTCGAAGGTCAGGGATGGCGATGTGCGGGGATGGGGCGATGCGTGGGAGGAGACGGCAACCCGCATCGAGGAGACGGCCTCGAGGTGTGAGTCCGAGGGCCATGGGATCAGCGCCGCCGAGGCGTATCTGCGTGCCTCGACCTACTGGCGAGCGGCAGGGTTCTTTCACGAGAGGACCGACAAGAACCGGATCGCGTTCTGGAACCGGCACCGCCAGAGCTTCCGCTCCGGTGCCCGTCTGGCCGGGTTCCTCTGTGAGGCCATCGACATTCCGTTCGAGAATGGAAAGACCCTGCCCGGCTACTTCGTCAAGGCCTCGGAGACGATGGAGCCGCGTGCCACCGCCATCATCCTCGGCGGTGGCGACACGACCCCCGAGGAGCACTACTTCACCACGGGAGCGGCCGCCGTGCGGCGCGGCTACAACGCGCTCCTGATCGAGATCCCGGGCCAGCGCGGCGCCTACTACTCCGACCCGGAGCTGACGTTCCGACCCGACATCGATGTGCAGTTCCGCTACATCGTCGACTATGCCCTGAGTCGCGCGGACGTCAAGCCAGAACACCTCTCCCTGACCGGGTACAGCATGGGCGGCCTCTTCGCCCCGCGAGCCATGGCCGGTGAGAAGCGCATCAAGGCGATGGTGGCCAGCTGTCTCACCCCGTCATTTCTCCCGGGGATCATGAGCCTGATCGGTCTCGACCCCGATGAGCCCTACGCGGACAGGACCGACCTCGAGTCGCTCGCCGATCAGGCCTCGCCGATGGCCCGCCTGCTCCTCGGCGACATACGCGAACGCTTCGGGATGCTGGACCGCCCGGTACGCGACTACCTCGACTACCTCAAGGAATTCGACCTGTGGGGCCTGGAGGACAAGATCACCTGCCCGGTCCTCAACGTCGGAGGGGAAGGCGAGGGCGCCATGGTCACCGACGCTCGCAGGTTCTATGAGCTCCTCAGGGGACCAAAGCGCGCCCGTCTCATCAAGGAGACCGAGGGAGGCGAAGCTCACTGCGCGATGAACAACCGCAACCTCGGCAATCAGATCGAGTTCGACTTTCTCGACGACGTCTTTTCGGGGACCGCGTGACCTCGGTCACCACGGACGCCGCCGCTTGGACAGGAAACGGCCGCCGACCATCGACGAGCGCGTTTCGCCATGGCTCGCGGCCCAACGATGCAATCTGGGACCGAGTGGCTCGCTGGGGGGCATGAGGCCCCCCAGCTCCACGGTCACCGGCACCGGGCCCGGCTGCCCGTCCCGCACGTCCCCGTCTCCGCCCACGCCGCGTGGGCGCGCCGGGCTCGACGGGGGGCGCCGGGCCCTCGCGTCGCGGGGACGGCCCGCGGTCCGAAGGGGTTGATCGGTCGTCGCCGACCGGCCGCCGGAGGCGGCCCCGGCCCGACCCGTTACCCTTGAGCGGGATGCCACCTTCCAAGCTCTGGGGCGGCCGCTTCCGCAAGGGCCTCCTGCCTGAACTGGAGACGTTCAGCTCCTCTCTCGAGGTCGACTACGAGCTCTACGCCTTCGACGTCGCCGGCTCGATCGCGCACGCTCGCGGCCTGCACGCCGCCGGGCTGCTCAACGACGCCGAACTGGAGGAGACGGAGCGGGGGCTGAAGCTGGTGCGGAAGGAACTCGACCAGGGCAACTTCGCCTTCCTCGACAGCGATGAGGACATCCACACCGCGGTCGAGCGCCGGCTGACCGAGATCTCGCCGGAGGCGGGTGCCAGGCTGCACGCCGGCCGGTCGCGCAACGACCAGGTGGCGCTCGACCTGCGCCTCTACTGCCGCTCCGCGGCGGCCGGGCTGGTCGCCGAGATCGCCGCCGTGGTCCACATCCTCGCCCGCCGGGCGGCCGAGATGGCGGGCTGGCCGATGCCTGGCTACACCCACCTGCAGCGGGCTCAGCCGGTCACCGTCGGCCACCACCTGCTGGCCCACGCCCAGCCGCTGCTGCGCGATGCCGACCGCGCCCGTCGCGCCTACGACGCCGCCGACGAGATGCCGCTCGGCTCGGGCGCCCTGGCCGGATCGACGCTGCCCCTGGAGCGGGAGACCGTGGCCGAGGTGCTGGGCTTCGAGCGGCTGACCCAGAACAGCATGGACGCCGTCGCCGACCGCGACTTCGCCCTCGACCTCGTGTATGCCTGCGCCGTGCTCGGGCTGCACCTCAGCCGGCTGGGCGAGGACGTCGTGCTCTGGTCGAGCGCGGAATTCGGCTTCGTCCGCTTGGCCGACGAGATCTCGACCGGCTCCAGCATCATGCCCCAGAAGAAGAACCCGGACATCGCCGAGCTGGTCCGGGGCCGCGCCGGCCGCTCGCTGGGCGGCCTGGTCGCGCTGGCCACCGTGCTCAAGGGCCTGCCCCTGACCTACGACCGCGATCTCCAGGAGGACAAGATCGCCCTCTTCTCCACGGTCACCAACGCCCAGCAGAGCCTGGAGGCGGTGCGGCTGATGGTGGAGCGGCTGGCCTTCGATCGGGACCGCCTGGCCGCGGCGCTGGAGGACCCCGACCTCTACGCCACCGACTCCGCCGAGCAGCTGGTGCGTGAGGGGACACCCTTCCGCCAGGCACACCGGGAGGTCGGCGAGCAGGTCGTCGAGGGAACCCACCGCGCGCCCTGGGGCGCCGCCCGCTCACTCGAGCTCCGCGACTTCGCCGGCGCTCCCAGCCCTGACCGCGTGGCCGGCCGCGCCACCGAGGTCGAGGAGCTGGCCGGGCTGCTGGAGACGTGGGCTCGCTCGCATCCGCCCTCCCTGCCCTGACCCGGCCCGGCGCCGGCGGAATCCAGGGGCCGCCGGCGAGGGAGTCGACGTGGGGCCCGGCCGCGCCGGGTGGAGGGAGCGGGGATGGAGCACGATCCCGCCGGGATGTCCCGCTCCCGGTTGGTCGGCGCCGCGACGGCGGCAGGCCTCTCGCTGCTGAGGACCGCGCCGGCCTCGGCCGCCAGCGCAGCGTCGACCGCCTCCAGCGGCCCGGCCGCGCTGACGCTCGGTCTGGACCGGGGCTGGCTGTTTCGGCGGGGCCTAGGTCGCCGGCAGCGAGCAGCCCGGCTTCGACGACTCCGGGTTCCCTGCCGGTGACGCCACTGACCTGGCGGCGGTGGGATCCGTCGACCTGGGAGCAGGTGTGGTCTATCGGCGCGCTACCTCCAACTGCCCCAGAGACTCTCCCGGATGCGGGTCTTCGTCGATTGCGACGGCGCGCTGACGGCGGCCACGCCGACCATCAACGGGACCGCGCGGTACCTCCCTGACCGCCGCCGGCCTCGCGCCCGGAGCGCCCTCACCCACGACGGCATCACCTTCACCTGGCCGTCGGTGCCGGCCGGGCAGCACGACAACGTGCTCGCCCAGGGACAGGTCATCCTCCTCTCCGGCTCGGGCGGCACCCTCGACTTCCTGGGGGCTGGCAGCCCCTCCAGCCAGGGCGGGAGCGGCAGCGTCTTCTACACCGACGGCACCACCAGCACCTACAGCGTGACGCTGGACAAGTACTTCGATCCCCCCGGGCCGGAGAACGACGCCGTCGCCACGCTGCCCTACATCAAGGACACCAACCCGGCCAGCAAGGCGGGGGTGGCGGGCCCCGCCCAGCGACACCTCGGTCGCCAGCGGCGGGCGGATCACCGCCATGCACGTGTTCGCGCTGGGGGTGGGCTGAGGGCCGGGCCGCCTCAGCCCGAGGGCGCCGCCTCAGCGTCCTCCGGCTCCGCCACCCAGGCCGAGAAGACGGGCAGGCCGGCCCAGGGACCGCCGTCCGCCTCGCACACGGCGACGACCGCGAAGGGATGCCCGAAGCGGATCTGGGCGGTCCGGACCAGGTGTGGGGCCGGGACGGTGTGGCGGAAGAACTGCATGCCGGTGACCGCCGCCGCCTCGAACCCGGTGCTGGAGTAGCGGGCCATCGCCGACTGCCGGGCCTGGAGGCGCTCGGCGCCGCGAATCATCGGGGCCAGGGCGGCGGCCGCGGCCGGGAAGCCGAGGGCCCGAGGGCCGGTCAGGTCGTGGTCGCTGCGGGCAGCCCAGGCGGGGAGCACCGTCTCGTAGCGCTCGGCGCCCACCGCGCCGGCGGCCTCCTCCTCGCGCAGGGTCCAGGCCGGGCCCTCGCCCAGAGGCAGGTCGGCGAGGCGGCGGCGGGCCGGATCCTCGCCGGCGGCCAGCGCGCGGGCGATACGGTCGGCGGCGGCCAGCACCCGGTCCATGGGCACCGCCGGCGCGGCGATGACCGAGGTCACCAGGAGCCCCTCGACGGCGCCGGCGGCATGGACGGCGACGTCGCCCGCCTCCTCGGTCGCCGCGATCAGCTGCCGGTGGCGCCGCGGGGCGAGGAGCGCCCGGTGGAGGCGCGAGGCCCAGGCGCTGTCGGCGCCGAGCCGGTCGGCGGGGACGACCTCGAACGGGTCCCGCCAGGAGACCCGGGTGGCGAGCGCCGAGGCGAGTACGAGGAGGCTCATCGGGCCGAGGTCGAGGGGGAAGCGGTCGATCAGACCTTGGGTCCGCTCCGCCGCCCAGCGGTCCGCCTCCCGCTGGCCCGGCACCGGCCCCCGTTCCACCGCGGCCGGGAGCCCGCCCAGCCAGGTCCGCAGCCCAGGCGTGGCCGCCTCCGCCCGCGACCAGGTGGCGACGGCCGCCGCCACCGCCGGATGGGGGTGCTCGAGGAGGTCGGCGACGACCCTCGCCGCGCTGCCGGCGTCAACGCCCAGGACCCCCTCCAGTTCCGCCCGCGCGGCGCCCTCAGAGGCGGGCGCGACGAGGGCGAGGAGCATCCAGGCGCCGAGCGGCGAGGCCACGTGATGGCCGGAGCCGACGGCGCCGTGAAAGGCGGCGGCATAGCGGCTGAGGGCGGGAGCCAGGGTCGCGGTCTCGTCGGTCACGACCGGTTCAGCGTCGCACACCTCGGGCGCCCCGGTACCGGCAGGGTGGCCGCCCGTACACTTTGGGCGCATCGATATGGCTCCAGACCTGCGCAGCTACGTCCGCGACATCCCCGACTTCCCGATCCCGGGCATCCTCTTCCGCGACATCACCCCGCTGCTCGGCAACGCCGCCGCGTTCCGCGAGTCGGTGGAGGCGATGAGCAGGCCCTGGCAGGACCGCGGGGTCGACTACGTCGCCGCCATGGAGGCGCGCGGCTTCATGTTCGCCGCGCCGATGGCGCTGGCCATGGGCGCCGGGTTCGTGCCCATCCGCAAGGCGGGCAAGCTTCCGGGACCCACGCGCAGCGTCTCCTACCAGCTGGAGTACCGGGACGACGAGCTCCACATCCATGAGGACGCGGTGCCCAGGGGGGCGAGCGTGCTGGTCGTCGACGACGTGATCGCCACCGGCGGCACCGCCGCCGCCGTGGTCGCCCTGATCCGCGAGCTCGGCGGCGACGTGGTCGGGCTCCAGTTCCTGATCGAGCTCACCGACCTCGGCGGCCGGGCCCTGCTCGGCGACTGCGAGGTCCACAGCGTCATCACCTACTGATCGGACGCCCTCGGGGGTGCCCGATCTGGGACCGGCGCGTGGCGGAGTGATCGCTCCGCATCGCCGCCGCGCCCGTGGTAGCATCTCGCTTCCTCTATGGAAGACAAGCCGGTTCACGTCACCAGAGACGGACTCCACAACATCGAGGAAGAGCTGGACGGCCTGCTCCGCGAACGGCCGGAGATAGCCGACCGTATCCGCGCGGCCCGCGATTTCGGCGATATCACCGAGAACGCCGAGTACATCGAGGCGAAGAACGAACAGGGTCTCCTGGAGGGGCGCATCCTGCGCCTGGAGGGGATCCTGCGCCACGCCGTCCTCATCGACGAGGAGCCCCGCGAGAGCGGAGTCGTCGCCCTCGGCGCCGACGTCCGGATCCGTTTCGAGGACAGCGAGGAGGAGCAGGTCTTCTCCATCGTCGGCCCGGCCGAGGCCGACCCCCTGCAGGGCAAGATCTCCGACGAGAGCCCGCTGGGGATGGCGCTGCTCTCCCACCGGGCCGGAGACGAGGTCGCCTTCGAGGCGCCGATGGGAAGCTCGACCCTCGTCGTGGTGGCCGTCAGCTGACCAGCGCCCCGGCGTCGGGCCGGGCACAGACGCTACTCTGACCACCGGTTCCGCCAACCGGCGTGGCGGCGTGCCCGCAGATCGAGCCCGAGCGACCCTCAACGGGTCATGGAGCAGCCCAAAGACCGATGAGCACCAATCCTTCCGACCAGGACGAGTCCGCCGTCATCCGCGACCGGCGCCTCAAGCTTCGCCGTCTCCAGGAGGAGGGCATCAAGCCCTACGTGCGCGGCTACTCGCGCACGCACACCACCGAAGAGGCGGCGGCCCTGCTCGGAGAGGACCCGGACTCCAGGACCGAGCCGGTCCGGGTCGCCGGCCGGCTCAGGGCGAGGCGCCCCAGCGGCGGCGTCATCTTCGCCGACCTGGAGGACGGGGCGGGGAGGATCCAGCTCGTCCTCCAGCGCGACGTGATCGGCGAGGAGGCCCAGGCGGCGTTCCTCCGCGACCTCGACCTCGGCGACATCATCGGCGCCGAGGGGCCGGTCTACCGCACCCGCCGCGGCCAGATCAGCGTCGAGGTGCATGGCTACCAGCTGCTGACCAAGTCCCTGCGCCCGCTGCCGGAGAAGTTCCACGGCCTGCAGAACCAGGAGGTGCGGTACCGGCAGCGGTACCTGGACCTGATCGTCAACACCGACGTGCGCAGGGTGTTCGAGCAGCGGGCGGCGATGATCCGCGCCATCCGCGCCCTGCTCGACGGACGCGGCTTCCTCGAGGTCGAGACACCTCTGCTGCAGGAGATTCCGGGCGGCGGCCACGCCAAGCCCTTCGTCACCCATCACAACGCCCTGCACCGCGACATGTACCTGCGCATCGCGCTGGAGCTGTACCTGAAGCGGCTGATCGTCGGCGGGATCGAGCGCGTCTACGAGATCGGCCGGACCTTCCGCAACGAGGGCCTGTCGCCGCGCCACAACCCCGAGTTCACGATGCTCGAGTGCTACCAGGCCTACACCGACTACGAGGGGATGATGGAGCTGACCGAGGCCATCATCTGCGCCTCCGCCGAGGCCATGGGGGTGGGCGCCGAGATCGCCTTCCAGGAGGAGACGCTGAACTGGCGCCCGCCGCTGCGCCGGGCGCGTATGCAGGACCTGGTGCTGGAGGCGACCGGCCGGGAGCTGGTCGGCGAGGAGCTCAACGACGTCTTCGAGAAGGCGGTCCAGCCGACCCTGCGCCAGCCTACCTTCGTCATCGACTACCCGGTGGAGATCTCGCCGCTGGCCACCCGCCGCGAGGACGACCCCCGGTTCGTGGAGCGGTTCGAGCTCTATGCCGCCGGCCGGGAGCTGGCCAACGCCTTCACCGAGCTGACCGACGCCGTCGACCAGCGCAGCCGCTTCGAGGAGCAGGCGACACAGCGGGCGGCCGGCGACGAGGAGGCCCATCCCTTCGACGAGGACTTCCTCCGCGCCATCGAGGTCGGCATGCCCCCGACGGGCGGTCTCGGCATCGGCATCGATCGACTCCTGATGCTGCTGACGGGCCAGCCCGCGATTCGCGACGTGATCCTCTTTCCCCAGATGAAGGAGGCGTGAGAGGACGATGCTGAGCCTGGACTTCATCCGCAAGAACCCCCAGCTGGTCAAGGACTGCGCCGAGAGGAAGGGCGAGCCCGCCCCGGTCGACCAGCTCCTCACCGTCGACGCCGCCTGGCGCGCCGCGCAGGGCGCCGCGGAGACGGCACGCGCCGAGCAGAAGACCCTGTCCAAGGAGTTCGCGCGCTCCCGCGACCAGGCCCTGCTGGCCC